>NZ_JBEYYB010000015.1:0-212450 GCF_040645335.1 Streptomyces sp. NPDC046821 | reverse complement strand
GGGAGCGCTTCCGACGCGGTGTACCGAGAACCGCGTCGGCGGCCCGATCGGGCCGCCGACGCGTGAGATCCCGGGACTGCGCCTACTGCTCGCTGACGTTGACCATCCATGTGATGCCGAACTTGTCCGTGCACATGCCGAACACGTCGCCCCACATCTGCTTCTCCAGGGGGACGGACACGGCTCCGCCGGTGGACAGCTTCTCCCAGTAGCCGCGCAGCTCGCCCATGTCGTCGCCGCTGAGACTCACGGAGATGTTGTTCCCCGGCTTGTGCTCCATGCCGGGCGGAGTGTCGGCGGCCATCAGCGTGAAGCCGCCGGTGGTCTGGAGGCTGCTGTGCATGATCTTGTCGGCGAATCCGGGGGGAGCCTCGGAGCCGAAGGCGCCGAAGGTGTTGAGGGACAGCTCGCCCCCGAACACCTCCTTGTAGAACTCCATGGCCTGCTTCGCTTCACCGGAGAAGCTGATGTAGGGATTGAGACGAGAAGCCACATTCAGTCCTTTCGTCACGAATGGTCGGTGCGGGCAGCGTACGTGCGGCGGACCTGAATTCGGACGACCCGCACCCGCAATGAACCCGTCCGGGCGCGACCCCCGTCCCCATCCCTGCCCGAGACGGGGTGTGACCTGCGGATTTCGATTCGGCGTGCGAATTTTTCGGGGACCTCTTGACTTCGGTCAAATGGCGAGGAAACTAGTCATTACACCAGAAAAACCGCAGGATCGCACCGACGGCGGAGACGTCTACCGGCAAGAGATCCTCGTAGGCTCTGGCCAGGCCCTCGAAGCCCTTCGCTACCGGAGCCTCAGCGACGACTGAGGTAGATGGCAACGCGAGGACTCCGAGGACTGATTTTTTTGTGCGTCCGGGCCGGCCCGAAGCATTTGTGCGTCTGGGTCGGCCCGAAGCAGGTGCACCCGGAGGCCCGACGGAGACCTTCTCGAAGGTCCGTCGC
Source organism: Streptomyces sp. NPDC046821 (assembly GCF_040645335.1). NCBI lineage: Bacteria > Bacillati > Actinomycetota > Actinomycetes > Kitasatosporales > Streptomycetaceae > Streptomyces > Streptomyces sp. NPDC046821. Next base: position 211,493 of record NZ_JBEYYB010000015.1, on the reverse strand, counting down.
CGGCCCACCCGGACTAGAAGATCTTTCTAGAATTTGTGCTCGAAAGCAGTTCCAATCTCCGTGGGTTGTGCATCAGACTGAACACCCGCTGCCGGTGATCACGAAGCAGAACTGACCCTGCCGCACCCAGCGTCCCCACTTCTGACGACCTATCAACAGCACCTGTCTCCACGCCGGTTCGCCATGCGGTGGTGGGGAACCGCGGGGGAGTGCACCGAACATGACCAATACGCCGGACCACGCCGGGACCAGCGAGGGCGCCGACGACAACCTCGACGGCGGCATCAAGCCGCTGACCGTCACCGACCCCGCCCGGATCGGGCCCTATCTGCTGCTCGGCAGACTGGGCGCCGGCGGCATGGGCCGGGTCTACCTCGCCCGCTCCGAGGGCGGCCGCACGGTCGCGGTCAAGGTGGTGCACGAGGAGCACATCGCGGACCCGCAGTTCAGAGCCCGTTTCCGGCGGGAGATCGACGCGGCCCGGCGCGTGGGCGAGCGTCACACCGCGCCCGTACTGGACGCGGCCCCCGACACCGAATTCCCCTGGGTCGCCACCGGCTACGTACCCGGGCTCTCCCTCGAACAGGTCGTACGCGGACACGGTGCGTTGCCCGAGGAGTCCGTACTCGCCCTCGCGGACGGGCTGTTGCGCGCCCTCCAGGACATTCACGCGGCCGGAATCGTCCACCGCGACCTCAAACCGTCGAACGTGATGCTCACGGTCGAAGGCCCCAAGGTCATCGACTTCGGCATCGCCCGCGCCGCCGAGACCTCCGTCGAATCCCTGCTGACCAGCACGGGAATGGTCATCGGCTCGCCCGGCTTCATGGCCCCGGAGCAGGTGCGAGGCGAGAGCGCGGTCCCCAAGAGCGACGTGTTCACCCTGGGCTGTGTGCTGACGTACGCGGCCACCGGCACGCTGCCGTTCGGGCACGGGGCAAGCAACCAGCACGCGGTCATGTACCAGATCGTCGAGGCCGAGCCCGACCTCGGAAGGGTCCGCGACGAGCGCCTGCGCGCCCTGATATCCCGCTGCCTGGCCAAGCCGGTCGACGAACGCCCTTCCGTGGACGAGCTGTTGGACGAATTCGGCGACGATCTCGTCGCCCCGTCCGGATCGTCGTGGCTGCCCGCGGAGGTCGTGGGCCACCTCGCCCGGCAGTCGGCGCGACTGCTGGACGCGGAGGCGGCGCCGGTGCGCGAGGAGAGCGTCGACCGGGGGACGGTCCGGCTCCGGTCCGACGGGGAGGCCGCCGGCGCCGAGGTCGTCAAGGCCGGCGGGGCGACCGCGGAGGAGCGTAAGGCCGAGGAGCGTAAGAAGGAGAAGCGCCGCCGCCCGTGGTTCGTGTCCGTCCCCGTGGCACTGGTCCTGGGCGTGGGCGGCGGAACGATCGTGATGGTGCAGCCGTTCGGCGGCGGGATCGGCAACAGCGCCACGCCCCCGTCGAGCGGGGCGCCCGCGACGCCCGCCTCGGCGTCCCCGTCACCGGCGGACGCCTCACCCTCCAAGGCCGAGAAGAGCCCCCAGGCCTCCAACAGCAAGGACAAGAAGGGCAAGGCGGGGGCGGACGGGAAAAACGGTAAAGACGGCTCGGACGGGGCGAACGGCGCCGATGGCCACAACGCCCCTGCTCGGGGCGGGAGTTCGGGCTCCTCCGGCGGCTCCGGTTCGGCGTCCGGAGGCGGCGGCCGAACCAGCACCTCGTCCGGGGGAGGCGGGTCGGCTTCCGGAGGCGGCTCCAGTAGCTCGTCCGGCGGCGGGAGTTCGAGCGGTGGCGGCTCGGGCGGCGGCAGCAGTAGCTCGGTCCCGTCGTCCTTCGTCGGCACCTGGAAGTTCGCGGAGACCTACAACACCGGGCAGCCCGGCACCATCACCATCTCCCGGGCGGGCGCGGTCCGGATGAGCGACTTCCCGTACAACGACTGCCCCTACTCGGCCAAGGTGACGTCCTCGTCGGCCAACGGCAGCCGCATCAACGTCAGTTCGGGAAGTCTCGTCGGCCCCAACCCGGGTTACTGCCAGCGCGTGATGAACGCGTCGTTCTTCATCGTGAACGGTAGCGGTGTGCGGCACGACGTCGGCGACGGCACGGCCAACGGGTACTACTACAAGCGAGGTTGAGACGTTGTCGGGCGGGCGGCCCGGGCCCGCCCGACACGTACCCCGGAATCAGCCGCGGCGGCCGTCAACTTGCCGCGGCCCACGTGTTCGACCTGACCCACTGGGCGAGCGTGAGCCGGGTGGCGCGCACCTGGTGGCGGCGGCCGAGTACGCGTCGGTGCGAGTCGTGGGCCAGTGCTTCCTTCAGCGGGGTGAGGTGGGCCGACACGGCCGCCAGGCAGTAGTGCTCGTCCTGGCAGTCGGCACACGTCGCCAGGTGGGTCCTGATGGCCGCGGCCTCATCCTTGGGGAGCGCGCCCAGCACGTAGTCGGCCAGTCGCTCGCGGGTGGTGTGGCATTCCTGCGTCGTGCTGAACATGGCGCCACGTCCTCTCTCGGCTGTGGGCCACGCGCGGGGCGCGGCCCGAACACCATGAGACGGAAGGTTTCCGTTCTCCCGTTCACTGTGGCCGATCCCGGGGGCGTTCCGCGTCGTCCCCCTGAAGCGAATCGCGTGTACTGCATCGGTGGTACTCGGAGCCCGGGGCTACCACTGACGTGGCCCTGAAGGGCGGCTCGACGTGGGCCTCAGCGCTCGGGCGACGTGGGCCTCAGCGCTCGGGCGACGTGGGCCTCAGCGCTCCGGCGACGTGGCCGTCACCGCTCGAGCCGGCCGGAGCGGCGACGTGGCCGTCACCGCTCCGGCCGGCTCGCCTCCACCGCCGGGCTGACCAGCCCGCTCTGGTACGCCATGACCACGAGCTGGGCGCGGTCGCGCGCCGCCAGCTTGGTCATGGCCCGGTTGACATGCGTCTTCGCGGTGAGCGGGCTGACGAAGAGCTTCTCGGCGATCTCCTCGTTCGAGAGACCCAGGGCCACCAGGCACATCACGTCGCGTTCCCGTGGCGTCAGGTACTCCAGCCGCTCCTGGACGACCGCCGGACACAGCTCGGGCTGCGCCAGGAACCGGGAGATCAGCGCGCGGGTCGCCATCGGCGACAGCAGCGCCTCACCGGCGGCCACCGTGCGGACGGCGTCGAGCAGGACCTCGGGCCGCACCCCCTTGCCGAGGAAGCCGCTCGCCCCAGCACGCAGAGCCTCGGCGACATGCTCGTCGTCCTCGAACGTCGTGAGGATCAGGACCTTCACCCCGGCGAGATCCTCGGACTCGCTGATCACCCGCGTCGCCGCGAGCCCGTCCGTCTCGGGCATCCGGATGTCCATCAGGACGACGTCGGGACGCAGCGCGTCCGCCAGTTCCACGGCCTCCCTGCCGTCGGAGGCCTCGCCCACGGTCTCCATGTCCTCCGCGGAATCGAACAGCATCCGGAAGGTGCCCCGGAGCAGAGCCTGGTCGTCGGCGAGCAGGACCCGGATCGTCACGCCCGTCCCTCCTCGGAGAACTCGGAGAACTCGGCGACCCGGCCGAGGTGCGCGGGCGCCACATCGGGCTCGCCCGCCGAGGACACGGGCAGGAGCGGCAGATCGGCGATCACGGAGAAACCGCCCTCGGGCCGCACCCCCGCCTGCGCCCGGCCACCCACCGTGCTCGCCCGCTCGTACATCCCGATCAGCCCGTGCCCGCTGCCGGACCCGGAGGGCGCGGGCACCGAGCGGCCGTCGTCCTCCACCGTGATCGTCAGCCGCCCTGGCCGGTAGTGGAGGTCGAGCCGCGCATGGTCCACCCCGGCGTGCTTGCGCACGTTGGTCAGGGCCTCCTGAATGATCCGGTACGCCGCGAGGTCCGCCGCCGGTGACAACGCCGCCGGGTCACCACTCACCGTCTGCTTCACGGCGAGCCCCGCACGGTCGAACGACGTCAGAAGGGCCGGTACCTGTTCCATGCCCGGCGTCGGATCGCGGGGCGCGGCCGTCTCGTCCGGCTGACGCAGCAGGCTCACGGTGACCCGCAGCTCGTCGAGCGCGGACTGGCTCACGTCGCGGATGCCCTCCAGAGCGGTGAGCACATGCTCGGGACGTTGCTCCACGAGATGGACGGCCACACCCGCCTGCGCGTTGATCAGGGCGATGTGATGAGCCACGGAGTCGTGCAACTCCCGCGCGATTCTCATCCGTTCCTCGGCCACGCGCTGCCGGGCCTCTTGGTCGCGGGTGCGTTCCGCGTGCTCCGCGCGTTCCTCCACGGCCGCCACATAGGCCCGGCGGGACCGCACCCCGTCACCGATCGCGGCGGGCAGCGCCATCCAGGCGAGCAGCGCGACGGCGTCCGGGGAGAACCATGCCCGGGGTTCCGTCGCCACGGCCGCGCCCACCATCACCGCGGCGGACAGCCCGGCCGTCGTCCAGGCCGTACGCCGGTCGGTGCACACGGCGACGGTGTAGACGGACACGATGAGCGGACTCGTGCTCAGCGGGCCCGACCGGAAGCCGAGCCCCTGGAGCACCATGGTGCAGACGAGGGCCACGACGAGTACGCCGAAGGGATAACGGCGGCGCCACATCAGCGCGGCGCAGCTGACCGCGATGAGCAGTACGGCGGGCCAGCGGAAGGCGAGCCGGTGCTGGTCGTGGACGACCGAGACGGCCAGCACCGACAACGCGAACAGCACGGCGGACATCGAGGCGTCCATGACGCCCGTGCGGGCCTGTGCCCCTGGACTCCTCGCGGTGGTCGATGCCATGCGACCAACGTAGGCCGGATGCCCGGACGCGGCATCGCGTCGCGAGCCGCGCCCGGCTCCCGCGGTCTCAGTGATCCTCGGCCAGTCGTAGGGCGGTCGCAGCGATCCTCGGCCAGTTGTAGGGCGGTCGCAGCGATCCCCGGCCGGTTGGAGGCGGTCTCAGTCGTCCTCGGCCAGTTGGAAGGCCGGGGCGAGGACCGTCTTCGCGCCCGGGGCGCTCGGGATCTCCATCAGCGCGCGTGCCTCACGGGCGAGCTCGTGCATCTGCCGCGCGGCCCTCGGCAGCTCGCCGGGGTGGCCGTCGAACACCCGGTTGAGCGTCCAGAGCATCTCGGTGTACGCGCGGTCGCACCGTTCGGAGGCCGCGTGCGCGTCGGAGCCCTCCTCCAGCCGCTGCGTGTCAGGACGGTCGGTCAGCCGGTGCACCCCGTGCGGGTCGAACGGGATCTTCTCCCCGTCGAACGTCCATTGGCCGTGCGTCTTGACCAGCCGACGCCCCTCCACGATCTCCATGAACCGGTAGTAGTGCGCCAGCTCGGAAGCGGCCTCCGCGGCCGGGGCGACCGATGAGGCGGCCACCGCCGCTTCCGGGGCGGGCGACGCCGAGGCCGACACCCCCGTGGCGGTCGCGAGCACCCCCGACACGGCGACGGTGGCGGCAAGTTGCAAAGCGGTACGCCTGTCGGGCCCGCCGGTGGATTCGTCCTGTCCCACGTCGCTCATGAAGCCCTCCCCGGAAGCGGCCCGACGGCCGGGTCGTGTGCATGGCCCTCGCCCTGGCCGACGATCTCCAGAATCGCCCAGAGCGCCGTCTGCAGATCGGTCACCCGGTACAGCCGTCCGGGCGCGTTCGGCCAGCTCACCTGCCTGCTCGGGTCACCGGAGAACAGGTCGTCCTCGCGCTCGTCGAGGTCGGTCAGGGCGTTGGCGACCTGCTGGTAGAACGCGCCGACGGTGCCGTCCTCGTAGTCGGCCATGGCGAAGAACCGCACAGGGGCGGAGAGGGCCTCGGTGGTGAGGTTCTGGATGTTCCCGTCGTCGTCGAGCACCGGGTCCTGCGCTTCGATGGCGGCGAGCGCTTGTCTGCCGGCCGGAGCCAGCGGTACGTGGGGCAGCTCGATGCCCATGAAGACCTCGCGCACCCGCTCGATCGAGCAGGCGCCGAGCGAGACCTCCAGGTCGGGGAGGACACCCCCGGGCAGCGGGCCGGGGTAGACGGGAACCCGGTCCGGATCGTCGAAGCGGGGGGTGGCACCGACCGCGTTCATGATGTTGCCGACGAGAGCCATGTGCAGCATCTCTTGCATCACGACGCTGTGGATGATCTCCCCGACGTCCTGGTTCTGCCCTTCCTTGAGGGAGAAGAGCGCACAGAGGTAGGGGGGAATGGTGGCGTGTTCGAGGGCGAGTGCCGTGCGGAGGAGGTCGTGCAGATCCGCACGATCGTGGACCGTGACCTGCCCTGGGTAAGCGTGATCGCGTCCGGCCCTGGCGCCTCGGGTGGGAGTCGAAACCGTTTCGTTCATACGTCCCTCTGATCGCGTCGCTCTGACGCTGCACGATCGCACAGAGTCATGGCCGCGCCGGACAGGACGAAGCCCGAGTAACGCGCCCAGGGGCGGCCGAACAGGCAAATGGCGTAAGGCATGAACGGGGCAAGGCAGGCGGGAACGGGGCAAGGCGGTGCCGCGGTTGCCGTCCGCGCGGCCTGCCTCCACCGTGGGAAGGGGAGTCCAGCCAAGGGAGCGGAGCACATGACCGAGGCGCTGCCGACAACGGAGGGTGACCGCGCCCACGGACCGCACGGCATCGCCGGCGGGGCCGTCGACGAACGCGGAGAACCGGTCCCCGACCTGCGGCGCATCGGCATCGACCCGGACTTCTGGTACCCGCTGGCCCTGTCACGGGCCGTACGCAGGGGACGCACCTTCGCCGCCGTCTTCGCCGGTGAACGGATCGTGCTCTACCGCGGACACAGCGGCGAAGTTCACGCACTGGAGGACCGGTGCGCGCACCGCCAGGTCCCGCTGAGCATGGGAGTCGTCGAGGGCGACACCCTGCGCTGCTGCTACCACGCGTGGGCCTACCGCGGGAACGGTCGCATCTCCCAGATCCCGTACCTGCCCAAGGGGTGTGAACGACCTCCGCGCGGTGTGCGTTCCTACCCCGTGCGTGAGGCGTACGGCCTGGTGTTCGTGTTCCCCGGTGACCCGGAGAAGGCCGAGTCGGCGCCGTTCCCGGTGCTGCCTGAGTTCGGCGCGGCCACACACCGCACCATGACGTTCTCCCGCACCGTGAACTGCCACTACTCGTTCATGCACGAGAACCTGCTCGACATGAACCACCAGTTCCTGCACCGCAGCGTGCTGGGCAGGATCCAGCCCGAGTTGCTGGGGTACGAGAGCGGTCCGAACTTCGTCGAGGCCCGCTATCTGTTCGTCCCCGCAGGGGGCAGGAAGGATCGCGGCGCCGGCTTCCTGTCCGCCGAGGGCCTCGGCGGAGCGCAGACACCCGACGAGATCACCATCCGCACCCAGTACCCGTACCAGACCCTTCAGGACGTCCCCGACGGTGCCCGACTGCCCGCGTTCTCCCTCTGGGCCGCCTACGTGCCCGAGGACGCCGAGCAGCGCGTCAACCACGCCTACGGCCTGCTGATGATCCAGAAGCCGCCCGTTCCCGGAGTGCTCCAGCTGGCGTGGCCGCTGATCCGGCGCTTCACCGAACGGGTGTTCGCGCAGGACCGGATGGCGGTCGAGGCCGAGCAACGTGCCTGGGACGAACAGGGCCAGGACTGGAACCACGAGGTGTTCCCACTGATCCTGGACCTGCGCGAGGTGCTACGAGCCAACGGCGTTCCGCTGGACGTGAGTTGACGCTTTCTGGCGACGTCAAGCCGTCTGCTCGGCGAGCGCCGCGTCGTAGTGGGCGAGCGCGTGGGCGCGGCCGATGTGCACATGTGCCAGGGCCGACGCGGCCGCCCGGTCGGCGTCGTGGTCGGCGATGGCTTCGAGGAGCGCGGCATGGTCGGCGCACTGCCGCTCGTGCTCGTCGCTGCGCTCGATGAGCCACCGCAGCCGACCGTTCAGCGGTTCCAGGGCCGAGGTGAGGAACCGGTTCCCCGCGATCTGCACGACCGTCTCGTGGAACTCGATGTTCGTCTGCTTCACCTTCTTGCGGTCACCCTTCTCGGTGGCCCGCCGGGCGCGCTCCAGCAACTGCTCAAGTCGCTTGATGTCCCTGGCAGTTGCGTTCTCGGCCGCCTGCCGGAACGCCAGTACCTCAAGCGCGGAGCGCACGTCGAAGAGACTCTCCAGGTCGCTCCGCGAAAGCTGGCTCACCACCACCCCGCGGCGGGGCACGGAGTCCACGAACCCTTCCGCCTGGAGCATCCGCAGCGCCTCACGCACGGGAATCCGGGACACGCTGAACTCGTTGGCGAGTTCCTGCTCGATGAGCCGCTTGCCCGGACCGAGCCGGCCGTCCACGATGCGGTCCCGGAGCTCGTCGCGTACCTGGTCCCGCAGGGGATAGTCCGGTCCGCCAATGACTCGGGTCATGCCTTTTCCGGTCAACTCCGCCTCCTCAGCAGCCGGTAGAGATCGTATACGGGCACACGTGCCACCCGGTCGCCCCTGTACGGAGCCTAGCTCCAGCCGAGTTCGGGCCGGGGCGAGGCCCACAGTCCCGCGGCTTCGACGGCCGCGGCGCACCGCAGAGCCGTCCTCTCCCCGTGCGGCCGTGCCGCGATCTGGAACCCGACGGGCAGCCCCTCGCGGCTCATGCCGCACGGCACGCTGACCGCCGGGTTTCCCGAGAGGTTGAACGGCAGCGTGAACCGGCAGTACTCCGGCAACATGCGTCCGGGGTCCATGTCCTCCATGCGCACTGCCTGGATGGGCAAGGTGGGCCCGCACAGCACGTCGAGCGCATGGTCGCGGAAGGCGACGTCGAGTGCCTTCTGCAGTCGGGCACGTGTCTCCTGAGCCGCATCGACCTCATCGACGGTGACATGTTCGCCGGCCAGGAGGGACTCGCGTGTGCGTGGGTGGTACAGGTCGCCGGACTCGGCCAGCCAGTCCGCGTGCAACCCGTACGACTCGGCCGACATGAGGGTGCCGTGCGCCTCGGCGGCCGCATCGAGTTCGGGGATGTCGAGGTCCACGACCACCGCCCCGGCGCCCCGGAGCGTGTCGAGGCACGCTCGGGTGAGCCGTTCCACCTCCGGGTCGAGATCCCGGAAGAAGAAGGACGGGCACCCGAGCCGCACTCCGTCCAGGTCAACTGCCCTGTGGTGGACCGGCAGTTGGGGCGCCTTGCCGCCCGTGAGCGCGTACAGCAGCAGGGCGGAATCGGCCACCGAACGGGTCAGCCACCCGATGTGGTCCAGGCTCGTGCTGCCGGGGACGACGCCGTTCATGCTGATCAGACCCGAGGTGGGCTTGAGCCCCACCAGCCCGTTCAGCGCGGCCGGTTTACGGATCGAGCCACCGCCGTCGGTACCGATGGCGGCGAACGAGGACCCCACGGCGACGGACACACCGCCCCCGGCCGTAGACCCGCCGGGATAGCGGCTCAGGTCCCAGGGGTTGCGGGTGGGCGGCTCGTCCATACCGCACCCGAATTCATGGGTCCACTGCTTGCCGACCACCACGGCTCCGGCGCGGCGCAGACGGCGTACGACATCGGCGTCGGCGGTCGGGCGGTGGCCGGCGAGGACGCGTGAGCCCGCTGCCGTCGGCATGTCGGCGGTGGCGATCAGGTCCTTCACGCCGATCGGGACGCCCTGCAAGGGGCCCGGGGGAATGCCGTCCGCCTGACGGCGATCTGTTTCCCGGGCCGCCGTGAGGGCCGCCTGCTTGTCGAGGTGCACATAGCCGTTCACCAGCGGCTCTGTGCGCCGGGCCCGGTCGAGGACGGCCTCCATCAAGTCGGTGGCGGTCAGCCGCCCGGACGTGACGGCGGCCGCGGCCTCGACGACGGAGAGCCGGTCCAGGTCGCCGAGTGGGCGCCCGGAGCCGGTCGCCTCCGCCGGCTGTGTCTGCTGCGTCATGACTCTTCCCCCGTCAGCAGCGGCAGTCGCCGGCGACGCCCGCCGGACGCCAGCCGCCGATCGACCGCCATAGTTCCTCCGCGCGATGCTGCGCCCGCTCGACGATCGCCTGCTCGTCGACGGTCAGCGCCTCGCGGTCCCGGACCACGAACTTGCCGCCGACCATCACACTGTGGATGTCCGAGGACTGGCCGGCGTAGACGAGATTGGCGACCGGGTCGAGGACCGGCGCGAGATGGGCGCCGTCGAGGTCGACGAGCACCAGGTCCGCGAGCTTTCCGGCCTCGATGGAGCCGAGTTCGTGGGCCCGGCCGATGGCCTGCGCACCCCGGATCGTCGCCATCTCCAGGACGTCCATCGCGGCGATGTGCTGCGGCCCGCCGTCGGAGACGCGGTTGACGCACAACGCGAAGCGGATCGCCTCCACCATGTCGTGCACCATGTGGTCGGTGCCGAGGCCGACGTTGGCGCCGAGCCGCCGCAGCTCCGCGACCGGAGCGATCCAGCCGCTCTTCGCGTTGACGACCGGCATCTGGCACACGTTGGTCCCGGACTCGGCGAGCAGTTCGGCATCACCGTCCTCCAGGAACGCGCAGTGCCCGGCGATGAGCCGCGGGCCGAGCAGTCCGAGGTCGGCGAGGTGCCGCACCGAACTCGTGCCGGTGCGGCCCCGGACCTGGGCCACTTCTCCCTTGGTCTGCGCGAGGTGGATGAACATCCCCACGTCGTACTGGTCGGCGAGCTCCCCCGCCCGTTCCAGGAGTGCCGTCGACGCGGTGTCCGGGCCGTGCGGACCGACGTGGCACGTGATGCGGCCCTCGTCGTGGCCGTGCCAGTCCTCGATGAGCTGCGCGTTGGCCTCGAGCAGACGCTTGCCCATGTCGGCGTCGTACACGTACTCGCCGTCCCGTACGGAGAACAGGTCGGCGTCGTGGACGCGTTCGCTGACGACCGCGCGGAGGCCGAGCTCGTCGAGGGCCGCGACATTGGTCTGCGCGTGGATGTAGTTCTCGACGACGGTCGTCGAACCGAACTTCAGCGCCTGGAGGCCGCCGAGCGATGTGAACGTGGAGGTGTCGGCCGGGGACAGGAGTACGCCCTGCGGGATGTCCTTGCGGTAGACGGGCGCGCCGCCGAGGTCGTCACCGAGGCCGCGGGTGACGGCGAGGGCGCAGTGGACGTGCAGGTTCACGAAGCCGGGCAGCAGCATCTGCCCGGTGGCGTCGACGCGTTCGGCCCCGGGGTGGGCGGCCTCGATCTCCGCGCGGGGCCCGACGGCGACGATGTGGCGGCCGGAGATGGCGACGGCTCCGTCACGGATGACGGTCCGCTTGTCGTCGACGGTGACGACGGTGGCGCCGGTGATGACCTTGTCGGCGGTCACATGTCTTCCTTTCGCCGTGGGATGTCCGAGTGGGTGGGTGTGTCCGAATAGCTGGGGGTGTGCGGGAAGGTCCGGTGCTGCGCGTGCCACCACTGCGCGATGTCGAGGCGGCGGGTGAACCAGACACCTTCGTGCGCCATGGCGTAGCGCAGGAACTCGCGCAGTGCGTGTGCGCGTGCGGGCTGGCCGATGATCCGGGGGTGCAGGCCGATCGTCATCATCTTCGGGTGGGTCGCGCCCTCCTCCCACAGGTAGTCGAAGGCGCGCCGGCAGTGGTCGAGGAAGTCGGTCGGCCCGGAGTAGCTCTGACCGGGCTGGAAGTGCCCGTCGTTGAGCGTGAAGGAGTACGGGACGATCAGGTGCTGCCGGCCGAGGACGCTGACGTAGTACGGCAGGTCGTCGGCGAACGAGTCGCTGTCGTAGAGGAACCCGCCTTCCTGGACGAGGAGTTCACGGGTGTTCACGGAGGCGGGCTGTCTGCTGTACCAGCCCCGGGGGCGTTCGCCGCAGGTATGCGTGATGGACTCGATGGCCATCAGGAGCCGCTGCCGCTCGGTCTCCCGGTCGAGGGTGCTGACGTTCTCCCAGCGGTACCCATGGCAGCAGACGTCGTGTCCGGCCTCCTTGATCCACGCACCCACCTCGGGGTTGCGCTCGAAGGCCCGCGCACACCCCTGGAAGGTGACGGGCAGCTGCAGCTCGTCGAACATGCGCTGCAGCCGCCAGATCCCGGCGCGTGCCCCGTACTCGAAGACGGTCTCGTTGCCCAGGTCCCGCACGGGCAGGGGTGGGTAGTCGTACTCCTGCGGGATCTCGTTGCGGCCGTCGCCGTCCGCGTACGAGTACTCCGAACCCTCCTCGTAGTTGATGACCAGGCACACCGCGACCCGGGCGTCGCCGGGCCAGGTCGGCGTTAGTCCGGAGCGGCCGTAGCCGACGAGGTCGCGGTCGGCGGTCTGCGATGCCGCAGGGGAATTCATGCCTGCTCCTTGAGGTCCGCTGTGGCCGAAATAGGCACACCGGAAAGGGACTTGGTGCGCAGCGCGACGCACTCGTCGCCGAACGGGCCGGTCTCCAGACGGAGCGCCGGGCCGCCCGACTTGACCACAGCCGCGAGATGTTCCGGCCGGTACGCGCCCCAGGCCCGGTCGTCGAGACGGCGGCGGCCACCCACGACCACGGCACCGATCCGCGCCACCAGGCACGCGCCGAGACACATGGGACAGGGTTCGAAGGTCGAGTACAGGGTGGCTTCCTCCGGCGGTGTGCCGGGGTGCAGCCGCTCGAACTCGCGCAGCGCCACGATCTCGGCGTGGGCGAACTGGTCGTTCGTACTCGTAGCCTCGTTGCCGCCACGGGCCACGACACGGCCGCTGTGGACGACGACGGCACCCACCGCGAGATCCCCTCGCGCACCGGCGAGGTGTGCCTCGGCCAGCGCCTCACGCATGTGGTTCGCGTGCTCGTCGGGCATCAGATCGCCTTCCCTGCGTCGGCGGTCGCGGCGGTCCCAGTTGGGCCGGTGACCTCGGTCGTCTCGATGTCGCGCAGGTCCGAGTTGGCGGTCTCGCGGACGGCCAGGACGCAGGCCACCAGCAGGGCCAGCATGGCGCCGAGGTAGAGAGCGACCGGGACCCACGAGTGGTAGACCGCGATGAGGTAGGTGCTGATGATCGGGGCGAGCGCGCCGCCGAACACACCGGCCACCTGGAAGCCGAGACCCGCGCCGGTGTACCGGACGCGCGTCGGGAACAGCTCCGGCACGTAGGCGGCCAGCGGCCCCCACATCGCCGCGATGAACACGTTGCCGATGACCGGCGCGAGGACGACCAGCACGGGGGTGGAGCTGTCGAGCAGCGGGAAGAACGCGAACGCCCAGAGTGCCGACCCGACCGCCCCCGTGATCAGTACCGGCCGCCGGCCCAGGCGGTCCGCCAAGTACCCCCACACCGGGATGCTCACGGCCTGGGACGCCGCCGCGAGCAGCACGGCGTTGAGCAACAGCTGGCGCTGGATGCCGAGTTGGGTGGTGCCGTACACGAGCACCAGGACGTTGAAGACGTAGAACGTGACGTCGCTGCCGATGCGGGAGCCGACCGCGAGGGCCACCTTGCGCCAGTGGCGGGTGCAGACCTCGGCCAGCGGGGCCACCTTCTCGTTCTGCTCCGGCTTCTCGAACAGCGGTGACTCGTGGACCTGCGTCCTGATCCACAGGCCGGTCACCACGAGCAGCGAACTGAACAGGAACGGGACCCGCCACCCCCACGCGAAGAAGGCGTCGTCGGACACCAGGTAGGTGACGAGCGAGAAGGCTCCGTTGGCCAGGAGGAGGCCGAGCGGGCTGCCGATCTGCATCAGCGCACCCATGAACCCGCGCCGCCGGCCGCTGCTGTGCTCGCCGACCATCAGCGCCGCACCGCCCCACTCGCCGCCGAGCCCGATGCCCTGCAGGAAGCGCAGGGCCACCAGGAGCACGGGGGCAAGGGTGCCGGCCTGCCCGTACGTGGGCAGCACACCGACCAGGGTGGTCGCGACGCCCATCAGCAGCAGCGTCACCACCAGGATCGACTTGCGTCCGTACTTGTCACCGAGGTGCCCGAATATCGCCGCGCCGAGCGGCCGGGTCACGAAGGCCACCGAGTACGTGGCAAGGGACAGCAGGGTGGCGGTCAGTGGGGCGCTGCCCGGGAAGAACAGCCTGGGGAAGACCAGGGCTGCCGCCGAGCCGTAGATGAAGTGGTCGTACCACTCCAGGGTCGTCCCGGCGAGGCTCGCTCCGACGACGCGTCGAAGTGAGCTGACCGGTCTTGACCCGGGGGACGGGGATGCCGGGGGAGAGGTGTCCATCATTCCTCCGCAGGGTTGCGCGATGCCCTCGCGCCGGCGGGGCATCTCGAAACGCGGTACTGGCGGGCCGACTGTCAGCTCGGCCGGCGGAGCAGGATGTCCCTGAGCCACCGACCGACGTGCGGGGAGGTACGAGGAGGATGCGGCGCTCACCGAACGGCCGCGACGGGGGAGGAGGGTGATCCGTCCCGCCGGGGCGAGAGCACCGCGCAAGGTGTATCCCGGATACTGAAACCCAGCGGTGCCGGTGTCAATGACTTTGTATCCAGGATACGTTTGACGAAGTGTCAGGAAGGCCTGGTGACCCGGCGGTAACGCGGCCCTGACCTGCGGCGTCACGCAGCGCCCGCGGAAATGAAAGTTCCGGACTTCAGTGGCGCGAACCGCGAACTCTTGACGCGCCCCGCTCAAGCCTCCACAGTCTGCCGTGGCTCCGCCCCAAGACCTGAAGGGGCGCCGCCGGGCTCCGATCCCCGGCGTCGCCCGACTCCCCACGCCCGCGGTACGACCGAATCCGCGCCATGACACGGCATCCCCGTGCGGCCACCGGCGACAGGCGTGAGCCGCTCACCGACTCCCGACCGCGGCACACCCGTGTGCGCCGCGCCGCGAGTTGTCCGATTCCGCACGACGGATCAGGAGGCAACTGGGAATGGCCGAGCACGAACCCGCACCCCTCACGACGAATTCCACCCCTCAGGAACGCGACCGCACTTTCCGGCGCGTGGTCCTGCGGATCGTCCCGTTCATTACCGTCGTCTACGTCATCGCCTGGATGGACCGGGTCAATGTCGGATTCGCGAAACTGACGATGCTGGACGACCTGTCCTGGAGCGAGGCGATCTACGGCGCCGGCGCCGGAATCTTCTTCCTGGGGTACTTTCTCTTCGAAGTGCCGAGTAATCTGCTGCTCGAAAAGATCGGCGCCCGCCGGACCATCATGAGAATCGCCCTGGGCTGGGGCGTGGTCTCCGTACTCATGGCCTGGGTCACCCAGCCGTGGCACTTCTACGTGCTCCGCTTTCTGCAGGGCGCGTTCGAGGCCGGGCTGCATCCTGGCATCATCCTGTACCTCACGTACTGGCTGCCGGCGCACCGGCGGGGCAAGGCCGTGGCCATCTGCATGTCGGCCTCGCCCCTCGCCCTGCTGATCGGAAGCCCGCTGGCGGGCAACATCATGAAGTACACCGACGGAATGCTCGGCGGCCGGGACTGGCAGTGGCTTTTCATCATCGAGGGAATCCCGTCCGTCATCCTCGGAATTCTCGCGTACTTCCTTCTCACCGACAGGCCGAAGGACGCCACCTGGCTCAGCGCGGAGGAACACGCGCACGTCGCCTATGAACTCGGAAAGGAAGCAAAGGAACTCAGCGGTCGTGACCACTCGGTGCGGGGTGCGCTGCGCAGCCGCACCACCTGGATTCTCATTCTGAGCCTGTTCTGCATCATCACCGGAAATGCCACGCTTTCCTTCTACGGGCCGAGCCTCGTGGCGGACGTGGGATTCTCGGATCTGGCGGAGCTCGGCTGGATCATGTCGGGTATCTTCGCGTTCGGCTGGCTGGGGATGCTCGTCAACGGCTGGTGGTCCGACCGCCGGCGGGAGGCGCGCAGGCACGCTGCGCTGGCCGCGGGAGTGGGCGCACTCGGCCTCGCCCTGGCCGCCGTCGCGGAGCAACAGGGCAGCGCTGCCGGTCTCCTCGCCGCCCTCGCGCTCTCGGCGGCGGGCACCATGGGCGCGATCCCGGTGTTCTGGAGCCTGCCTCCGCGCTTCATGTCGGGCACCGCGCTGGCCGCGGGCGTCGCGCTCATCAACTCGTGCGCCAACCTCGCGGGCTACTTCTCGCCCCAATTCCTGGGCAGCGTCAAGGAGTCGACCGGCTCGTACACCACGGGTCTCTTCGTCATCGCCGGCGTGGAACTGATCGCGGTGGTGCTCATCTTCGCCTTCATCAAAAAGGAACCCGCGACGGGGGCGGAGGCGGCTTCGCCGGGCGCGGGCGGGGAGTCGTATCCGGACACGGATGAGGACCCGAGCGCCGCCCCGACCGGGCGGTAACCCCTGCATCGAACCCCAATTTGAGGGCGAATCAGCAGGTCAGACAGCATTTGGAAAATAATGGGATCCCATCTGTTGACGCTGCTCGCCAGCCGGTTCTAGCTTGAATGGGATCCCAAGTAGGTATGGATTCGGCCTCCACATGGCCGGACCTGAGGTGCTGTCGGGGGACGGCTCAGACCGAAGGTCCGCGACTCATGCTCGTGCCCAGTGCGCAAAAGGAGCAATGACGATGCACTACCGCTCGGACCCCGAACCTGTGAACATCCCCCCGGGGGAACCGTCCGCCTCGTCGGCGGCCCCAGGGACCCTCCCGCCCCCGGCAGCCGGGGCACCGGCCAATGACCTGCGCAGGGCCAACCAGCTGCTCGCCTCGGAAATGGACCGAATCGGCACCAACCGGTGCCACAAGATGATCCTCTCCATCGTCATCATCGGCGCGTTCTTCGACGTCATCGAGCAGAACACGGTGGGCATCGTCGGACCCTCACTCAAGGAGCAGTGGGGGCTCTCGGCGACCGGGATCGGCGTCCTCGCGTCGGCCACCTTCGGGGCGATGTACGTGGGAGCCGCCCTCGCCGGGTGGCTCAGCGACCTCAAGGGCCGCAAGACCATGTTCAACTTCAACCTCGCGCTCTACAGTCTGGGTGCGCTCGTCTGCGCCTTCGCCCCGAACTTCGGGGTGCTGATCACCGGACGTGTCATCGTCGGCCTCGGCCTGGGCGGCGAGTTCGTCGTCGGCATGACCCTGCTCGCGGAAATGACGTCGACCAAGTTCCGCGGCACCGCCATCTCGCTGCTCCAGGTGGGCGCCGGCGGCCTCGGCAACCCGGCCGCCTACCTCTTCGGTCTCGTGACCGTCGGCATCGTGGGCCCGCACCTGCCCGAGTTCCTGGGCGGACCGGACTCCAGCTGGCGATGGGTGTTCGCCCTGCTCGCCCTCCCGGCCCTGCTGATCCTCTACACACGCCGCCACATGCCCGAGACACCGCGCTACCTGGTGTCCAAGGCGCGGGTCAAGGACGCCAACCACTCCCTCAGCGTCCTCGAATCGGGCCGGCTCAACCCGCGCGACCTCGTCGAGAGCGACCACCTCCCCAGCGACCTCAAGCTAGTCGAGGAGAAGCCGCGTCTGTCCGAGATCCTGCGCGGCAGGCTGGGACGCAACTCCGCCGTCCTCGGCTCCTGCACCGCCGCGCTCTTCGGCGCCCAGTTCGTCCTGCTCACCTTCTGGCCGACGATCCTCGTGGACCAGGGCTACAAGGTGACCACCAGCCTCACCTTCACCATGATCATCTTCATCGGCGCCGTCACGGGAGCGATCTTCGCCTCGTACCTCAACACCCGGTGCCGCCGGCGCCCGACGGTGTTCGTCGCGGCAGCCCTGTCCTGCCTCTCGGCCATCGCCTTCCCGTTCTTCGCCCACGGGCCCACGGGCATCCTCGTCCTCGGCTTCCTCTTCGAGTTCTTCTCCTGGTGGGCGAACTGCTCCATCTCCGCCTGGTGCCCGGAGCTGTACCCGACCCGAGTCCGCGCCCTGGGCATCGGCTGCATCTCCAACCTCGGCATGATCGGCGGCGCCCTGCTGCCGCCCATCGCCGGCGCCCTCCTCGGCTCCCTCGGAGCCTCCGCCCTGCTGACCCTCGTGGCCGCCATGTGCGCGGTCGTCCTCATCGCCGTTCCCTTCGGCCCGGAGACGTTCGGGAAGTCCCTGGAGGAACTGCACGACGAGAGCTGAACGCCACTGACACCCGCCCCACACACCCACCTCGGCCATGAACCACCACAACCGGATTGGACGGAACGTTGCGCATAGGTATTGACGGGCTCAAGATGCCCGAGTCGGCCAAGCGCGGGCCCATCGGAACTCTCGCGCACGCCAAGGAGAACGGCCTCGAAGGTGTCTTCTTCCGTTCCGTCCTCGGCATCAGCCCCACCCTCGACCCGGCCGAGCTGCGGAACGCCCGTGACCGTGCGGACGACCTGGGGCTGTACCTGGAGACCGGCCTCGGCAAGGTCAACCCGTTCGCCATCCCGGAGGTGCCCGAACTCCGCGCCGTGGGCGACGGCGACACCCTCCTCGGCTTCCGCCGGATGATGGAGGCCTGCGCCTCCATCGGCTGCCGCGAACTGTGGGCCTCCACGGCCAACGTCAAGCCGCAGTTCCACGGCCGCCTCGCCTGGGACCGTTTCAGGACCGACGTCACGTGGGAGGAACAACTCGTCGCCATCGAGCGCTTCCTGGGCCGCCTCGCCCCGTACGCCCGTGACCTCGGTGTCCGCATCAACCTCGAGACCCACGAGGAGATCACCTCCTTCGAGCTGGTCCGCCTGTGTGAGGCCGTGGGCCCGGACGTCATCGGCATCACCTTCGACACGGCCAACGCACTGCACCGCGTCGAGCACCCGGTGTGGACCGCCCGCCGCGTGGCGCCCTACGTCCAGCAGACCCACATCAAGGACGCCCACGTCGCCCACGGAGAGGACGGCCTGTACTACCAACTGCGGCCCTGCGGCGAGGGAGTTGTCGACTTCGACGAGATCATCCCGATCATCACCGCGGCCAACCCGAACGTGAACTTCACCCTGGAGAACTACGAGTCCTACGAGGACCGGCCGAGGGACCCCGAGAAGTGGCTGCTGGAGATCTACGAGGAGGAGTACATCAGCGCCCACCCCGACCTGACCACCGCTGAGTTCTCGGCCTATCTCAAGATGGTCCACGACTACGAGGCACGCATCGCGTCCGGCGAGCTGCCCGACCGCGACACCTACGCGCAGCAGCCCTTCGGCTACTCCGAGACCATCCGGTACATCACCGACAGCGCGGCCCACATCCGCAAGATCTGCGCCGCCGCCGAGACCCCGCACAGCGTCGCCTAGCTCCATCGGCGATCAGCCAAGTCCCTTAAGAACAACACCAGTTGAGCATCCGTCACACATCAAGGGAGACACCGAAATGACCGCTCTGTACGAGACGTTCGACGAAAGGTCGATGGAGCTGCCCGACGAGCTGATCCGCGGGACGAGCGACGTGCACGTCCACAGCGGTCCGTGGCTGAAGTCCTGCCCCGGCCGTCTGGACCCGTTCGCGATCGCGGAGCAGGCCAAGGCCGCCGGCATGAAGTCGCTGGTGTTCCTCGACCACACGCTGGGGATCAGTAACGGCACCTCCATGCTGGTCAAGAGGCAGGTGCCCGGCATCGAGATCTTCGGCGGCATCATCATGACGAGCGTCCTCGGCGGGCTCAACCCGCGCGCCGTCAAGACCGCCCTGCACTACGGCGCCGGCGCCAAGTTCGTGCACTTCGGCGCGCACTGCACCCACTTCATGGCCAGCCACGAGGGCAGCTACGTCGACGGCAAGCCCGTCCCGTTCAAGGACCAGTACCCGAAGTTCGCCAAGGACGAGCTGTCCCGGGCGATCCAGATCCCGCTGGAGGGCCCGGCCCCGGACGACCTCCAGGAGATCCTCGGCCTGATCGCCGAGCGCCCGGACGTCCACCTGAACACCGGGCACGTCTCGGTCGAGGAAGCCTTCCGCCTGGTGGAGCTCGCCCAGGAAGCCGGCATCCGGAAGATCGTCGTGGCGCACCCCTGCCGCGGCCGGATGTCGACCGAGCAGCAGAAGCAACTCGCCGCCAAGGGCGTCATGCTCGAAGGCGCCGTCTCCGACTGGATGTTCCACCGCGGCCTGCCCCGCACGAACTACTACGTGGAACGCGAGTGGGCGGACGAGATCGCCGGCATCGCCAACGCGCCCGAGTTCAGCGGCATCATGCCGTGGGCGCGCCAGATCCGGGAGGTCGGCATCGAGAACTTCATCCTCGGCACCGACTACGGCATCCGCTCGGGCCCGACGCCGGTCGAGGGTATGCGCACCCTGATCAGCTCGCTGCTCGACCTCGAGTTCAAGCCGGACGAGATCAACACGATGATCAAGGACAACCCGGCCCGGCTGCTCGACCTGGAGCCGTAAGCCGTAGCCGGGCGGCCCGGCCCGCGGCGCGACCGCGGGCCGGGCCCGAGCAGGACACACAGGCGCCTACGGGCGGCCTGTGTGCGCACGTCGCATGGGCACACTTCGAGAGGACCGATGCCTTGCACACCGGAACCCGGACCGTGATCCTGGTCAACCCCAACACCAATCGTGGGACGACGTCGATGATGGTCGAGCTGGCGCGCGCCGAGCTGGCGCCCGCGGGTCTGGTGGTCGAGGGGATCACCGTCGAACACGGCCCGTCGATGATCGTGGACCCGGTCACCCTGGACGAGTCCGCGCAACATGTCGTCGACGCGGTGCGGCGCCGGCTCACCGCACCCGTCGCGGCCGTGATGGTGGGGGCCATCGGGGACCCGGCGCGTGAGCAGCTCGCCGCCGAGCTGGACGTGCCGGTCGTCGGCATCGGGCAGGCCTCGATCCTGGCGGCGGCGGGGGAGGGGCGCCGGTTCGCGATGGCGACCAGCACCCCGCTCCTGGCCGACTCCCTGACCAAGCTGGTCGCGCAGCACGAGCGGTCCGCGGGGTTCACGGGGGTACGGCTGACCGCCTCGGACCCGGTCGTGCTCGCGGCCTCCGCCGAGCAGCAGTTTCTGGAGCTGGCGGCGGCCGTGCGGGCCTGTGTGGAGGAGGACGGGGCCGAGGCGGTGATCATCGCCGGCGGGCCGCTCAGCGAGACGGCCCGCCGGCTCGCCGCACTCGACCTCGTCGAGATCATCGAGCCGGTGCCGTGCGCCGGCAGGCTGGTCGCCGAGCTGGTGGGCGGGTCCGGCGGCCCGGTGACGCCCATCGGGCCGGGCCTGGGCCAGGGGTCCGATGCCGTGCCGGTGCACCGGCTTTAGACTGGCGGTTCCTGTAGTGGTCTGTTGAGCGAACGTGGGCTGAGACCAGTGGCGATGTCGTCCTCGAAGTTGTACCGGAACAAGCTGCCGTTGCGTGACATCGTCGGCGAGAGTATCCGCAGCAGCATCTACGACGGCACGTTCGCACCCGGAACGCGGCTCGTGGAGCAGGAGTTGGCGGAGCGCTACTCGGTGTCCCGGCTCCCCGTGCGCGAGGCCCTGCGGGTGCTGCACAACGAAGGCCTCGTCGAGCATCTGCCGACGCGCGGCATGGTCGTACGCACGCTGGACGAACGGCAGGTCGGCGAGTTGTACGACCTCCGTGAGGTCCTGGAGGTGCTCGCCGCCCAGCAGGCGAGCGAGCGGGTGGCGCAGGGCGCCGAATGCGGTCTCGCGGCCGCGTTGCAGAAGGCGAGCGAGGCCGCGGGAGCGGGTGACTCACCAGGTGTGCACGCGGCCAACTCCGTGCTCCACCAGGAGATCACGGCACTGGCCGACAACACGCTGCTGGCCCAGACGCTCGAACCCATCGTCGGCCGGGTCGACTGGCTGCGCCGAGGGGTGGAGAGCTTCGGCGTGATCTTCGCCGAACATGTGGCGCTGGCCGACGCCATCTCCATCGGCGATGCCGAGGGTGCGGGTGAAGCGGCCCGCGCTCATGTACGCGCGTCGCGCGAGCGCACCCTGTCGGGACTGTTCGGCTGAGGCGCCACCTGATCCGGGTGGCGCCTACTTCGCGTCTGCCGTGGTGCCGCCGGGAGCGAACCGGCGGGAGACGAACTCCATCAACGGCTTCCGCTTGGTGTTGTGGAACGCGGCGATACGCCACCGGCCGTGGCCTTCACCGTTGCCGTCGCCGTCGCTTTCGCGGACGAACGTATAGGTCTGGATCTTGCTGAGCTTGCGCGGCCGCCTGCCCTTGTAGGTGTCGCCGCGCCCGCTGACCACGGCCGCGTCGGGCCCCTGGAACCTGATGTCGATGACCTCGTCCGCGAGCTTGGTGCCTTTCAGGAACGACATGAACAGGGCGCGATGGCTGTCCGTGATCTCCTGACGCCCCTGGTAGAGGGACCCGGTGAAGGTCACGTAGGTGGCGTCCTGGGTGAAGAGATCGCCGTACGCCTGGGCGTCGTGTCGTCCCCAGGCTGCGGTGAGTTCGTCGAGTACGGAAGTGATCGCGGTGCTGTCCTGTGCAGTCGTCATGGCGACGGCCACCTCCTTTGACTAGACTGATGCAGATTCTGAACTCAGGCAGTATCTGCGTCTATGCAGATAACTCTAGGAGGTGGCTCCCCGCGATGGCAACCCCAACGGGTGACGAGGGCGAGCGCGCGGTCTTCCGCAGCTATCTGGACGCGGTGGGGCTCCAGGGTCTGGCCAGCGCGGAGGCGGTCGGACTGCATACGTCGGAGTGGTACGCGCTGAGCCTGATCACCCGGGAGGGCAGCCTCACGTCGGGCGAGCTCTCGGCCAGGACCGGACTCACCACCGGCGCCACCACTCGCCTGATCGACCGCCTCGAACGGGCCGGCTACGCCCGCCGCACCGCCGACCCCAAGGACCGCAGGCGGGTGATCGTCGAGCCGGTGCCCGACGCACTCGACGGCGCAGAGGAGGCGGTGTTGCCGGCCCGCCGCCACATCGCCGAGGTCATGGCCCGCTACACCCCCGAGCAACGCGCCCTGCTCTTCGACTACTTCAGAAATGCCGCGCCGGCGTTCCTGGCGGCCACGGAGGAGATCAGGAAGGGAGCGGCTGCCCGGCGGGCTCGGCCTGCTCGGGGGATGGGGGACGGGTGACGAGTGACGAGTGACGGAGTCGGGCTGCGAGCAACTCGTGGCCCGGGGCTGATGGTTGACTCAGGGCGTTACGGGAGCGTGACCTCTCGCGCCCGGCCGATGCCGAATCGCTGAGCCAGTCGGGTCATGGTCTGCGACATTCTCGCCGGCAGGGAGTCCGGCTCTGGGATGGTCACCGGTCGCTGCCGCCCGTTCTGGATCGCCGCGATCCGCCAGCCCTCCGGCGTCCGTACGCAGACGATGATCTGCCGCGACAGCCTGCGCTTCGGTAGCTTGCTGCGCCAGGGCATGAGAACGGATCCATTGCCCACGATCACCGCCACGGAGTCGGTGACGAAGCGTAGCGATTCGATCTCGCCGACCATCGCCGATCCGGCGATGACGCCGCGGAACAGTGTGTCGTGGTTGTCGCGCAGTCGTGCCGCACCGGCGGCCCAACTGCCGTCGTAGGACACGTAGTCAGCGTCCTCGACGAACAGCCGCCCGAACGCGGCAGAGTCCGCTTCGGTCCAGGTCCTGCAGAACTCGGCGAAGAGCTCGCGAACCTCGGCCTCGTGGATGTTGTCCATGGGGTTACCTCGCTCCTTCCGGCCTGATATGTTTCGTTCGACCGAACTAAATATATGGAGCGGACATGGGGCAGTCAAGGGAAGAACTTCTCGCCGAACTCGGGGAAGAGGGGCGGGTACACAGCAACGCCGCCGTCATGTACCACGCGGCGATCAGTACCCGGATGGGCCTGACTCCGGTGGAGGAGAAGACGCTCGACCTGCTCCAGCGGTCCGGCACCCTCAGCGCGGGCGATCTGGCCGAACTCGCCGGCCTGGCACCTGCTTCCGTCTCCGGGCTGATCGATCGGCTTGAGCGCAAGGGGTTCGCCCGCAGAGTGAAGGACTCACACGACCGCAGACGGGTCAACGTCGAGATCGCCCCAGGCACCAACGCCCGCTTCGCACCACTCTTCGCCCCGTTCGCGGCCGAGTTGGCGGACCTGCATGCGAGGTACTCGGACACGGAGCTCGGGGTGATCCTCGACTTCCTGCGCCGCTCGGCAGAGATCCAGCGGGAGGCGACCCGCGCCCTTACGGAAGAGGAGTGACGGACGGAACGCGGGCCTAGCTCGGCTCCTCGGGCTGCCAACCCCACGCGGTGAGCATGCCGGCCGAGAGTGCGGCACAGTCGTTGGAGTCGAGGTACTGGATCGCCGCGTCCACATCCGCGTCGTCGATCAGACCAGTGGCGAGCATCGCCGCCCTGCCGCGTTCCCAAGTGTCCGCCCAGAAGCGGCTGATGGGACTGCCCGGCGTCAGAGGTGGCACATGGACCTCGGCTGCGACGGACACGAGCCCCGCTCCGCGCAGGAGGTGCGGATAGGACGGCACCCAGGAGACGTCGGTCCCGATGCCGGCCTTCAGCCCGTGCCACATCGCTCGCATCATCGTGGCGTACGGCGTGCTGGGTGTCCGGTCGTTCGTCAGGTCGATCGCGTCGCTGAGCACCAACACACCGCCAGGCTCGACGAGTTCGCTCAGTTTCGCGATCAGGCGCTCTCGCTCGGGCAGGTGCATCAGTACGAAGCGCGCGTGGACGAGCCGGAACCGGCCGGGCGCGAAGTCCGGGGCCGTGATGTCGGCCTCCAGCACGTCGAGGCCGGGCGTGGGCAGCTCGGTGAGGAACCGTACGTCGCGGTCGACGGCGAGCACGCCGGCCACCCGAGCCTCGTCCAGCAACCTCCGGGAGACCGTGCCCGTACCGGCTCCCACGTCGAGACAGCGCCACCCCGGACCGACCCCGAGCGCCCACAGCCGCGCCATCGTGGTGTCGTCGTAGGCGAGGGCACCGAAGTCGATGCGTTCCGCTTCGCCCGCCTGTCCGGGAGGGAAGACGCGCTCCCCGTAGCGGCCGCCACCGGGCGTGTCCCCGCGCGCTGAGCCGGTCACGTGGCCGTCGGCTTGGCTCTGAGGGGATGTTCGTTTCATCGCGGGGCCTCTTCACGCGGTGGGGCGGGTGCCTGGCGGCCCCTGGCGTGGCCGCCGCCTGACCGATGGTCCACCGGAGGCCGTCCGTACCGCCGAGGCGCGCCGCGCCTGCGCTGATCGGCCCAAGCCGAGCGCGTCTCAGCGGTGTGCGACGGCCTCGTCGTTGGCGGTACTGCATCGATGACGGGATCACCACGATGCACGGACGTCTATCCACGTACACGTGGTGGACAGGGACGGTCGGTCGTGGCGGAATGGGGCTGGATGCCATAAATGGCGCACGTGGCGCCGAGGCAGGGGGAGACGAAAACCTGTGCACGAGTTCACGCCCAGCGTCGAGGCGACCGTCCGGGAGCTGGCCCGCCTGAGCGTGGAGCGACTGGCGTCGGACGCCCCGCTGAACGGCCCGGTCGCCCCGGAGCTGCTGGACGACGCCGCCGGAAAGACTGTCACTCCCGCCGGCCTGGGTGGTGACGAGGCGGTCCGGCTGTGGACCGACGTGCTGGCCCCTGCCTGCATCTCCGTCGACCACCCGCGCTACCTGTCCTTCATCCCGGGCGCACCGACCAAACTGGCGGCCGCCTTCGACATGCTCGTCGGTGTGTCGAGCGTCTACGGCGGCACGTGGCTGGAGGGCGCGGGCGCCGCGTTCGCGGAGAACCAGGCGCTGCGCTGGATCGCCGACCTGGCCGGACTCCCGGACACGGCAGGTGGCACCTTCGTCCAGGGAGGCTCGACCGGAAACCTGTCCGCCCTGGTGGCAGCCCGCGAGACGGCGAAGGCACGGCGCGCCCACCCTCCCCGGCGCTGGGCGGTCTGCGTCACGGAGGAGACCCACTCCTCGGTCGCCCACGCCCTGCGCGTGGTCATGGACGTCGACGTCGTCCTCGTACCGGGCGACGAGCGCGGCCGGATGACGGGAACCGCGCTGCGGGCCACCGTCGCCGAGCTCTCCGCCGAGCAGCGGGAAGGCGTGTTCGCGGTCGTGGCCACCGCCGGATCGACCAACCTCGGCATCGTCGACGACATCGCCGGCATCGGCGAGGTGGCCCGCGAGAACGGCTGGTGGCTGCACGTCGACGGCGCCTACGGCGGCGCCGGCCTGGCAGCCCCGGCCGCCCGCCACCTCTACGACGGCATCGAGCAGGCCGACTCGTTCATCGTCGACCCGCACAAATGGCTGTTCGGCCCCTTCGACTCCTGCGCGCTCCTGTACCGCGACCCGAACCTCGCCCGCACCGCACACACCCAGCACGCCGCCTACCTCGACCCCGTCACGGTCGACGGCGAGTGGAACCCCTCCGACTACGGCCTCCACCTCACCCGGCGCGCCCGCGGCCTGCCCTTCTGGTTCTCCCTCGCCGCGCACGGCACCGACGCCTACCGCGACGCCGTCGAACGGACGCTGGCCGTCGCCCAGGCCGGCGCCGAACTCATCAGGAACGCCGACCACCTCGACCTGCTCGTCGAGCCCGACCTGACCGTTCTCACCTTCGAACGTACCGGCTGGCAACCCGACGACTACTCCAGCTGGAGCGCCGAACTCCTCGACGCGCAAAGGGCGTTCGTCACCCCGACCAGCCACCGAGGCCGCACCTGCACCCGGCTCGCCCTCGTGAACCCGACGACGACGGAGGACGACCTGCGCCTCGTGTTCGACTCCATGAGATGAATCTTTGTTCCGTAGCCGTGCGATGAGTCCGGCACGACGAGTCCGGCACGACGAGTTGCCGTGTCTGGCCGGATTCGGTCGCAGCGGTCGTGATCGCACCTGCGAAGTCTGGAGACTTGTCGGCCCAGTCGCTACGGTGACCGCCGTGACTCGACAGAGGACGTCCCGAACAGAGACATCGCATCGGTTACGGCCCAGGCGGACAGCCAGGTTCAACAGGTTCAGAGGCGCGGTCGTCGCACTCGCATCCGCGATCGTCGCCCTGACAGTCCAGGTGTCACCGGCTTTCGCGGACGACCCGCCTGCCGACATCTGCGGCCACCGAGTGGGCGGCGAGATCCTGAAGAAGTACCAGCAAATGGGCGGAGAGACCTCCCCGCTGGGGTGCCCGACGAGCGATGAGCTGTCCACTCCGGACGGGCGCGGCAAGTACAACACCTTCACCGGCGGCTCGATCTACTGGACGGCGTCGACCGGGGCCCACCCGGTGTGGGGCGTCATCCGGGACAAGTGGGGCTCGCTCGGATGGGAGGCGGGGGCACTCGGTTACCCCGTCTCCGACGAGCTGACCAACCAGGACGGGCAGGGCAGGCGCCAGCAGTTCGAGGGCGGCACGATGTACTGGCACCCGACGCTGTCCCACGGTGCGCACCCGGTATGGGGGAAGATCGGACACCTGTGGGGTCAATACGGCTGGGAGAGCGGGGCGTTCGGCTATCCGACGACCGACGAGCAGCCGGACAGCGACATCAAGGGGAAGGTCCAGTACTTCTCCACGAACGGCACGGCCCTGTTCTGGAGCGCAGGGCAGGGCAAGGGCCATGAGGTCTGCACGGGCGAATGCGTCGGCTACCAGGCCGCCTCGACGTCCGACTGGGTGAAGAGGACCCAGGTCTCCTTCAACGCGGCGAACGGCGACATCGAGACCAGCGTGTATCCCACGGACCTCGGCTTCACCGCCGCCGGCCTGAACTTCAAGAAGCTGTGGAACGAGACCTGGCAGAACGTCCCCTACCCGAACGGCCTGACGGACTCGCAGAAGTCGTCGATGTACAAGCAACTCGCCTGCCACGCCACGTACGACCTCCCGGTCCCCGGCGGCAACCTCGGCGGGCCGTCCTGGGACGTCGAATCCTGGCGCCCCGACGTGTCCTGGGTGAGAGCCATGAGCCCGCTCGGCATCTGCAACTGGAACTGACGTGGAGGGCAGGTGAGGAGCACACCGCCCTGACCACATCTCGCTACACCTGACCACACCTGGCTCGCGCGGCCTCGCTCCGGCAGCCCCGCGCACCTATCTTGGCCGCATGGAACCACAGCAGCCGTACTCCGCCCCCGCCCAGGCAGCCGCTCCGGTGGCGCCCCCGCCCGCCCGAAACCGTACGACGGCCGTGGTCGTCTCGCTGTTGCTGGGGCTCGTGGTCGGCGGCGGGGGAGTGGCACTGGCCTGGTCCCTCACCGGCGGCAGCGGCAGCGCCGCCGCTGAGGGAACCAC
Source organism: Streptomyces sp. NPDC046821 (assembly GCF_040645335.1). Lineage (NCBI taxonomy): Bacteria > Bacillati > Actinomycetota > Actinomycetes > Kitasatosporales > Streptomycetaceae > Streptomyces > Streptomyces sp. NPDC046821. The sequence goes on along the minus strand of NZ_JBEYYB010000015.1, from coordinate 183,620 downwards.
GGCCGTGGGCGACGCCCGTGCCGCGTGCCAGGCGCTCGACGGATTCGACGAGTCGAAGTACGTCACGAGGGGGCCGGACGGCGAGATCGCCCTCAACCGGTACGCGGCTGCGGGAGCACTCTCCGCCTCGGCCGCCGCCGGGGACCCCAAATACCAGCCGCTCGCCCAGGCCATCCGCCGTTCTCAGGACCGCCACGCCCGGGTCTTCGCCTTCGACGCGCAGGTGAAGAAGGACCTGAGCGAGGCCCGGGGGATCTGCAAGGACCTGTAGCCCGTCACGGACGATCAGCGAGACGCGTGCCGCCCTGCTCACAGAGACATGAGGCGAGACGCGTGCCGCCCTGCTCACAGAGACATGAGCAGGGCGGCACAGTACCGGTCAGCGGTTCTCGCGTACGACCATGGCGGAGCCACCGCCACGGCGCTTCGGCTCGGCCACCGCTTCGAGCCTGCCGTCGGGCAGGAACTCCAGCGCGGTCGCCGCCCCGATCTCCGGAGAGGGGGTGAACGCCTGTGGGGCCAGGACGAATTGGTGTCCCAGGCGCTCGAGGGCCGGGCGTTCCGGTGAGTCGAGGAACGCGGGCTCGGCCTCGGTCGTCGTCCGGTTCCGCTGGGAGATGCGCGGAGCGGCGACGGCCTCGGGCAGGCTCATGCCGAGGTCGAGCCGGTTGACCAGGGTCTGCAGCACGGTGGTGATGATCGTGGCGCCGCCGGGGGAACCGACGGCCATGCGCGGCTTGCCGTCCTGGAGCACGATCGTCGGCGACATGCTGCTGCGGGGACGCTTGCCGGGGCCGGGCAGGTTCGGGTCCGGCACACCCTCCGTCAGAGGCATGAAGTCGAAGTCGGTGAGCTCGTTGTTCAGCAGGAACCCTCGCCCGGGCACGGTGATGGCCGAACCGCCGGTCTGCTCGATGGTGAGGGTGTAGGAGACGACGTTGCCCCAGCGGTCCGCGGTCACCAGGTGCGTGGTCGAGGGACCCTCGTACGGCTCTTGAGTACCAGTGCCCTTGGTGCAGCCCGAACCCGGGTGGCGCGGGTCGGCCGGGGCCAGCGGGCTGGTGAGCGCGGAGTCGGGCTTGATCAGGCAGGCGCGCTGCTTGGCGAAGTCCTTCGACAGGAGATCCTGAGTGGGCACGTCCGAGAAGGCGGGGTCGCCGACCCAGCGGTTCCGGTCCGCGAAGGCGATCCGGCTGGCCTCCAGGTAGTGGTGGAGCGCCTGCACCCGGTCGGCCTTCGACAGGTGGAAGTTCTCGAGGATGTTCAGCGCCTCACCGACGGTCGTTCCGCCGGACGAGGACGGCGCCATCGAGTAGACGTCGAGGCCGTCGTGCGTGACGTGGGTGGGGGAACGGCGCAGGGCCTGGTAGCCGGCCAGGTCGGACGTCTCCATCAGGCCGGGGCGGACCACGCTCTTCGATCCGGCTGCCACCGGCGGATGCTGCACGGTCCGCACCACATCACGCCCGATGCCACCGCGGTACATCGCGCCCACGCCTTCGCCGGCGAGCGTGCGATACGTCCGCGCGAGGTCCGGGTTACGGAAGCGGGTGCCGACCACGGGAAGCTTTCCGCCGGGCAGGAACAGGTCCGAGGTGGAGGTGAAGTCGCGGAAGCGCTTCTCGTTCATCGAGGTCTGCGCGCGGAACTCGCCGTTGACGACGAACCCGTCGGCGGCGAGCCGGGTGGCCGGCCGCAGCGCCGACGCCAGCGAGACAGTCCCCCAGTCCTTGAGCGCCTTGTCCCACGTCGCGGGGGTACCCGGAATGCCCACGGACAGACCGGAGTTGACCGCCTCGTCGAACGGGATGGGCTTCTTGGTCGCGGGGTCGACGAACGCGTCCGAGTTCATGTGGGCGGGCGCGGTCTCGCGGCCGTCGATGGTGTGCACGGTATGCGTCGCGGCGTTGTACGACACGAAGTATCCGCCGCCACCGATGCCCGCCGAGTAGGGCTCGACCACGCCGAGCGCGGCCGCCGTGGCCACCGCGGCGTCGACGGCGTTGCCTCCGTGGCGCAGCACGTCCAGGCCGGCCTGGGACGCGTACGGGTTCACGCTGGAGACCGCGCCTCCGCTGCCGACGGCGACGGGCTGCTTGGCGGGTGGACGCAATCCTGAACCGCCGCCGTCCGACGGGGCGGGCGCTCCGAGTGCGCTGCTGGGTGCCATTACGGGCAACAAGAGCGCTGCCGCGGACGCGGCGACGACAAGGGTACGACGGACAGCCAAGGGAGCCTCCGGTGACCTGCGTTGAGGGGCGAACGGCCGAAACACTCGCAGCGTTACGGCAGGTCAGCAACGAGACATCGCAAGATTTGCGCGAGATCTGAGGTTTCCGGCGGACACCCTCCCTCGCGTGGCGCACATGACACGCGTAGATCATGATGCGCTCAAAGGCATAGATCACGGAGTGCTCAAACGCGTAGATCACGGAGCGCTCAAGAAAGAGCCCCGCACCGCTGATGCGGGCGGGGCTCCTCGTATGCGGGGGTCAGGCCAGGGTGAGGAACAGCTTCTCGAGTTCCGCCTCGTTCATGGAGGGGGTGCCGCCGTCCTCGGGAGCGGTCAGGCACTCGCGCATACGTCCGGCGATGATCTTGAAGCCGGCCCGGTCAAGGGCGCGGCTGACGGCGGCGAGCTGTGTGACCACGTCCCGGCAGTCGCGGCCTTCCTCGACCATGGTGATGACCCCGGCCAGCTGCCCCTGCGCGCGGCGCAGACGGTTGAGCACCGCACGGGAGGCGGCCTCGGCCTCGACCGTCGCGGCCTCGGTGGTTTCGGGGGCCGGGTTCGGCAGGGTCGGGTTCATCCGTTGAGCTCCTCGGCGAGTTGGGCGAGCGCGTTGTCCAGTCTATGGGTGGCTTCATCCGCGACCGGAGCCATGGTGTCCAGGCCGGTCAGTGTGACCATGCTCGCGGGGTCGATGGCCTGCACCAACGTGTGCGCGCCGTCCGCGCGGATCACCACGTTGCACGGGAGCAGGAGTCCGATGCTGCGGTCGGCGTCGAGGGCTCGGTCCGCCAGCTGCGGGTTGCAGACTCCCAGGATCAGGTAGTCCTCCATCTCCCGGCCGATCTTGGCCTTGAGGGTCGCGGACATGTCGATCTCGGTGAGCACGCCGAAACCCTGCGCGGCGAGTGCCTGCCGGGCGGCGGTGACGGTGCGGGGGAAGTCGGCCTGGACGCGCACACTCCGGTCGTAAGTCACGATCTTCCTTCCCGGGGCTGTATGAATTCGGGCAATTCTCATTCCAGTATACCCCCGGGGGTAATCTGTTACGGTGGAATCAATACCCGGGGGGGTATCCATTCGGGACTCTGAGGAAGTGAGCGGCACGTGTTCTTCGTCGACACCATCGAGATCGAGGGCCTGGGTAACCGGCACTACCTGGCCGGAGGCGCCCGCACCGCGGTGGCGGTGGACCCGCCCCGTGACATCGACCAGGTGATCGCGGCGGCCGCGCGGCGCGGCGTGCGCATCACCCACGTGGTGGAGACGCACATCCACAACGACTACGTGACCGGCGGCCTGGAACTGGCCCGGCTCACCGGCGCCGCCTACCTGGTCCCGGCCGCCGCCCAGGTCTCCTTCGCCCGCGTCCCCGTCAGCGACGGCGACGTGATCGAGGTCGACGAAGAACTTTCCGTCCGGGCCCTGGCCACCCCCGGTCACACCCCGCACCACACCGCGTACGTCCTGGAGGAGGGCGGGAAGCCGGTCGCCGCGTTCACCGGCGGTTCCCTGCTCCTGGGCACCGTGGGCCGTCCCGACCTGGTCGAACCCCGCCTCACGGAACGCCTCGCCCGCGCCCAGCACGCCTCCGCGCACCGGCTGGCCGCCGAGCTGCCCGACGACACCTCGGTCCTGCCCACCCACGGGTTCGGCAGCTTCTGTTCCTCCGGACAGGCCGACGGGGACGCGAGCACCATCGGCCGGGAGAAGACCGTGAACTCGGCGCTGGCGCAGGACGTCGACTCGTTCGTCGCCGAACTCCTGGCAGGCCTGGAAGACGTCCCCGCCTACTACGCGCACATGGGCCCGGCCAACTCCGCCGGCCCCGACCCCGTCGACCTGACCGCCCCACAGCGCGCGGACGCCGACGAGATCGCGGCCCGGCTCGCGGCCGGGGAGTGGGTCGTGGACCTGCGCAACCGCGTCGCCTTCGCCCAGGGCCATGTCGCCGGATCGTTCAACTTCGAGGCCGACGGAAAGATCGCCACCTACCTCGCCTGGATGATCCCGTGGGGCAAGCCCGTCACCCTGCTGGCCGATACGCCCCAGCAACTCGCCGAAGCCCAGCGCGAGTTGGTGCGGGTCGGCATCGACCGCCCCGCAGCCGCCGCGATCGGTGACCCGTCCGGCTGGCTGCGCCCCGGGGACGCCCCGGCCTCGTTCCGCCGAGCGGCCTTCGCCGACCTCGCCGCCGAGCTTTCCCGGGCGCAGGAGCCGCCGGTGGTCCTGGACGTACGCCGTGACTCGGAGCGGGCGGGCGCGCACATCGAGGGCTCGGTCCACATTCCCGTACACACGCTGCACAAGCGGATCGACGAGGTGCCTGCCGGGGAGGTGTGGGTGCACTGCGCGGGCGGTATGCGGGCTGCTATAGCGGCCTCGCTCCTTGACGCGGCAGGGCGTGACGTGGTCGCCGTGGACGACGGATTCGACCGGGCCGCGGCCGCCGGGCTGAACCTGCGTACCGCCGCCTGAGCCTCAATCCACGCCATGTGAGCCTCGACCGACACCACCTGAGCCTCGACCGACCCCAAAAGGAGCCGCGTCATGCCCTTCTTCCGTAGATTCATCTCCCGTCCCGGGCGCCTCGGCGTCGCGGAGGCGCACCGCAGGTTCCGGGACGGCACCGCCGTTCTGCTGGACGTGCGAGAAGCCGACGAATGGCAGGCCGGGCACATCCCCGGCGCCCGGCATCTGCCGCTGTCCCGGCTGACGTCCGGCGCGAAGGTGCCCGGCGTGTACGCCGACTCGCGTCTCGTACTGATCTGCCGTTCCGGTCAGCGTTCCCAGCGGGCGGCGCGTCTGCTCCGTGAGCAGGGCTGGGACGCGGTCGACGTCACCGGCGGCATGAAGGCGTGGGCCGGCCAGGGGCTGCCCGTCCAGAGCGCTGCCGGGGCGGCGGGAACCGTCATATGAGCGTGCTCATCCTCGCGTTGGTGGCCGGAGCGGTGGTCGGCCTGGCGCTGGGCGGACTCGGTGGGGGCGGCAGCGTCCTGGCCGTGCCCGCACTGATCTACCTGCTCGGCTTCAGCCCGGTGGCCGCAACCACCGCGAGCCTGATCATCGTCGCGGCGACGTCCCTGAGCTCGCTGATCGCCCACGCCCGGGACGGCAACGTGCAGTGGCGGGCGGGGCTGTTGTTCGCGGCGGCCGGCATAGTCCCGGCCATGCTCGGCGGCCTTGTCGCCGGGCGCCTCCCGGACACCGTGCTCACCGTCGCGTTCTCGGTGATCGCCGGCTTGGCGGCCTGGCGAATGCTCCGCCCCGGCCGTCCCGCGTCCGACGGTCCCGTGCGGCCGGGCAGGGCGGCGGGCGCCGGAGCCGGGCTCGGCGCTGTCACCGGGGTGCTCGGAGTCGGCGGAGGGTTCCTCGCCGTACCGGCACTCGTCGGCGTACTCGGCCTCCGCATGAAGGCCGCCGTCGGCGCCAGCCTGCTGGTCATCGTCATCAACTCCCTTGCCGCGCTGGCCACTCGCACCGGGACCGCCCACGGCCTCGACTGGGCCGTCATCGCGCCCTTCACCGCCGCCGCGATCCTCGGCGCCTGGGACGGCAAACGCCTCGCCGCGAAGATCTCCGGCAACCGCCTGCAGCAGGTCTTCGCCTACGTGCTGCTGGCAGTGGCCGCCTTCATGCTCGTCGACAGCCTTGTCTGAGGTCTTTTCGGCCTTTTCAGACCACTCCGACCAGAAATTGAGAACACACCCATGAACGCGACGCTCACCGCCGGCGCCGTCCGCGAACGCCTGCACACCTTCGTCGTCATCGACGTCCGCACCCCTGGTGAATACGCCGGCGGACACCTGCCCGGCGCCCACAACATCCCCCTCGACGCGCTCGAACACGCTCTGCCCACACTCCGTGAGGTGGCCGACCGGGGTGACCTGCTCGTGGTCTGCGCGTCCGGCACCCGTTCGCAGAACGCAAGCGCCGCGCTGGCCGGAGAGGGCATACCGTGTGCCTCTCTCGAAGGCGGCACCACCGCGTGGGAATCGGCGGGCGAAGAACTGCACCGCCCGGCATCCACCGAGGCGCCGAAGTGGGCCATGGACCGCCAAGTCCGGCTCACCGCAGGCTCGTTCGTCCTGCTGGGACTGCTCATCGGCCTGTTGATCCACCCGGCGTTCCAGCTCATCTCGGCGGGCGTCGCCGCCGGGCTCGTCTACTCCGCACTCTCCAACAGCTGCGCCATGGCCACGTTGCTCGGGAAGCTCCCGTACAACCGCACCGACCGCACCAATCTCAACGACACCCTCACCGCCCTGCGGAACCACTGACCCTGACGTGGTGCTGTCGGGGGGAGGCGGACGATAAATGCGTCGACAGTGCACCGGGCAACGCGGCAAAGTGGACTCCCGTGACAAGCAGCGAACTGTGGACCCGCGCGAACGCCGACCGCTACGACGCCGAGGATGCGGAAATGTTCTCGGCTGCTGTTCTCGAACCGACCCTCGACTTCCTGGCACAACTCGCCGGAGAAGGCCGGGCGTTGGAATTCGCCATCGGGACCGGACGAGTGGGTGTCCCACTGCGTGAACGCGGCGTACCGGTGGTGGGCATCGAACTGTCCGAGCACATGGCAGCGGTGCTGCGACGCAAGGTGGACGAGGCCACGCTGCCGGTGATCCTGGGGGACATGGCCACCACGGTCGCCCCCGGCGAATTCACCCTGGTCTATCTCGTCTACAACACCATCTCGAATCTGCTCACCCAGGACGAGCAGGTCGAGTGCTTCCGCAACGCGGCACGCCATCTGGCGCCGGGTGGCCGATTCGCCATCGAGCTGGGTGTGCCGCCGCTGCGGTTCCTGCCGCCGGGCCAGGTCGCGGTGCCGTTCGACGTCTCCGACCGGCATATCGGCTTCGACACCTTCGACCTGGTCGAGCAGATCCTCGTCTCGCACCACCTCACCCGCGACGGCGACGACGGCCGCTACCGACGCGACAACTCCCGCCACCGGTACGCCTGGCCGGCGGAACTCGACCTGATGGCACGCATCGCCGGCCTCGAACTGGAACGCAGAGTCGCCGACTGGGACGGAACGCCGTTCGCACAGGACTCGGCGAAGCACATTTCCGTGTGGCGCAAACCGGCCTGACCGCGGCGCCTTGACCCATAGATAGGCTGCGCAACCATGATGCGAGCTTGGATTCTGCCGGGACTGCTCCTGCTCTGTGGCTCCCTCGGCGCGACGATGCTGTTCCTCAGCGGAGGCTTTGGAACAGCCGCAGCGCTGCTGACAGCATTCGGGCTGCTTGCGTTCATGAATTCACCTCTGCTCTTCCCGCGGTCGATCGGTGTACAGGAGGCGCAACGCCGCAGCGCGGTCGACGGTCGGCCGATCGTTTTCTGGCGCCCGGGTTGCAAGTACTGCCAGAGGCTCCGCATCAGGCTGGGCAATAACGCCCACCAGTTGCACTGGGTCGACATCTGGCGCGACCCGGCTGGGGCCGCATTGGTCAGGGAGGCCAACGGCGGCAACGAGACGGTTCCGACGGTCATAGTGGCGGGCCGAGCGCACACCAACCCCGATCCCGCATGGGTACGTGGGCAACTGGAGGTATGGCGATGATGCTGAGCGTGCCGGGCGTCGACGGGCTGGGCGAGGTCGTAGGTGTGCTGCGTCAGTGGCAGTGCGCCGGGGCGCCGATGCAGCTGCATCCGGGGGATGTGGGGTGGTTCTGGCGGTCGGGTGCGCGGGCTGCGGCGGCAGCGATCAGGACGTGGCGGCGGGACGGACGGATTCTCGCCGTCGGGCTGCTCGACGGTCCAAGGCTGCTGCGGCTGGCGATCGCGCCGGATGCGCTGCTTGACGAAGAGCTTGCGCAGCAGGTGGTTGAGGATGCCGCTCGGCCCGAGCGGGGCGTGTTGCCTGAGGGCGAGGCGAACATTGATGCGTCGGCGGGGGCACTTGTCGACGATTTCCTGTCCAGGCGCGGCTGGCTGACCGATGAGCCCTGGACGCCGCTCTGTCGCGAACTGGCTGATCCGGTGGGCGACTTGGGCGTGCGGATCGAGGTGGTGGGGCCGGAGCGGGCGCATGAGTCTGTCGCCATGCACCGGTCGGCGTTCGACGGCTCGCCGTTCACCCGCGAGCGCTGGGATGCGATGGCTGCGGGGTTGCCGTTTGCCGATGCCCGGTGTCTGCTGGCGTACGACGATCGGGGCTGCGCCGTGGCGGGGGTGACCGTGTGGTCGGCCGGTCCGGGCAGGCCGGGGTTGCTGGAGCCGATGGGCGTGCACCGGGAACATCGCCGCCGCGGCTACGGCGAGGCGATCACCGTGGCCGCAGCGGCGGCGCTCCAGGAACTGGGCTCGTCGAGCGCGATGGTGTGCACGCCGAGTTCCAATGTCGGCGCCGTGGCCACGTACAAGGCGGCGGGCTTCCGAGAACTCCCGGAGATCCGGGACCGTTACCGGGGCGACTAGGGCGTCGCCCTCGGGGCTGTTAAGGGCCGGTGCCTTAGCGGCCGGGCCCCGCCTGCGTGCCCGCCGGGCCGGTGAGTCAGACCACGGGGAGCCGGTCCACCAGTAGCTTCACCCTGCGTTCGGTGTCCTCCGGTGGGAGGCGTCGCGCCCGGGTCAGGGTGGCCAGTCCGTGCAGGGCCGCCCAGAACGTCTCGGTGAACAGCCCCGGGTGGACGCCGTCCCCGGCGACCTCGGCGAGGTTCTCCAGCAGGGCGGCGAAGGCGTCCTTCAGCGGCTCGGGGGTGTCCTCCTGCGCGTACGCCAGGCCTCCGTCGAGCTGGAACAGGGCGTCGTAGACCGCAGGGTTGCGTACGGCGAAGTCGAGGTAGGCGCGGGCGAGGGCGGCGACCCGCTCGCGCGGGCCGTCCGCGCCGGCGGCCGCGGCACGTACCGCCACGGCCATCTCGGTGGCGCCTTCGAGGGCGACCGCGCCGATGATCTCGCGCTTGCCCCGGAAGTGGCTGTAGAGGACGGGCTGGCTGTATTCGATGCGCTCGGCGAGGCGGCGGGTGGTGACCGCGTCCCAGCCCTGCTGCTCGGCGAGTTCGCGGGCCGTCGCCACGATGAGGCGTTCGCGCTCCGCCCGCTCGCGCTGCTTGCGTTCCTGTACCGACATGATTCGATCCTAGCACCGCTAGACAAAAGAGCGGCAGCAGGTCTAGCGTTGCATCATCAGCTAGCAGCGCTAGATCCCAGGAGGGGTCATCATGCTCAACGCACTCGAGGTGTTCACCACCGTGGTCGTCGGCGTGATGGTGGGGGTGGAGTTCTCCGTCGCCTTCGTCATGAACCGGATCTTCAACGCACTCCCCGAGGACGCCGACCAACTCGCCCGCGCCCACGGAGGCCGGATGCTCGGCGCTGTGATGCCGGTCTGGTACATCACCTCGGTCGTCCTCGTCGCGGTCTGGGCCATCGCCGGATGGCACCGCCCCGGCGCCGGCCTCGCCGTCACCGCCGGCGCGCTGCTGATGGTCAGCGTGATCATGTCGATCCTGCTGCTCGTCCCGATCAACAACCAGGGCAAGACCTGGACCCCCGAGAACCGGCCAGCCGACTGGAAGGAGCAGATGAACCGCTGGGACCGCTACCACTACGTCCGCGTCGCCGTCATCATCGCCGCCTTCGCCTTCCTGGCCGCCGCCCTCGTCTGAGCAAGGACCCATTAGCGAGAGGAAGTACCCGAAAATGGCCAAGCTGCAGAGTCTCGACCCGAATACGCCGATGTTCGCGCAGTTCAAGGAGAAGACCGGGCCCATCGTCCTGGCCAACACCTTCTTCGTTCCGAAGGAGAGGACCGAAGCGTTCCTGAGCCTCTTCCGGAGGCAGGCGGAGTTCATGAAGGCTCAGCCGGGATTCGTCTCCCTGCAGATGCACCAGGGAACGGCGGACAGTCAGCTTCTGATGAACGTCGCGGTCTGGGAGTCGACCGAGGCTCTCGCCGCGGCGTTCGGCAGCCCGGAGTTCCAGCGCATGGCTGCCGAGTCCCCCGACGACATCGTGTCGTACCCGCACATCTTCGAGCAGGTCGACGTATGACACAGCAGATGTAGAGGTGTGACTGTGCCGTGGGCGCGGTTGACGCGGGACGAGTACGCCCTGTCCCGGCAACCGCACCCACGTGCTGCTGCGAGGCGGGTCAGCTGGCGGGGCCGGTGCCGATGTCCGCGGCCCAGGGGTAGCTGAGTTGTACCGACGTGGTGGGTGCTCCGGTCAGCCCCTTCTTGAGGTAGACGGGGTTGAACGGGGCGTACAGAGGTATCCAGATGTTCTGGTCGACGGCGATCTTCTGTGCCTGGGCGACGAGTTGAGCACGTCGGGTGGTGTCCGTGGTGGCTCCGGCCTCGTTGATGAGCCGGTCGAAGGTCGGGTCGGACCACTGGGCGAAGTTGAACGTGTTGCCGGACTGCAGGTACTGGTAGATCTGCGTCGGGTCCGGGTAGTCGGGCTGCCAGAGCGAGAAGAGCAGGTCGATGCCTTTGCGGGCCTTCGCGTCGCTGTACAGGGCGTTGTAGTTGTCGGCCGGCAGCGTCTTGATGGTGGCTTTGAGGCCGATCGACTCGGCGGCACGTTTGATCTCCGTGCCGATGACCGGCATCTCCGACTGTGAGCTGGTAACCGCGATGACGATGGGTTTGTTCGGTGCGCCCGCTTCCTTGACGAGCTTCTTGGCCTGGCTCGGCGAACCGCCGGGTTCGGGCAGTGCCGCGTAGGCCTGCTTCAGTTTCCCCTGGTCGTATCCCCAAGTGCCAGGTGCCGCAGGGGCCTTGAGCGGTTCGGCCGCGTTCGAGGCGGCGGCCTCTATGATTCCCCGTCGGTCGATCGCCATGGAGAGCGCCCGGCGGATCCTGACGTCGGCCAGCGGCCCCTTGAGGTCGGTGACCATGGCGACGTAACTTCCGCCGGAGCGGCCGAAGGAGAGCTTCCCCTGGTCCGTGTTCCGCAGCTTCGCGTAGCCGGGCGCGGGGACGAACCAGGAGCCGTCGAGTTCCCCGGAGAGCATCGCGGTGACGCGTGCGGCGGGGTCCCGGATGAACTCGAACTGGACCTTCTCGGCCCGTGCCCGGTGCTTCGTGTTCCAGTAGCCGTCGAAGCGGTTGAGGGTGATGGACTTTCCGGTCGCCCAGTGGGCGAGTGCGAAGGGGCCGGTGCAGTCGACGCCTCCGGTGGGGCGGCCCAGTTTCTTGCCGGCCTTCTCGGACGCGGCCTTGCCCATGATGCGCCCTGCCGCTGTCGCCATCGCCTGGTTGAACAGCGCGTCCGGCTTCTTCAGCCGGACGGTGACCTCCAGTGCGCCGGTGGCCTTGATCGACTCGACGTTCTGGTAGACGGCGCCGTAGTAGGAACCGAGCTTCTTGTCGAGGTTGCGTCCCAGGCTGTAGGCGACGTCCTCGGCGGTCAGCCGGGAGCCGCTGTGCAGTTTCACCCCGTCGCGGATCCGGTACACCCAGGTGCGCGGGTCGGGGTTCTTCCAGGAAGCGGCGAGTGACGGCTGGAACGAGAAGTCAGGGTTGATCTTGAGGAGGCTCTCGCAGACGTTGGCCAGGACTTCCAACGGCGGGAAGTCATTGCTGTAGAGGGGGTCCAGCGAGGACGGCTCGGCATAGAGCGCCCAATTGAGGGTGTGGATGTCGCCGGTGGCCGGTGGCAGGGAGCGCGTGAGTTGAGGTGCGCCGGCGGCTGGGTTTCCGGCGTTCGCTCCTCCGCCGCAGGCGGAGAGGGTCAGGGCCGTGCAGGCGGCCAGGGCGACGAGGGCCGTGCGGCGGGTACGCGGTCGAGCGGGCATGGTTTTTCCTCCAGCAGCGCCCCGGTCAGGAGGCGGAGGGTCACAGAGTGGCGAGGAAGTCGCGTCGCGAGGTGGAGACATGGGCGGGGTCCCAGCCCAGGCGCGGGACGCTCGACAACAGCAGCTTCGTGTACGGGTGTTGGGGCTCGTGGAGCACCTCGGCGGTGCGGCCGCGTTCGACCACCGCGCCGCGGAACATGACGACGACCTCGTCGGCGACCCATCGCACGACTTCCAGGTCATGGCTCACGAACACGAGCGCGACCTTGGTGTTGCGGCGGATCTGGGCCAGCAGGTTGAGGATCTGGGCCTGGATGGACACGTCCAGGGCGGCGACGGCCTCGTCGAGTACGAGGAGCCGCGGTTCGGTGGCGAGCGCCCGCGCGATGGCGACGCGTTGGCGTTGTCCGCCCGAGAGTTCACGCGGCAGGGCCGCTGCCTCACGGGTACCGAGGCCGACCTGTTCGAGCAGTTCGACCCGCCGCCGGACGCGGCCGGTGCCGTCCAGACCGGAGTGGAGGCGCAGGATCTCGTCGATGGCGTCGGCCGCGGTCTGACGCGGGTCCAGGCTCTGGTAGGGATCCTGGAAGACGAGTTGCACGATGCGGGCGCGCCGCCTGCGCGATCGCCGCCCGGCGCCCGGGACCGTCTCCTCGCCGTCGAAGAACACCCGGCCGGAGTCCGCCTGTTCAAGCCCGACGATCAGTCTGGCGGTGGTGGTCTTGCCGGAGCCCGATTCCCCCACGATGCCGAGGGATCCGCCGGCGGGCACCTCGAAGGAGACGTCGTCCACGGCCACCACCTTGCCGTGGTCGTACGTCTTGCGGAGCGCCTCGACCCTCATCACGGGGGGTGTAGGTGTACCGGTCACGACAGCTCTCCCTTCTCCGGCGTCATGGGTTGGGGCGTGCCCTGTGCGCTCGGCGTCTCTGGTGTCTTTGTCGACCCCGGCGGCTCTAGCGGCGTCCCGGCGAGTGATTCGCGGCCCGCGCCGTGGCCCGTATCCGACACGGCCAGGTCGGAAGCCCGGTGGCACGCCACCTGATGTCCGGCGACGGCACGTGTCTCAGGTGCCGTGTCATGGCAGGAGTCCCGCACCTGCGGACACCGTGGTGCGAACGCACACCCACCCCGCACCTCGAACAGCCCCAGCGGCCGCCCCGCCACCGCGTGGAGTTCGGGCCGGTCCGGTGCGGGCCGGGCGGCGAACAGCGCGGCGGTATAGGGGTGGACCGGCCGCCGGGCGAGTTCCTCGGCCGAGGCGACCTCGACGATCGAGCCCGCGTACATCACATGGATGCGGTCGCAGGTGGACACCGCGAGGTCGAGGTCGTGTGTCACCAGGACGATCGACAGTCCGCGTTCGCGGCGCAGTCGCTGCAGGATGGCCATGATCTCGGCCTGGGTGGTCACGTCGAGGGCCGTCGTCGGCTCGTCGGCGAGCAACAGGTCCGGTTCGCCGGCCAGCGCGGCGGCGATCATCACACGCTGGAGCATGCCGCCGGACAGTTCGTGGGGGTAGCGGCGCATCTGCCGTACGGGATCGGACAGTTGGACTTCTTCGAGCAGTCCGATGGCCGTCCGCCGGGCCTGCTCCCGGGACATGCCCCGGTGGAGGCGCAGTCCCTCGGTCATGAAGGCGCCGATGCGCTGGAAGGGATTGATGTGGGCCTGGGGGTCCTGGAAGATCATGGCGACTCTCCGCGCCCGCAGGTCGGCGAGTTCCTTGGCCGACACGCCCAGCACATCCTGCCCGGACACCTGGACCCGGCCGCTGACCTCGGCCTTCGCCGGTGTGAGGCCGACCGCCGTGCGGAGGGTCATGGACTTGCCGGACCCCGACTCGCCCACCAGGCCGACGATCTCGCCCTGGGCGCAGGTCAGGGACACGGACGCGAGGATGGGCCTGCTGTCCCGTTCATGGGGCACCGCGAGCGACAGCTCTGCCACGTCGAGCATCGCGGAACTCATCGGTCCGCCTTCCTGATGCGATCGGCGACCGACTCGCCGATGAGACTGAATGCGACGACGGCCGCGACGATGAGCGCGCCGGGGGCGAGTGCTGACAGCGGTGCGCCCTGGAGCAGGGCCACTTCGCCCTCGGAGATCATGGCGCCCCAGTCGGCCTGCGGCGGCTGGACTCCGAAGCCCAGGAAGGACAGACCGGCGAGGTCGATCATCGCGTAGCCGAAACACAGCGACGCCTGCGCAAGCACCAGCGGCGCGATGTTGGGCAGTACATGCCGCACGATGATGCTCACGGCGGAGAACCCCTGGAGTTCCAGGGCCCGGACGTAGGGGCGGTGCCGTTCGCTGAGGGCGGCGCCACGGGTCAGCCGGGCCAGGTATGGGGTGTATGCGATGGCGAGGGCCGGCACGGTCGAGCCGAGACCGGCGCTGAGCACCGCGACCAGCAGGATGGCCAGCAGCACGCCGGGGAAGGCGAAGATCAGCTCGATGACGCGGGACAGCAGCGCGTCGACCCAGCCGCCGCGCCACGCGGACACCACGCCGACCGCCAGTCCGAGGACGGTGGCGCCCACGACGACGCCGAGCGGCGCGAGCAGTGAGGTGCGGGCGCCCCAGATGAGCCGGGACAGGGTGTCGCGTCCGGACTGGTCGGTGCCCAACAGGTGTTGTGCGGACGGCCCTTTGAGGCTCTGGGTGAGCGATACGGCGTTGGGGTCGTGCCCGGCGAGCCAGGGCGCGAACACCGCGACCAGGACGAGCAGAACCAGTACGCCGATGGACAGGGTCGTCGCCGTGCCGCCGCGCAGCAGGCGGGGGAGTCCCCGGCGCCGGATCAGCGAGGCGCCGGCCGGAGCGTGAGCCGTGACAGACATCAGGCACCCGCCCGGTTGCGCACCCGCGGGTCGATGAGGGGATAGAGCAGGTCGACCACCAGGTTGGACAGGGCGAACACGGCGACGATGATCAGGACGATGGCCTGGGTGACCGGGAAGTCCTTGGAGTTGACCGACTGCACGAGCAGTGACCCCATCCCGTTGAGTCCGAACGCCGTCTCGACCAGCGTCGTGGTGACCAGGAGGCCGGAGACCACGAGCCCGGCGAGGGTGACGACCGGTGCCATCGCGTTGCGGAAGGCATGTCGCCAGACGATTCGGCGCTCGGGTACGCCGCGCACCCGGGCGGTCTCGATGTACTCCTTGCCGAGCTCGGCGAGCATCGCCGAGCGTGTCGCCCGAGCCACCAGTGCCGCGGAGGAGAGAGCGAGGGTGACGGCGGGCAAGGTGAGGTGCCAGATCCGGCCGAGGAAACCGTCCCCGGCCCCGAACGCCGGGAACCAGCCCAGGGTGATGGCGAACAGCGATGTCAGTCCGATCGCCGCCACGAAGGAGGGCGTTCCCATGGCCACGGTGGTGGCGATGATCGCCGCGCTGTCCACCGTGCCGCGTTTCACCGCCGCGATGACGCCGATCACGATGCCGGATACGAGGATGAGCAGCGAGGCGTAGCCGACCAGGGCGAGGGTCGTGGTGATCCGGGACGCGATCAGACCGCCGACCGTCTGGCGGAACTGCAGCGACTGGCCGAAGTCCCCGTGCAGCAAGGAGCCCAGCCAGGACACGTACCGCTGCAGGAAGGGGTCGCTCAGGTGGTACTGGTCCCGGATCGCCTGGAGCGTGTCGGCGGTGACCGAGTTGCCCCGCGCGAGGAACGACTCCGGGGAGCCCGGCGCCAGGTACATCGCGCTGAAGACGAGGAACGAGGTCGCGAACATCAGCAGCACCAGACCGGAGAGCCGTCGGCCCAGGAGGGACAGCATTCCGGTCATGACGCCGCTCCCAGGTCGGCGGCCCATGGGTAGTGCAGCTGCATGTACGAGGCCGGGCAGCCCGTCAGCCGTTTACTGAGGAACAGCGTGTTGTAGGGCGCGTAGAGCGGGATCCACACCAGCTTGTCGACCACGATCTTCTGCGCGGAGGTGACGAGCCCGGCGCGGCGCCCGGGGTCCCCGGTCCGCTCCGCCTGGCCGATGAGGCGGTCGAAGGCGTGGTCGGAGAAGCCGGCGAAGTTGTAGAAGTGGCCGGTCTTGAAGTACTGGTACATCTGCAGAGGGTCGGCGAAGTCCGTTCCCCAGCTGGTCAGATACAGATCGATGCCCTCGCGGGCCTTCTTGTCCGTGTAGACGCTGTTGTAGCGCTCGGCGGGAAGGTTCTTGATCTGCACCTTGAGGCCGATCTTCTTCGCCGCGGACTGGATCTCCGACCCGATGACGGGGACTTCCGCCTCGGCACTGGTCGTCGCGAGAACGATCGGCTTCGCCGGGGCGCCTGCCTGCCCCACGAGCTTCTTCGCGGCGTCGACATCGTGCTTCGTGACCGTCAGGGCGTCCCAGGCCTTCTGGTACGTCTTCGCCGCGTAACCCCAGGACCCGGGCACGGCGGGCGCCCTCTGGGGCTGGCCCGCACCACCGATGACCGCGTCGATGATGCCCTTGCGGTCGATCGCCATCGACAGCGCCCGGCGGATGCGTACGTCGTGCAGCGGCCCGCCGTCGTTCATGACGATCGCGTTGAAACCCTGGGTGCTCCTGCCGTAGTAGACGCTGCCCTTGCCGCTGGAGGACAGGCGGCCCAGGGAGGACGGCGGCAGGGACCAGCTGCCGTCGATCGAACCGGACAGCATGCCGCTCACCGCGGCGGCCGGGTCATCGACGAACCGGAACACCACTTGCTTGGCCTTGGCCCGGTGCGCGGGATCGAAGTAGTGGTCGTCGCGCGCCAGGGTGATCGACTGGCCCTTCTCCCATGAGGCGAGGGAGAAGGGTCCGGCGCAGTTGACGCCGCCGTCGGGGGTTCCGTACTTCTTGCCCTTGGCCTGCACCGTCGCCTTGCTGTCGACGATCCCGGCGGGGCTGCTCAGGTAGGAGTTGAAGAGCGAGTCCGGCCGCTTGAGGGTGACCGTGACCTCCAAGGGGCCGGTGGCCTTCACGGAGGAGACGTTCTCGTAGGCGCCTGACCAGTAGGAACCCAGCTTGGGCTGGAGGTTGCGGTTCAGGCTGAACACCACGTCGTCGGCGGTCAGCGGGGTGCCGTCGTGGAAGGTCACCCCCTTGCGCAGGCGGTAGACCCAGGTCGTCGGCGTCGGGTTGGTGTAGGACGCGGCCAGCGCGGGCTGGAGGGACATGTCGGGGCCGAGACGCAGCAGCCCCTCACACACGTTGGCCATGATCTGGCCGGTCTCGAAGCTCGCGTTGTAGATCCAGTCGAACGACGCGGGCTCGGCGGAGACGGCCCAGGTGATCCGGTCGACGGGCCCGGACGCCTTGGGCGTCAACTCGGTTATTTTTACGCCCTGTTGACCTGCGCCTTGGGTCTTCTGTGGCGAGCCGGCACAGCCGGTGAGGGCCAGCGCTCCGGCGACCAGCGCGACGGCGAACCGGCCGGCGGGGCTGGTGCGGGAAGGCGCGGGGACGGCATTCAAGTGAAGTACCTCCGCTGGGATCGGAGTGACCCCGAAGCAGACATCGACGGGGGAGGGGTGCGGGGCAGCGGAGAAGTCATCCGGGCAGGGGTGTCGCCACCCTCTCGGCTGCGCCACGGAGCTGTCGTGGGCGGCAGTTAACACCCGGCCGATTTCGGGGGTCAATAGGTCGAGATGAACGTTTCTTTCATTGAAAGAAACGTTTCTTTTTTCTGCCTTGGGGGCCATGATGCTGGACCACAGCGAGGGCTACACCTCCGTCTGACGTTCTGTCGTTCCCACTCTGCGGAAGTTGAGCGATGACCCAGCCCTGGATTCTGGTGACCGGCAACGGCGCGTTCGGCACCTCGGCGAGCAGGACCGAACTCCGCTACGCCGCCAACCCCAGCTCCGCCGTTGCACACGCGCTCGACGGCGAGGTGATCGCCGATCACCACGTCGTCGGACGCAGCCTGGACTGGCGGGAACACCCCGAAGAAGCCCTGATCCCGCTGCTCCGAAACGGCGGACCGCCCGCCGCGGTCGTCTCCTGCGGCGTCTTCTCCGGCCGGAGCACCGTCACCGTCGAACGGACCGCCGTCAACGTCCAGGACTTCCAGTTCGACGAGGACGGACGGCGCCCGTGCGGCGAACCCCTTTACCCGGACGGACCGGCCGCCTACCTCTCGACCCTGCCCATCAAGGCCATGACCGCGGCCATGCGCGCCGCGGGCGTACCGGCATTGATCTCCAACTCAGCCTCCACCCACGGCTGCAACGCTGTCATGTACACCGCGCTGCACCTGGCGGGCCTGCACGACCTCCCCAGCCGGTGCGGCTTCGTCCACCTGCCCGATACCCCCGAGCACGTGGCCCGCATCGGACACAACGGGCCCAGCATGGACCTCTCGCTGCAGACGACCGCGCTACGGGCCGGCCTCGCCGCGATCGTCTCCCACCCGACCGACATCCGCGTCCCGGCGAACGAATGGGAGTGGTGACCCACCCATGCCACACACCCCCGACCTCCTCATCCGCGCAGGCCGCGTCCACGGCCGCGAGGACCTGGTCGACATCAGCGTCCACGGCGGGAAGGTGACCGCGATCGAACCGAGCGGTGCCCGGCCCGCCCCGGCCCTCGACACCCTCGACGCCGGCGGCGGCCTCGTCTCGCGCGCCTTCGTCGAACCGCACTACCACCCGGACAAGGCGTACAGCCGTGGCCTGGCGCCGATCGGCATCCAGGACCCCTTCGCGCGAGCCAGGGCCATCAAGGCCGGTTTCACCGTCGCCGACGTCACGGAGCGCGCCGCACGCGCCCTGCGACTCGCCTCCGGCAACGGTGTCACCACCCTACGAGCCAACGTCGACGTCGACTCCGTCGCCGAACTCAGGGGACTGCATGGCGTCCTCGCCGCCCGCGAACAGGTGGCCCACCTGATGGACGTCGAGGTGGTGGCCTTCCCCCAGGAAGGTCTCGCCCGGGACCCGCAGGCTCGGTCCCTGCTCGTCGAAGCCCTGAAATCCGGCGCCGACCTGATCGGCGGATGGCCCAATGTCGAAGAGGGCACACAGGCTCAACAGGCCCACGTTCGCGAGGTGTTCGACCTCGCGGAACAATTCGACGTAGACGTGGACATCCACGTGGACTGCATGATCGACGCGAACGAGGCCATGCTCGAGTTCGTCGCCGCCGAGACCGTGCGCCGCGGCTACCAGGGCCGCGTCCTGGCCAGCCACTGCTGCGGCCTCGAACTGTACGACGATGCCGACGCCGCACGAGTCGTCGCCGCCGTCGCAGAGGCCCGTATCAGCGTCGTCGTCGTGCCCCTCAACCTGGTCGACGGCGGCCCACGCGGGCTCTCCCGCCCCCAGGAACTGATGCAGGCCGGGGTCGTCGTCGCCGCGGGCAGCGACAACATGAACGACGGCTGGTACGCGCTCGGCACCCTCGACCCGCTCGACCGCGCACAGATGGCCTTCCTCGGCGCCGGCTTCCACGACGAGGGCTCTCTCGACACCGCCTGGAAACTGGTCACCGGACAGGCATCCGCCGCACTCGGCGGGCGAGACGGAGACATCACCGTCGGCGAGGACGCCGACCTCGTACTGTTCGACGCCCCCGACCGCAGCACGGTGCTTGCGGCCATGCCCGGCTCCCGCACCACCCTCAAGCGCGGACACGTGGTGAGCCGACGGAACACCCTCGAGGTGGCACCATGACCGCGCACGTCGAACTCGCCGTCACCGGAGGCATCCTCCTGCTCCCCGACGGCCCACGCACGGGCACCCTCCTGGTCGCCGACGGCCGGGTACACGCGATCACCCCGCCCCACACACCGTTCGACGCCACCCGGACCATCGACGCGACCGGCCTCCATGCCATCCCCGGAGCGATCGACCTGCACGTCCACTTCGACGTCCCCGGCATCTCACTCGAAGAGGACTTCCACACCGGCACCCGGGGCGCCGCGGCCGGCGGCATCACCTTCGTCGTCGAGCACCCCTTCTCCGATCCGCCGACCACGACCGCCGCCCGCTACGCCGCCAAACGCGACCAGGCCGCGAACGGAGCCGTCGTCGACTTCGGCCTGTGGGGCGCCCTGACCGAACCGTCCCTCGCGGAGATGGAAGGCCAACATGCCCTGGGTGCACCGGGCTTCAAGGCGTTCCTGCCCGAGAACGACATGGACTTCCCGCCCGCCACAGAGACGGATCTCCTCACCGGGATGGCGACCGCGGCACGGCTCGGCGCCAAGGTCCTCGTGCACGCCGAGGACCCGGGCGCGCTCGCCGACGGCGAAGCCCGCCTGCGAGCCGACGGGCGCACCGACCTCGCAGCCCTCCTCGAAGCACGCCCACCCGACACCGAAGTCACCGCCGTACGCCACGTGCTGCGCCTCGCCCAGCAGACCGGCTGCGCCGTCCACCTCGTGCACCTCTCCACACCCGAGGCCGTCGACCTGGTCACCCAGGCGCGTCGGCGCGGCCTCGACGCCACCTGCGAAGTCACCGCACACCACCTCCTGCTCGACGCCGACGACCTGCCACAGATCGGCGGCTTCGGAGTGTGCGCCCCGCCCCTGCGCGAGGCACACCACGTCGAACGGCTGTGGCAACAGCTCCAGGCAGGCCACATCCAGGCCATCGTCTCCGACCACTGCCCCTACGACCGCGCCGACAAGCTCGCCGCCGCCGACGACGTCTTCAACTGCCCGTTCGGCATCCAGAGCATCCAGGAATACGTCCCACTCGTCCTCGGCGAGGCGTTGCGCCGCGGCATCGGGCTGGAACAGATCGTCCCCCTGATGACCAGCGGACCGGCACACATTTGCGGCGCGGCAGGCTCGAAAGGCTCGCTCCGGCCCGGCATGGACGCCGACTTCGCCCTCCTCGACCTGAACTCTCCCTGGGAGATCGACGCCGAGAACCAGCAACATACCGTCGAGCGGTGGTCCCCCTACGACGGCCGTTCCTGCCGGGTGAGGGTGGCCCGGACCGTGGTGCGCGGCCGGACCGTCGCGATCGACGGCGACATCGTGGTGCCCAGGGGCGCCGGCCGCTTCATGGAGCTGTCGGAGGCGGCGGCATGGCGAACGTGACCACCGCCGGTGAGGACGGGGACGTATCGGGGCCTGACCCAGCGCCCGACGTCTCGCGGCTGGACCCCGTGCGCGGCGCCCACGAGCTGATCACCATCTGCCTGGCTGTCACGGGCACCGACCGGGTACTCGTACTGACCGACCGCGGGACCCGAGGCCTGGCCGAGATCACCGCCAACGCGGCGCGCGTCACTGGCGCATCCGTCGTCGTCACCGTCCTCCCTGACATCGCCGCCGGATACGCGATGGCCCGGCAGGAGATTCAACTCGCCCTCGACGCATACGAACCGACCGTCACCCTGTTCGCCGCAGCCGACCCCCAGGACCTGCTCGCCTGGGACCCGACGTTCTGGGCACACCTCGAACGCCTCGGCGCGCGCCACGCCCACATGCCCGCCCTGGACGACGTATGCCTCGGCATCGGGATGGCCGTCGACTACACGCGCGTCGCGCAATTCACCCTGGGCGTGCGCGACCTCCTCAGCGGCAGCCGGTCGGCCCACATCACCAGCCGGACCGGTACCGACCTCACCCTGACCTGCGACCCGGCCCGCCCGTGGACACCGTTCACCGGCCTGTACCAGTGCGCAGGAGAGGGCGGCAGGCTGCCCCAGGGCGAGGTGTTCTGCACGCCGCTCTCCGGCGACGGAATGCTGGCCGTCTCGGTGATCGGCTACCCGTTCAACGCCGAGTCCGGACTGCTCGACGAGCCCCTCCTGATCGAGGTCGCCGCAGGCCGCGCGATCGACCTGCGGCACCCCGACACCGACCTCGCGTCACGACTGCGCGACCACCTCACCCGAGCCCCGTCAGGACTGCGCCTGGCCGAACTCGCGCTGGGAACCAACCAGGACCTGCCCCACATCACCGGCAACCTGCTGTTCGACGAGAACGTGCCCGGCGTGCACATCGCCTTCGGACACCCCTTCCCCGAATACACCGGAGCCGACTGGGAGTCCCCGGTCCACGTCGACATGGTGGTCGAGCAACCCACCGTGCACGTCGATGACACCGCCGTACTGACCGACGGCCGCTACACCCACCCGAGCGTGCGATGAACACCCGCCCCGATCAAAGGAGTTGGCCATGGAAGGCCAGCCGCTCCGCGCCGACTACGTGAGCGCCAACCGCGGACGCGTCCGCAGCACATACATCCTCATGTGCCCGGACAACCTCGTCGAGAACGAGCTTCCCCACCTGCACGGGGTGGTCGCCAAACCACTCGCCACCCCGCGTGCGCTCCCGGCCCGGTTCGGTGAGTATCTGCTGGAGTTCGAACCCGGGGG
This sequence comes from Streptomyces sp. NPDC046821, assembly GCF_040645335.1. NCBI lineage: Bacteria > Bacillati > Actinomycetota > Actinomycetes > Kitasatosporales > Streptomycetaceae > Streptomyces > Streptomyces sp. NPDC046821. Next base: position 161,318 of record NZ_JBEYYB010000015.1, on the reverse strand, counting down.
CAGGAGTGTGCGACCCGTCGGCGCCGGCTTCGAGAACTTCCTCTACGTTCTCGACGGCCAGGCACGCGTACGGACCGAAACCGGCGCCCACAAGCTGGAGTCCGGTGGCTTCGTCTTCCTCCCCGACGGTGTCGAGTTCGACATCGACTCGCCCGGCGCCTCACGCGCCCTGTGGGTCAAGCGCCGCTACGAACGTGTGCCGGGAGTCGCCGACCCAGAGACCGTCGTCGGCCACGTCGACGAGGTCACGCATATCCCCGACGACACCATCGGCGGCACCTACGCGCCGCTGCTGCCCCTCGACGAACGCTTCGACATGGCGATGAACGTCATGCGGTTCGACATCGGGGCACGTTTCACCATGGTCGAGGTCCACCACCAGGAACATGGGCTCTACATGCTCGAGGGGCAGGGCCTCTACTACCTCGGCGACGACCACGTGGAGGTCGCGGCGGACGACTTCGTCTACATGGCCCCGTACTGCCCGCAGTCCTTCTACGCGACCGGATCGACCCGCGCCTCCTACCTTCTCTACAAGGACATCAACCGTGACGGCTTCTGATCTGACCGCCGACCTTGTCGTCGACAACGCCACACACCTCACCGAAGCCGGCCCGCGCACCGTCGACGTCGTGGTGCGCGACGGACGCATCGCGGCCATCGGCCCCCAAGCGGGAGCCGGCCTCGACGCCCGCGAGCGGATCGCGGCGAACGGCGGCCTGATCGCGCCACCCTTCGTCGAACCCCACAGTCACCCCGACAAGGCACTCAGCCGCCGCCTGATCAGAAGGCTCGGGCTGCCGGCCACACTCACCGAGCGTCCGCAGCTGATGCAGCGGCAACGCGACCTCAAGGCCGCCTTTACGCAGGACGATGTGGCCGAGCGCGCGGGGGCGTTCCTGCGACTGGCCGCGGCGCAGGGCGTCGGGACGGTCGCGGGACAGGCCGACATCGATACCGTGACCGGCCTGACCTCGTTCGAAGGTGTCATGCGGGCGCGCGCGGAACACGCCGGTCTCGTCGACCTCCGGGTGACGGCGTTCCCGCAGGAGGGGCTCGTCCAGGACCCGGGTGCGTACGACCTGGTCGCCGCTGCGCTCGCCGCGGGCGCGCACCGGGTCGGCGGCTGGCCCAACAACGAAAAGTCCTGGGACGACCAACTCACCCACCTGGACCAGGTCTTCGAGCTGGCCGAGCGATTCGGCGTCGGCATCGACATCAACATCGACTACTTCACCGACCCGAGCGAACGCCTCCTCGAGCCCCTCGCGGAGCGCACCATCGCCCATTCCATGCAGGGCATGGTCAACGCCAACCACGTGGGTGCGCTTGAGACCTACCCCGACGACGCCGCGCGGCGTGTCATCGACAAGGTCGCCGAGGCGCAGATCGCCGTGACCGTCTGCCCCACCAACCTCGGCGGTTCCTATCCCTACCGGGGCGTCTCACGGCCGAACGAGCTGCTCGCCGCCGGGGTGACCGTGGCGGCGGGCGCCGGAAACCTCCAGGACAACTGGGAACCGTTCGGCAACCTCGACCCGCTCGACACCGCGCGCCTCGCCTGGCACGCGTTCCCGCTCGGCGACGAGGACGACAAGGGCATCGATACGGCATGGCGGCTCGTCACGGACAACGCGTCCAAGGCCGCCGGAGTCCCGTACGGCGAACTGCGTGTCGGAGAGCGCGCCGACTTCGTCGTCCTGGCGGCCACGACACTCACGGACGCCCTGCGCAACGAGCCCGGACCCCGCCGGCTCGTACGCGACGGGCGCGTCGTCGCGGGCCGGGCGGGCGAAATCTGGACGCAGCCGGAACCGGCGCCTCGTCCCGTCGTACGGTAGACGTGTTGCGGAGGCACCACGCACACCGGACCGACCGCGTCGCTTCGTGTGTGACTCCATACTGATCCGGACAGATTCAGACAGGTTCAGGCAGGGATACGATTGACTCTGGTGGAATCGTGGCAAAACTGACCAAGGCCGCAGGCGGCCGGGTGACGATCCGTGACGTCGCCGCCGCCGCCGGGGTCTCGGTGACAACGGTCTCCGACGCCCTCAACAACAAGGGCAAACTCCGCCAGGAGACCCGCGACCGCATCCGTCAGACCGCGGAATCACTCGGCTACCGGCCCAGCCGCACCGCCCAGGCCTTCCGCCATGGCCGGACCGGCACCATCGCCCTGGTCCTGCCCCACCGCGACGTCAGCGGCAACGAACACGACATGATCGGCCTCGACTACTACATGTCGATCGCTTCAGGCTCCGCGCGAGCGGCTTTCGGCGAGGGATACGGACTGCTGCTGACGCCGCGGATCAGCACCCAGAACGAGTGGCGGCTCATCGGGCCCGACGGAGTCGTGCTCTGCGACCCGGCCGCCGACGACCCACGCATCGACATGCTCGAAGGCATGGCCATCCCCGTCGTGTCCATCGAGCGCGATCCGGCCCGCCCCGACCGCCCGTACTACGTCTCGGGTGACAACGAGCAGAACATGCGGGAACTCCTCGAGCACCTCCACGAGCAAGGAGCACGACGGATCGCGCTGCTCTCCGCCAGCTCCTCCTGGGCGTGGACGCTGGAAGGGGAGCACGCGTACGAAACCTGGTGCGCCGAGCACGACATGCGCCCGCGCGTCGTCCCCGTCGCGGTCGACCGGCTGGAATCCGACTCCTACCGAGCCACCTGCGCCCTGCTGGACACCGCCGAACCGCCGGACGCGCTCATCGCCTCCGCGGAGCAGTACACCGAGGGCGCCACCCGCGCCTGCTGGGAACGAGGCGTCCGCATCCCGCAGGATCTGATGCTCGCGGTCGGCATCGACAGCCGCTTCGCCCAGCAGTACAACCCGCCCATCACGGCCATCGACCTGCGACCGGTCGACCAGGCCGAGGCCGCGGTCCAGATGTTGCTCAAGCGACTGGGCGGCGAAACGGTCGATAAGCCGTCAACGGTCCCCAGTCAACTACGTGTTCGGACCAGCACCCGTCGCTGATCCCGAGGGTGACGTCAAGGTCATCCGGGAACTGCCTCCACTTCTTACCGCGTCCCTCTTACGCTGTGTCAGATTTCTGACAGACGGGGAGAGGCATGGAAGCTCAAATCCCGGGCGCCGGCGGGGAGTCGGCGTCCGAAGCGGAGACCACGATACTGCCCGCCACCATCGGCCCGTACGTGGTCATGCGGCGTCTCGGCGGCGGCGGGATGGGCGTCGTGGACCTCTGCCGGACCGTGTCCGGCCGCCTCGTCGCCGTGAAACAGGTACGCGAGGAGTTCGCCGACGACCCCGCGTTCCGCAGTCGCTTCCGCCGTGAAGTGGCCACCGCCCGACGCGTCAGCGGCGTCTACACGGTGCCCGTGGTCGACGCGGACACCGAAGGCCCCCGCCCCTGGATCGCCACCACCTACATCGCCGGCCCCACCCTCGACCAGGCACTCCGCACCGGCGGCACCATGAGGGAACCGGCTCTGCGCGCGCTGGGCACCGCCCTCGCCGAAGCCCTCCAGGTCATCCACGCCGAGGGCCTGGTGCACCGGGACATCAAGCCGGGCAACATCCTGCTCTCCTCCGACGGCCCCCGCGTGATCGACTTCGGCATCGCCAAGGCGCTCGGCGACACCCGGCTCACTCACACGGGCACCGTGATCGGCTCACCCGCGTTCATGGCGCCCGAGCAGATCGCCTCCTCCCACGACACCGGCCCCGAGGCCGACGTCTTCGCCCTCGCCGGCATCCTTGTCTACGCGGCCTGCGGCGAAGGACCCTTCGGGCCGGGCGACGAAGGCGTTCTGCACCGTGTCGTCACCGCCGAACCCGACATGGACGGCGTTCCGCCCGCCCTGCGCCCCCTGCTCCTGCGCTGCCTGGACAAGACGCCCTCCCGAAGGCCCACCCCGGAGCAGATCCTTGCCGAGCTGGCCCCCGCCCAGCCCGACGACCTCCTGACTCCCGCCCTGAGAGCAGACCTGGCGGCACGCGCCCAGGAAGCCGAACTCATGGCGGTCGTCCCGCCACCGCCCGGCACCCTCCCCGGCACCCGGCCCGGCACGGCCCAGCCGAGCCGCCGACGGGTGCTGCTCGGCGCGCTCGCCGCCGCCGGGGTACTGGCCGCCGGAGGCACCGCCGTACTCGCCACCAGAGGCGGCGGCGACGCGAAGAAAGGCACCGGCGGGGCACCACTGGGCACATCGGCACGCACCATCGAACTCACCGACCCGCCCAAACCCCTCTGGTCCACACCGCTCCCGGTCTCCGTCGCCCTCGGCCAGGCCACAGCCCTGGGCTCCACCGTCGTCGCGTACGACTCCGGGAGCACGGCTGTCGCCTTCGACGCGGCGAGCGGCCGCGTCCGCTGGCTCCACGGCATCGGCTCCGACGGCAGGCTGGTCACCGGCAACGACCCGTTCGGCGCCACCGGCCGGTTCCTCGGCACCCTCGGCTCCCGACTGCTCGTCACCGGTACGAGCACCCCCAAGTTCGACCCCAGCTCCGGCAAGGGCTTCGACTTCGGGCTCCACTCCTACGTGGCAACCGCGGACCCGGCCTCCGCACGCCCCGTCGGCAAACAGAATCTGCCCGTGAACGTCATGCCCGGCACGATGCTCGCCGCCCACGACCAGACCGTCTACTGCCAGATCACCACCCTGGCGGCCATGCCGTCGTACGGGGCCACCCCCGCGCCCACCGCCACCGCCGACACGGGCCAGAAGGTCGCCGCCATCGACCTGGCGACCGGAAACGTGCGCTGGACGCAGCCCCTCGACGCGGGCGGCTCCCTCTTCGGCATCCGGTACTCCGCCGACCGCCACGGCTTCTACTTCACCCAGGACACCGACAGCGGGCTGACCGTGCACGCCCTCGACGCCGCGAGCGGCCGCACCCGCTGGTCCGTGAAGGTTCCCGCCGACCCCGACAACAAGCTCCCGCCGTACATGCAGGCCGGCGGCGGGGAGCTCAACTCCTCGCTCACCGCCGCGGGCGACCTCCTGATCACCGTCAACATCAAGGGCGGCATGACCGCCTACGACGCCGCGACAGGCCGCCGCCGCTGGTCGGTGTCCATGACCGCGGCCTCCGCCCCGACCGTGGTGGGCGACCTCGTACTCACCAACGAACTCAACCGCGTACAAGCCGTCGACCTGCGCGACGGTTCCATCCGCTGGCGCGTCCAGAGCCCCGTGCAGCTGTCCTCCATCGGCATGGTCCGCACCCTGGCCGCTTCGAAGCAGGTCACCGCCGTCGTCTTCAGTCCGCTCACCCTCGATTCCAAGGGCGCGAGCGTCCCGGGCACCGCCGGCTGTCTGGCGCTGCGCACCTCCGACGGGCGAGAGCTGTGGGCGCTGCGCGAGAAGCCCAGCGCCGGCGCCACGGCCTCGCCCAGCCCGCGGGTCATCGGCAGCCTCCCGGCGGGCATCGACCTGTGGTCCGTCGCGGTGGACGAGAACAACGTGTACATCACCGGCGGCAACCGGGTCCGCGCCTACCGGGCGGACGCCGGATGACCCAGCCGGCCACCCCACCCGCCCTCAACTCACCCACGCCGCCGCCCTCGTTCATCGGCCCGTACCGGGTGATCCGCCTGCTCGGCTCGGGCGGCATGGGCCGCGTCTACCTGGCCTCGACGCGGGGCGGACGCCCGGTGGCGGTGAAGGTCGTCCGCGAGAGCTACGCACAGGACGAACGCTTCCGGGAGCGGTTCCGCGCCGAGACCCAGGCGGCGCTCAAGGTCAGCGGCGCGTACACCGCCCCCGTACTCGCCGCCGACCCCGACGCCCCGCAGCCGTGGCTCGCCACCGCCTACCTGCCCGCGCCCTCCCTCGCCGACGCCGTCGCCGCGCACGGCCCGATGCCTGAGGACACCGTCCGCTCCCTGGCCATGGGCCTCGCCGAAGCCCTCACCGCCGTACACGACGCGGGCCTCGTCCACCGCGACCTCAAGCCGTCCAACATCCTGCTGACCGCCGACGGACCCCGCGTCATCGACTTCGGCATCGCCCGCGCTCTGGACGCGGCCGGGCTCACCGCCACCGGCCAGATCCTCGGCACCGCCGGCTACATGCCGCCCGAGCAGGTGTCCGGCCGCACCTGCACGGCCGCCGGCGACGTCTTCGCGCTGGGCGCCACCCTGGTGTACGCGGCCACCGGACACGGGGCGTTCGGCGACGGCAGCCTGCACATCCTGCTGTACCGCACCGTCCACGAGGAACCCGTACTCGACGACGTGCCGGACGCGCTGCGCCCCGCACTCGCCGCCTGCCTGGAGAAAGAGACCTGGAAACGGCCCCAAGTGCCGGATCTCGCCGAGCTGTTCGGGGCACCGCGGGCGCCCGGCGCGGGCTGGCTGCCGGAGTCCGTCCAGCGGGAGGTGGAGCGCCGCCGCGCGGACACCGTCCGCGAGACGACCGCCGCCACCCGGCTCCCGCGCCGCCGGATCCTCGCGGCGGCCGGCGGTGCCCTCGCCGCGGCCGCCGCCACCGGCTGGTACCTGACCACCCGGGACGCGCCGGCCGCACCACGGCAGCTCTGGCGCAAGACACTCCCCGGGGACTTCACCACGCTCTGGGCCGCGACCGGCGACCGGCTGCTCCTGACCGGACGCAACAAGGCGGGCGCCGCCGCCCTCGACCCCGACACCGGCCGCACCGTGTGGCACCGCCCGCCCATGGGTGTCCAAGCCTCGGCCCGCGACGGGCAGCACGTCTACACGGTCGAGTTGGACGGCGCCGTGCACGCCCGCGACCTCACGACCGGCCGGGAACGCTGGCGCTTCACCCCGCCCGGCGTCCCGGAGCCCGACATCTCCGACCTCACCCCACAGGCCGGCGGCGACGGCTGGGTCCACATCACCTCCCGCGGGACCGGCCGACTGTACGGCGTGGACGGCGGCGGCACCATGCGCTGGCAGCACGCCGCGCCACTCACCGCCGTCCATCCCGTCGGCCAGGTCCTGCTGTGCGTGGCCCCTGCCGAATCCGGCCCCGACGGCCAGAACACCGCGTACGCCCTGAACCCGCACACCGGGCGCGAGGTGTGGCGCTACCGGCCCGCCATCTTCGGGGTCGGCACGGAACCCGGCAGCCGTATCGCGCTGGCACTGCGCCGGGACAGCGCTGACCTCACCGCGCTCCGGCTGTCCGACGGCAAGGAGCTGTGGCGCGTACCTAGCGGCATGGAGCCGGGCGACAGCATTCAGGACGAGTTCCTCGCCACGGTCATCAGCCTCACCGCCGACGGCCGCACGGTTCTGCTCCAACAGAGCCTTGCCAACGGCTCGTTCGCCGCGCTCGACGCGGCGGACGGCTCCACGCGCTGGCGGGCGCGGCCGCCGGCGCCGCAGCAGCTCGCGCCGTTCGGCGACACCGTGTTCACCGCGGCCGCGGCATCGGTCGGCAGCGACCCCACGGCGGGACACGGCCCGCTGACCGCGTACCGGCTCCGCGACGGCCACCGCCAGTGGGCCACCGGCGACCTGGGCCGCGGCTTCACCCAGATCCTGCACGCGACATCCGACCTGGTCCTGACCGGCACGACGGGCGGCACCCACCCAGGCCTGACGGCGTACGCCCGCGCGGACGGCCACCAGATCTGGCACCTCCCCGCGGAAGCCACGGCGACGGACACGTTCTGGACGGCGGCCGCGCGCGGCAAGCGCGTGTGGGTAGCCGGAGCCGGCACGCTGCTCGCGTTCGACCTCTCCGGTGGATGACGGCGCTCAATTCGCGCCGTGGGCCTTGGAGTTGCGCCAGGAGGAGAGGGCGAGCAGAGCTGCCGTGAGGAAGGCCGCGGAGGCGATGAGCGCCGAGGTGTGCAGACCGGAGACGAGGTCCCGGCCTGAGGCGAGGTCCTGGTCCGAGGCGAGGTCCTGGCCTGAGGTGAGGGACGCGAAGAGAGCGACGCCGAGCGAATTGCCTATCTGGCGGGCCACGTTGAACACCGCTGATGCCACACCTGCGTTCTCGTCGGGGGCGGCCTGCATGATGCCGGCGGTGGCCGCCAGAACGGTGCCAGGGGTGGCGAGGCCGGTGGCGATGAGGGCGGGCAGCAGGATCCAGTACGGCGTGTGGGGACCGGCGAGCAGCCAGCCGGTGAACCCGGCGGCACCGAGGAGCAGAGCCCCGGCCATCGGCAGGTACGGGCCGAAACGGGCGGTCAGACGGCCGGAGAGCGGCGCCGCGACGACGGCCATGCACACGGTCGGCAGGAGAGCGAGACCGGCGTCCATCGCGTCGTAGCCGCGCTCGTTCTGCAGATAGAGGGTGGCGAGGTAGAGCATTCCGTAGTAGCCGAGGTTCAGCAGGACGCCGACGGCGGCGGTGGAGGCGAAGCCGGGGGACCGGAAGAGCGACAGGGGCAGCAGCGGCGGATTCGCCCTGCTCCCGCGCGCTTCCTGCCGGCGCTCGACCAGCACGAAGAGGGCGACCGCGACCGCGCCGAGGGCCCCGGCTCCGAGCGCGACTGGTGAGGCCCATCCGCTGGTGCCAGTCACATTGAACATGCCTGTCAGCGTCAACAGGCCTATAGCGCCGAGGAGTTGGGCTAGCGGGTCCAGGCCGCGTGCCCCCACCTGACGGACGGGTGCGGGAACGTTCTTACACGTCAGCCAGGCGGCCAGTAGGGCGATCGGTAGGTTGATCCAGAACGCGGCGCGCCAGTTCAGGCCCGCCACCAGCAGGCCGCCCACGAGAGGGCCCGCCGCGAACGCGATGCCGGAGATGCCGGCCCACACGCCGAGCGCCTTGGCCCGCATCGCCGTGGCCGGGTAGGAGGTGGTCAGGAGGGCCAGGGAGGTGGGCACCAGCAGAGCGGCGCCGGCGCCTTGCGCGAGACGTGCGGTGATGAGCGCCGTCGGGGTGGTGGCCAGGGCGCAGCAGGCCGAGGCGAGGGCGAAGAGACCGAGGCCGGTGAGGAACACCTGCCGGTGCCCGAGCCGATCGCCGAGACCTCCGCCCATGAGCAGCAGGCCCCCGAAGACGGCGCTGTAACCGTCGACGACCCAGGCCATCGCCGAGGCACCGGCACCGACCGAGTCATCGATGACGGGGACGGCCACGGTGACGACGGTGACATCCAGCATCACCAGGAAATAGCCGAGGCTGAGGGCGACGAGTGGGGGCCACGACAGCCGCTGAGTCGTGGAGGCCCGGTTCGCTGCTTCTGTTGGGGTCGTAGTGGTCATGCCGGTGATCCTCGATGCCCGATACTTAGATGTTTGCCTAACTGTGTTTGTATGTCACACATGGACGAAGCCGCAGACCATCCCATGGAAAGTAGCGAGCCTGAACTGGCGCGTGCGGCACGCCTGTTGGCGAGTGCTTCCCGGGCCCGGATGCTCAAGGCGCTGTCCGACGGCCGGCCCCTGTCGGTCACGGTCCTGGCGGCCGAGGCCGGGGTGAGTGTGCCGACGGCGAGCGTGCACCTCACTCAGCTGGCCGAGGCGGGACTCGTACGGGCCGAACACGCCGGACGCCACCGCTACTTCCGCCTGTCCGGCCCCGACGTCGCCGCAGCCCTGGAGGCGCTGGCCGTCATCGCGCCGCCCGACCCCACACTGCCGACCACCTTGCGCGAGCACAGCCGCCACAACGCGCTGAAGCGGTCACGCACCTGTTACGACCACCTCGCGGGATCCCTGGGTGTGGCGCTCATGGAGGCATTCCTCGACCAGGGCCTGCTCCAGCCCGAGCCGAACGATCTCGCCTCCGGCGTCCGCCCCGACCAACCCGCCTCCTACGGCAGACACTCGACGTATCGCCTGACGCCCCAAGGCGCCGATCACTTCACGGAGTTCGGCATAGACGTGGACATGTTGGGGAGGGGGCGACGCCCGGTGGTGCGCTACTGCGTCGACTGGAGCGAGCGCCGCCATCACCTCGCGGGCGCGCTGGGCGCCGCGCTGACCACGCGGTTCTTCGACCTGGGCTGGCTGCGGTACGGGGTCTCGCCTCGCGTCGTCCATCTCACGGAGGCGGGGAGGGGCGGGGTGAGGGACGCGTTCGCGGTCGAGATCCCGAACTAGGCCGTATCTGAAGGCTGCTTGACCTTGCCGCTGGCGTCAGGGTTGAACGATGGCCGGCATGAACAGCACCGCACCGCAGAGCAGCAGCAGGGTCGTCGCCATCACCGGGGCCGGTACCGGGATCGGACGGGCCACCGCCCGCGCCTTCGCCGAGGAGGGCGCTCACGTGATCGCGATCGGACGTCGCTCCGAACCCCTCAAGGAGACCGCGGCCGGGCACACCCGGATCACCCCGTTGGTCGCCGACATCACCGCCGAGGGTGCGCCGGAGCGCATCATCGAAGCCGTACGGGAGACACATGGCCGACTGGACGTGCTGGTCAACAACGCCGGCATCGTGCGCAGCGGTGCCCTCGGCACCTTGACGCCGGAGATGATCACGCCTCAGCTTGCCACCAACCTCATCGCCCCCATCCTGCTGACCCAAGCCGCACTGCCACTTCTGACCACGTCGCGCGGGGTGATCGCCAATGTCAGTACGTCGGTTGGGCAGCGCGCTTGGCCGGGCAACTCGGTCTACGCCGCCACCAAGACCGCTCTGGAAACGCTGACCCGCAGCTGGGCGGTCGAGCTGGCACCCCGTGGGGTCCGGGTCGTGGCGGTCGCCCCCGGCGCGATCGACACCCCCATCGGTGAACATCAGGGGCTGACACCGGAGCGTATGGCAGCAGTGCGGGAATGGCAGTTGGCGCGTACCCCGCTGGGCCGGGTCGGCCGACCCGAAGAGGTGGCGTGGGCGATCACCCGGCTTGCCGCACCATCGGCGTCGTTCGTCACGGGAGTAGTACTCCCGGTCGACGGGGGAGCGGTCGTGGCGTGATAGGAGTGGCCCGGGAGGTGGGACGTGTGCAGATCGGCGAGCTGGCCAAGGTGACCGGGACAACTGCCCGTGCGCTGCGGCATTACGAGCAGGCGGGCCTGATCTCCTCCGAGCGAGCCCCCAACGGGTACCGCATCTACGACGAGGCGGCGGTGGTCCGCGTACGCAACATCCGCTACCTGCTGGCCTCCGGCCTCACCCTGGACGACGTGCGGGTGTTCCTGCCGTGCCTAGACGGGGATGTGGCCGCCGCGACGCCGTCGGACAAGGGGCTGCGGGTCGCATGGGAACGGCTGGCCGTACTCAACGAGCGGATCGCCGCCCAGACCGAGGCCCGGGACAGGCTGGAGGCCGCGCTCCGGGAGGAAGTCGACGGTTGGGTGCCAACTGGGGCCTGACCGGAAGGCAGTTCGGCCGGGCGTCTCATGACAGGGGCTTCGGCGGTTCGGGCATCCAGTCGCGTACCGGGTCGTACTCCAGCCATCGGCTTCGCGCTGCTTGTGCGGCACAGGTGGCAGTGAGGTGATGCAGGCCTGGGTGCTCGTTGCCGGTGCGCCACAGAAGTGACCAGGCATACAGCGGAGTTGGGTTGATCAGCGGTACGGAGCGCAGCCCAGGGATGTCCGGGAGAGGGACGTCGGCGGGCAGGAGCGAGAAGCGTTGCGGGTCTGCGGCTATTTCGGCGAGGAAGTGGGGAAGCCCGAGGTTGATGCTCGTCGCCCTGTCGGGGATGTCGAACCGCTCGGCGAATTGGTGGAGGAAGTCGAGGCGGTCGAGCGCGCCGGGTGCCCACAAGATGCTGTCGTGGAGTTGGTCGGGCCGCAGAGCTTGTTCGGATGCGAGCGGATGGTGGGCGCTCATTATGGCGTCCACGGGTTCGAGGCGGATGAGCCGGTGTGTCAGTCCCGTGTGCAGCGGGGGATGGACCCGGCCGAAGGCCGCGTCGATGTCACCGTGGAGCAATGCCGTCGTCACCGAGGTCAGGTCGCGACCGTGCCCCAGCATCAAATCCCCTGCGTGTGAGGCCACTTGGGTCAATGTCCGCATCGGTGCGTAGAGGTGGCCCCAGACGTCGACGCGCAGCGGACGGTTGGTCCCGGCCACCGCCGCGATCGCGGTGTCGGCGGCGACGATGGTGTGGCGGGCCGGGGCGAGGAAGCGCTGACCCGCCTCGGTGAGGCTGACCCCTGTGCCTCCGCGGTGGAACAGCTGCGTGCCGAGCAGGGATTCCAGCCGCGCGATCCGTTTGGAGAGTGCCTGCTGAGAGATGCTGAGGGCTCTGGCCGCCCGTCCGAAGTGCAGTTCCTCGGCGGCGCACACGAAGGCGCGTAGTTGCGCGACGTCGAGATCCATGGCTCTCACCATAGGTGACAACCGTTGGCTGTCGATCTCGCGCGTTGGTTGTTGGATCAACGAGCGGCTGCGAAGGTTGCATCCTCGGTATGCGAAGACTGATTCCCACGGGGGATGCGAGGCGACCGGTCGAGTTCTCCGATGTCGCCCAGCCTGGCCCGGCGCCGGATGAGGCGCTGGTCAAGGTCGAGGCGTTCGCGCCGAACCGCGGCGAGACGTTTCTGCTCGAACAACCTGCGCCGGGGTGGCTTCCCGGCAAAGACATCGCCGGCCTCGTCGTGCAGGCCGCGGCGGACGGCTCGGGCCCCGGCATCGGCACCCGCGTGGTCGGGCATCCGGCGCAGGGCGGCTGGGCCGAGTACGCGGCCGTACCCACGCATTCGCTCGCGGTGCTCCCGGACAGTATCGACAGCGTACGGGCGGCGGCCCTGCCGCTGGCCGGGATCACGGCTCTGCGCCTGCTCCGCACGGCCCCTTCGCTTGCCGGCCGACGCGTTTTGCTTACGGGCGCCTCGGGCGGCGTCGGCCACTACGTCACCGAGCTGGCCGTGGGAGCCGGAGCGGAACTCACCGTGGTGACGGCCACGCCGGAACGCGGCGAGCGGCTGACGGAAATGGGCGCGCGGGTGGTCCATGAAGTCGCCACGGCTGAAGGGCCGTTCGACGTCGTACTGGAGTCCACGGGTGGCACCGCTCTGCCGGCCGCACTGTCCAAGGTGTGTCCGGGTGGCGTGCTCGTCTGGTTCGGACAAGCCAGTCGCACCCCGGTCACCCTCGACTTCTTCGACCTGCTGAGCGGACCCGAGCGCGCCACGATCCGGCACTTCCACTACGCGGGCGCCCCCTACGGGACCGACCTCGCTGCGCTGGTGCGCCTGGTGGCACAGGACCGGCTGCACCCGGAGATCGGCCGGATCGCCGACTGGGCGCGGACCGCCGACACCCTCATCGACCTGCGCGAGCGCCGCATCCGCGGCAAAGCCGCTCTGCTGACCGGAGCAACCACACGATGAACGCCCAAGAGTTTTCGGCCGGCCAGTGGACACGCGCCATCGGCACGGGAGTTGACCCCCACGAGTACCGTCGCGTCACCGACGACCTCACATCCGTTGCCGACTGGGGCCCGTCCTTCGCCCGCACCGCACACGCCCACGTCACACGTGCGGAAAAGGCAGCGTCGTCCGTCTCCGCCGGTGAACACCTCCTGATGGCGGCCCGATGGTTCCACCTCGCCACGCTCGCACCGTACGAGGAGTCGGCTCGCGCCGCCGCCGAGGCGGACGATGCTCTGAGTCGAGCCTTGACTGCACTGGAGCCCGGTGCGCGACACGTGAGCGGCGACGGCTTCACCGGCTGGCTGCGCGGCCCGCGCGACGCGTTCGGCACCGTGGTCGTCGTCCCCGGCCTGGACTCGGCCAAGGAGGAGTTCCTCGACCTTGCGTCCGCGCTGCTGGCCAGGGGCCTGGCGGTATTCGCGATGGACGGCCCCGGACAGGGCGTACTCGCAGCCACGACAACCCTCCAGCCGGACTACGAGCAGGTGATCAGCCGGGTCATCGACGTACTCGGCGTCCCACACATCGGCCTCGTAGGCCTCAGCCTGGGCGGCTACTTCGCCGCCCGCACCGCAGCAATGGAGCCACGCGTGACGGCGGTCGCGACGGTCAGCGGCCCCTTCCGCCTCGACTGGGAACAACTACCCCCGCCAGTGAAAGCCCTCATGACCAGCCGCACCGGAGGAGCCGACGCTGCCCGCGATTTCGCCAGGGACGTAGACCTCTCCACCCTGGCACCTCGCATCACTGCCCCGCTGCTGGTCGTAGACGGAGAACAGGACGCCATCCCCGGCGTCACGAACGGCAGCCCACTGGCCCACCTCGCCCCGCACGGCACCTACCTCTCAGTCCCACACGGAGACCACCTCCTCGGCAACGCCCGATCCGACTGGCTGCCTCACCTCTCCGACCACATCGCGCACACGCTGAGCGGAACGGGGGCTTGAGCCGCGATACAGGTAAGCCACGTTCGCCGCCAGTGCAGAAGGGACGCGGTTCAGCCTCCGTGGCGGAACAACTAGAGTTCTTGACCCTTACACCGTGTCAGGCGGTCAACTCGGAGACATCATGTTCACCATCGGAGACTTCGCCCGGCACGGTCGCGTTTCAGTCCGGATGCTGCGTCATTACGACGCGACCGGTCTGCTGCGCCCGGCCCACGTGGACCCGGCCAGCGGCTACCGCTACTACACGGCGGCCCAACTGGCCCGCCTCAACCGCGTCATCGCGCTCAAGGACCTCGGCTTCACCCTCCAGCAAGTCCAGGAGATCCTGGACGAGCAGGTGACCACCGAGGAACTCCGCGCCATGCTGCGGCTGCGGCGCGCCGAGCTGGAGGCGGCGATGACGGCCGCCGCGGCCCGGCTGGTCCAGGTCGAGGCGAGGCTCCGCTCGATCGAGAGCGAGGGGCAGATGCCCAGCAACGAGGTCGTACTGAAGAGCCTGCCGAGCGTACGGGTGGCCGAACTGACCGGTGTAGCACCGGACTTCGACACCATCAGCCCGGTCATCCAGCCGCTGTACGAGGAGCTGTTCCGGCGTCTGGAGGCGGCAGGTATCGCCCCCTCCGGCCTTGGCGTCTCGTACTACGAGGATGCCGAGGACGGCGGCATCCTCGTCCACGCCGGTGTCGTGGTGGCCGCGCCCGTCAGGGAGGACGACGAGCTGAGGATCGTAGACCTGCCGCCCGTAGAACAGGCGGCGACCATCGTGCACCGCGGCTCGATGGAGGCGGTCCTGCCTTCCATTCAGACGCTGGGCCACTGGATCGCCACCAACGGCTACCGCTCGACCGGCTACCCGCGAGAGATCAACCTGGAGTGCCCCGAAAACCACGACGAGTGGGTGACCGAGCTCCAGGAACCGGTGACCAAGGTTTGACGAGTGGGGGGCAGCTGAGCACCTCGGCTGTCCCCCTCTAGCTCTAGCCGAGGCGTCCAGGCAGCCTCCGCAGGGCCGGCCGGGCCGCACGGCGCACGGACTCAGTCCGCAACCCGGTGAGCAGGCGCGGCCAAGACCTCCCAAGCCGCCATGGCCCCGTCGACGGTGTGCTGCAACTGCGCGGCCGAGGCGCCGTCCCGAGACTGGATCGACAGCCCGTTCAGCACGGTGCCGTAGAAGGACGCGATGGCCTCGGCGTCAGCGTCCCGCCGTACGTCGCCCTCCTCGATGCCCCGCCGCACCCGTTCGCGGATCAGGGTGTGGATCTCGCCCCGCATACGTGCGAGGGCCTCGGGGACCGAGGCATGCTCCGATACGGATAGGGGTGCGGCCAGCACGATCAGGCAGCCGGTCGGAGTGGCGGGGTCCGCGTATGCCGCGGCGTTGTCGCGCAGCATCGCCTCCACCGCGGCGCGGGCGGTCGGTTCCTCGGCCAGGGCGCGCTGGGTGTGAGCGCCCTCGGTGCGGGCGTAGAGCTCGACGGCCTCGTTGAAGAGCTGCTCCTTGGAGCCGTAAGCCGCGTAGATGCTGGGGGAGTTGATACCCATGGCGGCGGTGAGGTCGCTCATGGAGGTCGACTGGAAGCCGCGTTCCCAGAAGACGCGCAGAGCTCGGCGCAGGGCCTCGTCCCGGTCGAACGCGCGGGGCCTGCCTCTGCCTGCCATACCACCACTCCTTTTTGTGTCGCCCGTTAAATATAACCCTTGACCTGCGCCGGAGGTGGAGTACATGCTCTTTCTGTGTTGGTCGGCACGGAAATGACGCCGACGCCTTCCCCCTGCCCGCGATATCAAGGAGATCCATCATGTCCGCCTCATTCCACGGCAAGGTCGCGCTCGTCACCGGAGCCGGCTCCGGCATCGGGCGTACCAGCGCTCGCGCCTTCGCGGCCCGGGGTGCCACGGTCGTCGCCGTCGGCCGCAACGCCGAGAACGTCACGCAGACGATCAAGCTCATCGAGCAGGACGGCGGTACGGCGAGTGCGGTCATCGCCGACGTCACCGACTCGGCCTCGGTGCAGGAGATGGTCGACACGGCCGTTTCCCGGCACGGCGGACTGCACATCGCGCACAACAACGCGGGCGTCTTCACCGCCGCCGGCCCGCTCGGCGATCTGGACGAGGAACAGTGGCACGCGCAGCTCGCGGTCAACCTGACCGGCGTGATGCTCACCATGAAGTACGAGATCCGGCACATGCGTGCCCACGGCGGCGGCGTGATCGTCAACACCGCCTCCAATATCGGCGACCACGTCCGTTACCCCGGCACCGGCGCCTACGCCGCGACCAAGGCGGCCGTCTCAACGCTCACCCGAACCGCCGCCCTCGACCACATCAAGGACGGCATCCGCATCAATGCCGTCAGCCCCGGCGCCGCCAACACCTCGATGACCTTCATGCCCGGAGAAACGGAGGCCGACCGTGCGGCCCGGCTGAACGGCACCATCCCACTCGGGCGACTCGCGGAGACTGACGAGATCGTCGCGTCGGTTCTGTGGCTGGCCTCCGAGGAGTCGAGCTTCGTCGTCGGCCACGACCTGGTCGCGGACGGCGGGGCAAGTGCGTGACGTTCAGATGGATGTGGCGGTCGTCGTACGGACCTCGAAAAGAACTTGGCCCGGCACGCGGCGCCCAGAAAGATGGCGGGCATGAGGATTCGGCAGGCCTGGCCTGAAGATGCGGCAGCTGTCGCCCGCGTCTACGTATGTTCCTGGCAGTCGGCCTTTGCCGGTGTCGTTCCGCAGCCTTACCTCGACGCGATGGACCCTGACCGGGAAGAGCCCGGATGGAGGAGGCGCATCGCGGAGACACGGTGGCCCTCGTCGGGAGTTCTGGTAGCCGAAAGAAAGGCGGGGGTAGTCGGATTCGCGAGTTTCGGCCCGGCTGACGAGGATCCTGCAGTTGCCGAGATCGGCACGCTCTATGCGTTGCCGGAGGTCTGGGGCACCGGCGCCGGCAGCCGGCTGATGGTCGCGACCTTGGCGGCTCTCGGGCACGCCGCCTACAGGCGCGCCACCTTGTGGGTATTGGAGGACAACGTGCGCGCCAGGCGTTTTTACGAGGGCTCTGGTTGGGGTGCGGACGGCACGGCCGTGGAGGACACCACCGGCGGGGCCTCACTCAACAAATTGCGTTATCGCCATCCTCTTGGTCAAGGCTCGCCCGTGTGAGGGCATGAGTTGCTGGTGTGCGCCCGGCAAGGCGGGGTGCTCGTGCCCGAGGCATTGGGCACGAGCACCCCAAGGGCTTGCCCGAAACCGCTCGTCAGGCCGTAGGCCAGCGGCGGTCGCGGCCACCCCCGCCGAGCCACGCAGCGGACGGCCTCGGGGTGCGGGCGAACGTGGTGCGGTCCACCGCGATGAGGCCGAACGTTGGGCGGAAGCTGCCCCATTCGTAGTTGTCGAGGGCTGACCAGTGGAAGTAGCCGCGTACGTCGACGCCGTCGGCCATCGCGTTGGCCATGCCGGACACCGCGCCGGCCGTGTAGGCGACGCGGCGGGTGTCGTCGTCCGTGGCGATGCCGTTCTCCGTCACGATGAGTGGCACGTCCGGGGCGACGGTCGAGACGTGTCGCAGTGTCTCCCCTAGTGCCTGCGGGTAGAACTCCCAGCCGGTGAGGGTGCGTTCGACCTCGTCGGGAACGGGCGCGAGGCCGTCGGGGCCGATCCGGGTGCGGGTGTACGTCTGCACGCCGAGCCAGTCGTCGCCGTGTGCCGCTTCCAGGAAGACGTCCTGACGCGGGCGGCCGTAGGCCTTGGCGGCCTGCTCCGCGCCCTCGATCGCCTGCACGGCCTGAACTGCGACCGACCAGCCCGTGCGCACATGTGGGGCGCGCGACTTGACGGCCTCGGCCGCGCGGCGGTGCGCACGGATCATGGACTCGGTGAGCTTGGCGTCCGGTTCCGGAAGCCCATGGTTCGCGAGTTGCTCGGTCGCACCCCCGTCCCCGGTGAGCATCTCGACGAGCGCGGGGAAGAGGGCCACCATGTTCGGCTCGTTGATGGTGCACACGTGGTCCACGCCATCCGCGTAGACCGGGGCGGCGGCCTCGACGTAGCGGGCGAACCGGTCGGCTGCGTCCTCGGCGTACCAGGAACCCCGGTGGGCGAACCAGCGTGGTGCGGTGAAGTGGTGCAGTGTCACCAGCGGGCGCAGGCCGCGCTCGTGGGCGCCTTCGACCATCCGGCGGTAGTGGTCGATCGCGGCGTGGGAGATCTCGCCCGGTGCCGGTTCGATGCGGGCCCATTCGATGCTGAACCGGTAGTCGGTGAAACCGAGTTGGGCGAGCAGGTCCATGTCCTCGGGCCAGCGGTGGAAGCTGTCGCAGGCGTCGCCGCTGGACTCCTGGATGGGGCCGCCGCCCTCTGCCAGGACGTGCTGCTCCATCTCCCACCAGTCGCTGTTGTGGTTGCCGCCCTCGATCTGGTGGGCGGCGGTGGACGCTCCCCAGAGGAAGCCGGCGGGCATGGTGGTGCTCAGGTCGGTCATCGTGTGCTCCGAGGGGTGGGTTGGTGGTGGCGTGGTGCGGTGGTGCGAGACATACGGCTTGACGTCAGGTGACGCGGCGTAGCGGCAGGATGCACAACCCGCCCGCGAGCGTGAGCACGATGGCCACGGCGAACAGGGTTCGGTATCCGAAGGCGGGTACGAGCAGGCTCGCCGCGACCGGGGCGATCAGCTGCGGGACGGTGTTGGCGACGTTGAGGAAGCCGAGGTCCTTGGCGCGGTTGTGCTGGTTGGGCAGCACCTCCGAGACGACGGCCTGGTCGACCGCACTGAGGCAGCCCCAGCCGAGAGCGGCGGCACCGGCGAAGACGTAGAAGGACCAGCGGGCCGGGGCGAGTGCCAGCGGGACGATCGAGGCGGCCATGACGATCGCTCCGGCCACGATGAACACCTTGCGCCGCCCGAGCCGGTCCGACAGCGGCCCGCACACGGCGATGGCTAGGCCGGAGGCAGGCGCGGAGATGATCGCGCCCAGGGCGATCACCGATCCCGCCTGTGCGGTGGAGAGGCGCAGGTGATCGGTGAGTACGTAGAGCTGGTACACCAGGACCAGGTTGACCCCGAGCAGCGCGATCAGCCGGCCCGCCAGAGCCCAGAAGAAGTCGGTGTCCTTCGGTGGTAGGAGGTTGCGGCCCAACTCCCTTACAGAGAAGGGTGGTTGTGGCAGATCTTTGGAGGACGTGTCCGGGGCTGTGAAGAAGAACAGCACCCCACCCACCGCGGCGAGCCACGGCAACCAGCGCAGCCCCACGCTCGGCGAGGTGACGAACGCGCCCGCCGCGACCGCCCCCAGGCTCTGCCCGACCAGCACGCCGAGCCCGACCCAGGCCGCGGCCTTGCCCATCCTCCCGGACGGGACACGGTCCGGCAGCACCGCGTACAGCGGGGCCAGCATCGCGTTGAGGGCGACCTGGAAGGCCGCGACCAGGGCGAGCAGCCCAGGGAAGCTGTCGGCGAAAGACATCGAGCTGATGCAGCCGGCGGCCGCGAAGCCGCCGACGGCGATCCACGGGTTGCGCCGGCCGTAGCGGGACCGCGTCCGGTCCGAGAGGAGGCCGAACGCGATGTTCGCGGCCAGCGCGGTGACCGCTCCGACGGTGGACAGGACGGCGAAGCGGGTGAGCTTGGTGCCGGTGTCGAGTTGTCCCAGGCGGGCTTGGAGCAAGGTGAGTGCGGCTGCGGTGGGCAGCATCCAACTCAGGTGCGTGGCCGCGAGTACAGGGCCCAACCGGCGGGATCTCGCGGGGGACTTCTCGGTTTCGGTGCCGCCTGCGACCGAGGCCGGACCGAGGGGTGAGGTGTGGGGCACGGACGGCTCCTAAAGGGCTCCTGATGCCGTGTCGCGTCGAGGTTGCCTCACCGTAAACTTCAAAACATTGATGGTCAATGTTTTGGGCTCCCGCTTCGTTAGACTCCGCTCATGACCACTCCCCGGGGCCCGTACGCCAAGACCGCGGCGAAGCGGCAGCAGATCATCGAGGCTGCGCTCGCGGCGTACGCGGAGGCGGGCAGCCGCAAGGTCTCGGTGCGGGACATCGCCCAGCGCGTCGGCATGACGGACGCGGGGATCCTGCACCACTTCGGCGGCCGCGAGGCCCTGCTCACCGCCGTGCTCGCGGCCCGCGACGCGGCCGGGACCGAGGTGTACGGGGACTTCGAGAAGGCCGACGCGGGCTATGCGGACATGCTGGCGCAGAACGCGGAGACGCCCGGCCTCGTCAAACTCTTCGTCGACCTGGCCGCAGCTGCGGCCGAACCCGACCATCCGGCCCACGACTTCTTCGCCGAGCGCTACGACCGCTTCCGCTCGGAGCTGGCGACGGCGATCGAGCGGAAGGCGGCCGCGCCGGCCACTGGTTCCGAGCAGCCTTCGGAGGGCGGTGTTCCACCCGGGCTCACCGATCCGGCCTGGGCGGCGCGCATCCTCATCGCCGCGACCGACGGGCTTCAGTTGCAGTGGCTGCTCAATCCGGAGATCGACATGGCAGCGGACGTCAGTCGGCTGGCTGAGCTGCTTACGGCGGTTGCTGTGCGCCCTGCGGTGGATTGAGGGGGTGGGGGGTGTCGGTGGGAGTGGCCGGCGCCCGCCGCGGACATCGCCGCCCGAGCCACCTCCTTACGCGGCATCCGGGGTGTGGAGCCGAGCCGCCCGCGCGACCTCGCGGCCTCCGGGCGACTGCGGTGTAACCCGGAGGTGGAGCAGGGCGAGCAGCAGGCAGAGTGCGGCCATCGTGGACCACAGCGTCGTGGTGCCCGCGCGGGCGAGTAGTTGGGTGCCGAGGACGGGGGCGAGCGTCGCGGCGACGCCCCAGCTGGTGCCGAAGACGGCAAGGTAACGGCCGCTTCCGCCAGTTGGCGCAAGGTCGGTGACGAGCGCGTAGACGCGGCCGATGACCAGCAGGTCGCCGAGACTCCACACAGCCGCTGAGGCGAGGAGCGCAGGGAGGGTGTGGGCGAGAGCGTATGCGACCAGCCCCGCGGCCAGGAGGAGATGGGCGAGGGCGAGCGCGACGGGTGTCGTGAGGCGGCTCGTCCACGGGAGCCGGATCAGCGGCTGGGCGAGCACGGTGGTGGCTGCGGCGGCGGTGAACAGCAGCCCGGCGTCGGCAGCGGGACGGCCCTGCTGTGTCAGCGCGAGCGGCAGGGTCATTACGGTCTGCTGGTTGATCAGGGCATAGGCGGTTCCGGTGGCCAGGACGCTCAGCAGAGCTCGGTCCCGTAGTGGCCGTACGGCGGTGTCGTCGCCGTGGTCCGGCCCGGTCTGTGTCGGACGGTCGTGGTGGTCCGTTCCGGTCCGTGCCGGACGGCCGTGATGGTCCGTTCCGGCCTGTGTCGGACGGTCGTGGGGGAGGGCCAGCCGGATCAGCAGGGCGCAGGCCAGGCATGTCACGGCGTCGGCGACGAAGAGCCAGCGCAGGTCCCAGCGCCCGAGCAGGGCGGCGAGCAGTCCGGCGCCCATGCCGCCGGCCGCGAGCGCGGCGCTGAACAGGCTGAACGCACGCACCCGTTGCCGCGCCGGCACGGACTCGCCGATGATCGCCTGGCTGGGTGGCTCGTAGAGCTCGAAGGCCAGGCCGAGCAGTACGGCTCCGGTGATCGCCCAGGTGAGAGACGCGGAGGCCGCGATCGCCAGCTGCGCCACGGCGCATCCGCAGAGCCCGAGCACGATGGTCGTGCGCCTGCCGATCCGGTCGGCCAGCCCTCCGCCGGCCAGCCGTGAGGGGATCGTCGCGAGCCCGAACGCGGCGCTGACCAGCCCGGCGGTGGTCAGGCTCGCGCCATGGTCGGTACGGATCAGCGCGGTGAGGAAGGGCAAGGAGAAGGCTCCGAGCCGGTTGACGACTCGGGCGAGCAGTAGCAGACGGACGGCGCGGGGCAGTGGTTCGGAGCGCAGCACGTCACCTCTCCCATCACTGGTCAATCATCTATTGTCAGTGACAGGAACCGTAGGCGGGCGAGAGGTAACTGGTCAAGTGCTATTCGACAGTCACATGAGGGCCCTGCTCGATGCTTCGGTGGCGCTCGTCAACGCGCTGACGGACGGTGAGGCGCGCGGCCGTTCGTACGTCGCCCCCGAAGGCGCCGAGCGGATCGGGGCCGTCCGCGCGGCGCTCTCCGCCGGGGTGGACCTGGAACTCGGTGAGGCGGACCGCTTGGCCGACACCGCCCGCGCCCTGCGTACCGTGTTCGAGGCAGTGGCCGCCGACAGCCTTGACGACGCGGCCCCCGCCCTCAATTCACTGCTGCGTGAGACCGGCGCCCGCCCTCAACTCGACCGAACTCCCGGCGAACCGTGGCAAGTTCACTTCCACGGTTCCGACGACTCCTATGCCATCGGCTGGATCGCGGGCTGCGCCACCGGCCTCGCCATGGCCCTCGGCGGCGACTACGCCGGCCGCCTCGGGGTCTGCGCGGCCCCCCGCTGCGACCGGGTCTACGTGGACACCTCCCGCAACGCCGGCCGCCAGTTCTGCTCGACGGCGTGCCAGAACCGGGTCAAGGCGGCGGCGTTCCGCGCGCGGCGTGCGGGGGATGAGGTGTGACGCTCGGTGGCCCCCAATCAAGGGGTAAGGCTCACAACCCGGACCCACCCGTCGCATCAAGCACTCGCCCGGTCACCCAGCGCGCATCGTCCGAGGCGAGGAAGGCCACGATGCCGGCCACGTCTTCCGGCTGCCCGACCCGGCCGAGCGCGGCCAGGGAGGCCGCGTGGGCCTCGGCTTCCGGATTGCCGCGCAGCCAGCCGGCGTTGACGTCCGTGTCGATGACGCCGGGCGCCACCGAGTTCGCGGTGATGCCACGGGGGCCGAGTTCTTTGGCGAGATTGAGGGTGAAGGTGTCCAGGGCGCCCTTGGTGGCGCCGTAGGCGATGATCTCCGGCATGGCGATGCGGGCCGCACCGCTGGAGATGTTGATGATCCGTCCCCCGTCGCGCAGTCGTTTCAGCCCCTCCTGGACGATGAAGAACGGCGCACGCACGTTCACGGCGAAGACCTCGTCGAAGTTCTCCTCGGTCAGTGAGGCCAGGTCCGTGCTGCGCCCGATCCCGGCGTTGTTGACGATGATGTCCACGGCCCCATCAGGCGCGTAATCGCCTATCTGGGTGTCGAAATCGGCCCACAGTGACACCGCATCGCCGTGTCGGCCGAGCTCGGCTCGCAGCGCGAATGCGCGACCCCCGTTCTCTCGGATGTGCGGGTGGCTGTCGAGGCCGTCCGGTCCAACTCGCTGCCAGCCCATCGGACTTGAGTCATCCGGGGAGGGGCGGGGCGGGGCGGGCCTGGGCTGGCCTGGGCTGGGCGGGTCTGGGCGGCTACTCCGCTGCCACGATGCGCTCCACCGCAGCCGTCACCAGTTGGTCACGCTCTGCCTCCGTGAAGACGTCCGGCAGGGTGAGCTGTTCGACGATCAGCCAGTTCAGCGTCAGGATGAGCAGCTTGACGGCCGTGGTGTCGCCGGGGAGACCGGAAGCCTCGTGATAGGCGACGTTGGCATCCACGTCGGCCCGGACTCGCTCCGTGAGGACCTTGCGCAGTTCGGGGCGGCGCGTGGCTTCCAGGCGGAGTTCCAGCAGCGCGAGGTAGCCGGTGCGGAAGGAGGCGACGCGGCCGACGAGTTCGCGCATCAACTCCACGTAGGTGTCCCGGTCGCGGCCGGCCGTCTGCTGGCGGGCGATGGTGGCTTCGTCAGGCTGGAGTCGCTCGTAGACCCGGGCACCGGTCTGAGTGAACAGCTCGTCGCGACTGGAGAAGTAGTTGGACGCCGTGCCGGCGGGAACGGCTGCCTCGGCATCCACGGCCCGGAACGTCAGGCCGCGTGCGCCTTCCCGGGCCAGCACCTCGATCGCCGCGTCGACAAGGGCGGCGCGCCGCTGGTCATTCCGTCTCACCATTGACACCACTCCAGGTGTAGTACTACGTTCAAACCACTTCAAGCAGAGTACTACGTGTGGGGGACTACTGTGCGAAAGCTCGTGTACTACGTCGGCGTCTCGCTCGACGGCCGCATCGCCGGTCCCGGCGGCGAGTTCGACTTCTTTCCGCAGGGCGACGAGCAGCAGGCCGCCGCCTATTTGACCTCGATCAACGCGCTGTACCCGGAGACCGTCCCGACCGCGTATCGCGCGGTCGCCGGCGTCGCCGACGCACCCAACCGGCGTTTCGACACCGTCGTCATGGGCCTCGGCACCTACCGCCCCGCCTACGACAACGGGATCACCAGCCCGTACGCGCACCTGCGCCAGTACGTGGTGTCCAGCACCCTCAAGCCCGACACCGACCCAGCCGTCACCGTCGTGCCGAACGACCCGCTCGCCCTCGTCCGCGAGCTCAAGGGCGAGGCAGGCGCCGGCCTGGACGTCTGGCTCTGCGGGGGCGGCCGGCTCGCCGGTACCCTGCTGCCGGAGATCGACGAGCTACTGATCAAGACCTATCCGGTCATCGCCGGTACCGGAATCCCGGTGGTCGACGGCGCCTTCGACCCCACCGCCTTCGACGTCGCCGAGCGCACCACCTTCCCCAACGGGGTCACCTTCACCCGCCTCATCCGCCGGTAGACGGGTTCGGTTCATCAGCGGGCGGACCGGAGGAACACGAAAGGCCGTCAGATGCGCTCGACGTACGGAGCCCGCCATTCCGGTGACGGGTCCGATCCCAACTCCGTCCAGTATTCACGGCCGTTGACTACCAGGCCGTTCCGAACAGTCCAGAACGATGCCACCCGGTGGACGCCCATCGCGTCGTGAGGAACCTCGACCTCGGACACCACCTCGCTCCCGGACGACAGGACACGAAGGACGTTGATCGACCATCCCTCCGGATACTCCGCGTTGATACGTACGTAGTTCTCCCGGCCGCGGATGCGTTCACCGCTGACCGGCCATTCCACCGTCACGTCGTCCGCCAGCAGTTCACCGACGCCTGCCCAGTCACGGGCCTGCATACGGGACCAGAGCAACTGAATCGTCTTTGAAGGCTCCATGGCCACATCCTGCATGGCACCACTGACAGCGGGGGACATTCGGCCTGGAACAGCTGGCGGCGCCCGATGGTCAGATCGGGCGCCGCCAACGCTCACCTTCAGGCCGCCGAGGTCACCGCCTCGCCGAGGTGCCTCGCGAGGAATCGGGCCGCGCTGTCGGCCTCGACGAACCTGGGGTAGTCGAAGTGCTTGCCCGCGTTGGCGTGCAGCGTCTTCTCCTTCGAGGCGAAGGCGTCGAACAGCGCGAGGCACGCATCACGAGGGATGCGCTCGTCGTCCCACTGCATGGCGAACTCGACCGGGACGGTGATCCGCTTCGCCGCCTCGACCAGGGCATCGGGCCACATCAGCCCGAAGACCGCGGCAGTGATCCTGGGCTCGGCCGCCACCAGCGGCACCCCGATCGCGGTGCCCATGGCGATTCCGGCGTAGCCCACCGGCCCGTCGGCTCCGATTTCCGGAAGCTCCTGAAGAGCGTCCAGGGTCGCCTGCCACTCGGGCACGGCGATTTCCGCCAGGCGGGCGTTGTAAGGAACGACGATCGGGCGTTCCGGCTCGCCCGCCGCCTGAGCCGTGCGCAGCTCGGCGACGGCCTGCTCGTCCTGCGCGCTGCGCGGTCGGTCGCCGTGGCCGGGCGCGTCGATGACGGCGACATGGAAGCCGCAGCCGGTCACGAGTCGCTGGGCGCGGCCCAGCATCGACGGGTGCTTCTTGTGGGCGCCGCCGCCGTGGCCCATCAGGACCAGAGGCGCGCGGTCGGTGCCGGAGGCCGGCGACCAGAGAACTCCGGGTACGTCGCCCACGGTGAAGTCGCGCTCGTGCATACCGTTCGACGACGACTCAGCGGTGAACTGCAAAGAGTGCGGAGAGTGCAGAGAATGCATTGGTGTTGCCTTTCGGGAGTGCCTTGATGTCGAGGCGCTCCCGGCGACACCTACGTCAGTCGCCGGCCGTGACGGAAAGGGGGAGCACCCACGTCGATACAGCGTTCATGGGTCTCACCTCCTCGGGCGGCGTCACGGTCAATCGCAAGCTACAAGCCGGATCGGCATCCCGTCCAATCCTTTTTCGTACCTGAACGAACTGAAGAAGGAAACCGCCTTCTCATCCCAATTGCTCGGCCAGTCCCACGATGATGCCCTCCGGGCCGCGGACGTAGCAGAGCAGGTAGCTGTCCTCGAACCGGGCGATCTCGCCGACGAGTTCGGCACCGTGCGGGCGCAGGCGGGCAACGGTGTCCTCGAGATCGTCGACGGCGAACATGACGCGGTGCGTGCCCAGGATGTTGTGCGGCCGGTTGCGCGGCCCGTCGCTGATCACCGCGGGGCTGCGGTACTTCGACAGCTCCAGCCTGCTCTGACCGTCCGGGGTCCTGAGCATGGCGATGTCGCAGTGGACGCCGTCGAGTCCGGTGCACTGGTCGGCGAAGCGGCCCTTGACCTCCGCCCGGCCCTCCAGCTCCATGCCGAGTTCCTCGAAGTACGCGATGGCGGCGTCCATGTCCTCGACGACGATGCCGACGTTGTCCATCCGCTGAAGCGCCATGCTGGTTTCTCCCTCTTTGTTCTTTGTCGTACGGCCTCTGGTGGCGTGGCCGCCTGTGTTCCTGGGACGGAGCCGGTTACGCGTTCTCGACATTCGCAGGCCGCCCGCTGCGATCACGGAATTTCCGCCCCGTCGGCCCGCCGCCGTTCGAAGACGAGCCGAACGGCCGCGGAGCCCTCACCGACCGCTGCCGCGACGCGCTTGACGCTCCCGCTGCGTACGTCTCCGACACAGAAGACGCCGGCCATGTTCGTCTCGAAGGGGAACGGCGTTCTCGCGTCCCCTGGCAGGCTGGTGAGATCGCGGCCGGTGAGAACGAAGCCCTTGGAGTCGGTTGCCAGTTGGTCACCGAGCCATCCCGTGCAAGGAGTGGCGCCGATGAACACGAAGACGGCGCCCACCTCCAGACCGGAGCGCTCCTCGGTGGCGCGGTCGACGACCTCGATCCCCGTGACCGACGAATCGCCCATGATGCCGACCGCCTCCGTACGAACCCGGACCTCGATCCTCGGGTTGGAGCGGATCGCATCGATCAGGTACCGGGACATCGAGTGCTCCAGGTCCGCTCCCCGGACCAGGAGATGCACCCGGTCGCAGGACCGGGACAGGAACATCGCGGCCTGACCCGCCGAGTTCGCGCCGCCGATCACGGCCACCGGTCGTCCGCGCGAGTGTCTGGCCTCGGTCACGGTGGCGGCGTAGTAGACACCGTTGCCCTCCCAGGCTTCGATGCCGGGGATGTCCAGGCGCCGGTACTCGGCCCCGGTGGCGATGATCACGTCGCGAGCCCTGAAGACCCGCCCGTCGTCGCAGGTGACCATGTGCAGGCCGGCGCGGCTCGCGAAGGCCGTGGCCCGGGCGTTCCGGTGGAGTTCGACCCCGAACTTCGTGGCCTGGATCGTCCCGCGGGCGGCCAGTTCGGCGCCGGAGAGACCGGCCGGGAAACCGAGGTAGTTCTCGATCCGAGAGGAAGTTCCCGCCTGGCCGCCGAACGCCGCCGCATCGATGAGTGCCGTATCGAGACCTTCCGAAGCGCCGTACACCGCTGCCGCCAGACCGCCCGGGCCGCCGCCCACGACCAGCAGATCGCAGATGTCGTGGTCGGGGCCGGTCGCGCTCGGCGGCTCGCCGAACTCGGCGGCGAGGTCGGCCGGGTCGGGGTTACGCAGCAGTGGCCGGCCGGGGACGAGGACGATGGGGAGGTCCGATACGGGGACCTTGAGCTCACGCAGGAGCGCCTCGGCGTCCGAATGCTCCTCGAGGTCCATCCAGCGGACAGCCGTCCTGCTCAGCGAGAACGCCTGCAGCAGCCGACGGCACCGCTCGTCGTACCGGGAGCCGATGACGGTCAGGCCCGTGCCCCTCCGCAGCAGATTCGCCCGGCGCTCCAGGAAGGTCCGAAGGATGTATTCGCTCAGCTCGGCGTCCTGCGCGACGAGCGTCTGGATCTGCTGCACCGATACGCGGAGCAGCCGGCCCGGGGTCCGCATCACACCGTAGAAGCGCGAACGCTCGCCCGTCAGCATCCCGATCTCGCCCAGGAACTCCCTCGGTCCGAAGGACACGACCAGGCGCTCGTCCGCCGTGCCGAGTCGTTCGACGATGTCCGCACTTCCCTCAAGCACGACGAAGAAGTCGTACGTCGGATCGCCCGCCGAGAAGAGGACGTCGCCCTCGACAGCCGAAAGCTCCTCCCCGACTGCCCTCAGCCGCGTGAGGTGATCGCCGGAGAGCGGCGCGATCGGGGCCCACCCGGGGTCCCTGCCTCGTTCGACGTCGGCCATGTGAAGCCTTCCTTCAACTGGGCGGCAAGCAGAATCTGTCCTTGGAGCAACTCTTTGAAGCAACTCCTTGAAGCAACTCCTTGGAGTAACCGATGCTCCGACGGGCCCGGCAACCTGTCCCTCGCCTGAAAAGGTGAGGGGGTTGCGGCAGCGCCGGCCGGATCGCCTGAATAGGTGAGTGTCCGGTAGGCGGTCGAGGTGGAAGGTTGAGCCCACAGCGGCTCGGCGACCGTCGTCGCCCGCCTCGGGACGGACCCTCAGACACGAGTGCACGAGCACACGCGGACACGAGCGCACGCGTGCGCTCGTGCACGAGGAAAGAAGGAAACCCAGTGACCAGCACTCCTTCCCCGGCAGCGGCCTCCGGCACCTTCCGGCTCGGCGGTGACCTGCCGGTGCACCGCCTCGCCTTCGGCGCCATGCGCATCACCGGACCCGGCATCTGGGGCGAGCCGGAGGACCCCGACGAGGCCGTACGGGTGCTGCGGCGGCTCGTCGACCTCGGGGTGACGCTCATCGACACCGCGGACTCCTACGGCCCTGACGTCAGCGAACGACTGATCAAGCAGGCCCTGCACCCCTACCCCGAGGATCTGGTCATCGCGACCAAGGGCGGCCTGACCCGCCCCGGCCCCGAGATGTGGCACGCGAACGGACGACCCGACCACCTGCGCCGACAGGCGGAGCAGAGCCTGCGCCACCTGGGCGTCGAGCGGATCGACCTCTACCAGTTGCACCGCATCGACCCGCAGGTTCCGGTCGAGGAGTCCCTCGGAGAGCTGGTTCGCCTCCAGGAGGAGGGCAAGATCCGTCATATCGGCATCTCCCAGGTCTCCGTCTCCGAGCTCGAACAGGCCCGCCGGACGGCCGACATCGTCTCGGTCCAGAACCTCTACAACCTCGCCGACCGCGACTCGGAGGACGTACTCGACCACTGCGAGCGCGAGAACATCGCCTTCATCCCGTGGTACCCCATCGCCACCGGCGCCCTCGCCGAACCGGGCGGCCCGCTCGCCACGATCAGCAAGGAGCACGGCGCGACTCCGTCCCAGCTCGCCCTCGCCTGGCTGCTGCGCCGGTCCCCGGTGATGCTGCCCATCCCGGGGACGTCCTCCGTCGCCCATCTGGAGGAGAACGTCGCCGCGGCGGCGGTACGGCTCACGGACGAGGAGTTCGCGACCTTGGAGCGAGCTGTCTGAGCCAGGCCTGCGGAGGCCGGACCTCACACGACCTGAGGACCTGAATCCGCCGGACCTCAGACCGGGCCGGCGGCCACCGCCCACGCCCCGGCCGTCACCCACGCCTCAGCCGCCCCCACGCCTCGGCCGCAGCCCACGCCTCCGCCGCGCGCGCCCCTCCGACACAGCAGCCCCAACCCCTCCAGGAGCACCACCCGTGCCCGCCGTCGACGCCGTACTCCACGCGCTGTCCATCGCCGGAGCGATGACCTGGGAAATCACCTGGGCGCTGATCCTCGGCTTCCTGCTCTCGGCCGTGGTCCAGGCGGTCGTACGCAAATCCACCGTCGTCCGTCTCATGGGCGACGACCGCCCCCGTACGCTCACCACCGCCTCACTGCTCGGGATGGCTTCGTCGTCCTGCTCGTACGCAGCAGTGGCCCTCGCCCGCTCACTGTTCCGCAAAGGCGCCGATTTCACCGCCGCGATGGCATTCGAGATCGCCTCGACCAACCTGGTCGTCGAGCTCGGCGTGATCCTGGCGCTGCTGATGGGCTGGCAGTTCACGCTGGCGGAGTTCACCGGCGGCCCCGTCATGATCGTGCTGCTCGCCGTACTGTTCCGGCTCACGCTGCGCACCAAACTGCTCGACGAGGCCCGGCGCCAGGCGGACCGCGGTCTGACCGGCTCCATGGAGGGGCACGCGGCGATGGACATGTCCGTACGGAAAGAAGGCAGTTTCCGGCAGCGCCTCCTCTCGCCCGAGGGATACACCTCCGTCGCACACGTCTTCGTTATGGAGTGGGCGGCCATCCTGCGCGATCTCGTACTGGGCCTGCTGATCGCGGGAGCCATCGCGGCCTGGGTGCCCGATTCCTTCTGGCAGAACTTCTTCTTCCACGGCCACCCGCTCGCGTCCAAGATCTGGGGCCCGATCGTCGGACCGGTCGTGGCGCTCGTCTCCTTCGTCTGCTCGATCGGCAACGTGCCGCTGGCAGTGGTCCTCTGGAAGGGCGGGATCAGCTTCGGCGGCGTGATCGCCTTCATCTTCGCGGACCTGTTGATCCTGCCGATCCTGAACATCTACCGGAAGTACTACGGCACCCGGATGACGCTCTACCTGGCCGGAACCTCCTACCTGGTCATGGTGGCGGCCGGCTACGTCGTCGAGCTCGTCTTCGGCGGACTCGGCCTGGTACCGGACCAGGCAGACGCGAAGATCCCGACGGGCGGGGTGAGCTGGAACTACACCACGTTCCTCAACCTCGCTTTCCTGTTACTGGCGTTGGCCTTGCTCATCCGCTTCTTCCGCACCGGCGGCCGACAGATGCTGACGATGATGGGCGGGGCGCCGGAGGGGGCGCATCCTGGTCAAGGCTGAACGGACCATGAGCCAGTGCCGGCAGCAGCCTCTATCGTGCCGAGTGTGGTGGGAACCGAAGAAACGCGATTGGTCGTCGTCCGAGGCAACAGTGCCTCGGGGAAGTCATCCGTTGCCGCCGGCCTGCGTGACAAGTTCGGCCGCAACCTCGCGATCGTCGGCCAGGACAACCTCCGCCGGATGGTCCTGCGCGAACACGATCTGCCCGGCGGCGCGAACATCGGCCTCATCGACCTGACAGCCCGTTACGCCCTGGACAACGGCTTCCACGTAGTCATCGAGGGCATCCTGTACGCCGACCGCTACGGCGCGATGCTTCAGGACCTGGTGCACGCCCACCGTGGTGTCACCCGCTGCTACTACCTCAACGTGCCTTTCGAGGAAACGCTGCGCCGCCACGCGACCAAACCAGATGCCAAGTACCTGGCACAGGTCACCGAGGACCACCTACGCGACTGGTACCGCCACCGGGACCTCCTGCCCGACGAGACGGAAACCGTCATCGACGCAACCAGCACCCTGGACAAGACAGTTGAGAAGATCCTGCGCGAGACAGGCTTGGACGGCGTGCCACCGATCGACCGCTGACGACATGACTTCCTCGGTGCGGACTGTAAAGGTTGTACGAGCGGCGTGATCAATTCCGTAACCGGCACGGCGCTCGACTGCGCACGTATGCAGGTGGGCGTCTTCGTGTTCACCCCGGCCGAGCCGCTGTCCGGCCAGGTGGACCTTCAGAACGCCCGGGCCGTCACCGTCCACGACCGAGAGGACCGCTGGCCGGACACCGTACGGCTTCAGGGTTTCACCTACGGTTCCCTCCACGACAACGGTGATCTCCAGTCAGTGTCGGTGGAGCGTCGCCTGGCATGGATACGACGGCATCCCACCTACGCCGCCCAGCCCTACGAGCAACTGGCCGCGTGGTACCGGCAGATCGGCCATGACGACGACGCGCGACGCGTCCTGCTGGCCAAGCAGCGCCACCGCAGAGCAACCCTGGGCCTGCCCTCCCGCCTGTGGGGCCACCTCCTCGATGCCACCGTCGGCTATGGCTACCGCCCCTGGCTGGCGGGCATGTGGCTCACGGCGCTCGTCCTGCTCGGCACCACAGTCTTCGCCACCCACACACCCCGACCGACTCAGCCCGGCCAAGTACCGCCGTTCAACCCGTTCGTCTACACACTCGACCTGCTGATCCCGATCGGAGGTCTCGGCCAACGCACGACCTGGTACTGGCCGGGAGGCACCACCGCTTGGCTGTCCTACGCCCTCATCGCCGCCGGCTGGATCCTGACGACTGCGGTACTCGCCGGGATCACCCGCACGTTGAAGAGGAACTGACGATGTCTAGGGGTTAGGTGGCGGGGGAGTTGTAGTGCGGTGTAGCGGAATACTGTCCTTGGGAAGACCTGAACTCACCTTGTGCAGCGCACAGTTCGGGTACGTAATAAGGCCCACGCCAAAACCGCTACATCTCGGGGGAAGCATGGGAACGTCCGAAGCACCGCCACCGAAGCCGTCACGTGCCCCGTCTCCGCCACCGCCTGCCGCGCCGGGCGTCCCGCCGCGCGGCGGCCTCGTCATCAGTAAGCGGCTGCTCTGGGTGCACGGCGCCGCGTACCCGCTGGAGAACATTGTCCGCGTCTACACCTTCGAGCTGACGCCGCGCCGCGGAGCGGCGTTCGCGCGGTTCCTGAAACGAGGCGGGATCACCCTGCTCGTGATCCTCCTCATGATGTGGGTCTCGGATTCGTCGAGCGGGTCGTACGAATACGGATCCTCGTCCGGTCTCGACGGCGTGTTCGGGTTCTTCTTGGTGGTCGCCATCGGCGCCCTCATCTACTTCTTCGCCGAAATGGTCAGCGTGGTCTTCGCCGCGTCCCATCCCGTCCTCGCGGTCGAGACGAACGGCCGCTCCACTGCCCTGGTGACGGGTAAGCGCGAGTACCTGAACGGGCTCGTGTACTCGATCGCAGAGGCGATCGACCGGCCGGACGCGGAGTTCCACGCCGCGGTGACGACCCTGGCGATCACCAATTACGGCAATTACCATTTCGGTGACTCGGTGAACATTTATGGCGGTAGCGGTCACACGGGGGTGTCGAAGTGACGGGTGGTGACTTCCAATTCGGCGACAGGGTCGTCATCAATGGCGGCGACGGCCACACGGGCATCGTCCATAACCATCACGCCCCGCAGCCCACCTTGGAGGAGACGCTGCGGGCCGTCGTCGAACTGGCACGGGCGCTGCGTGGTGACGTACCCGAAGAGGACCAGGCCTCCATCGACGAGGTGCTTCCCGTCCTCGCGGCCGGCCCGTCGGCCGAGCCGGCCACCCGGCGCCGGTCCCTGATGGCCCTCGCGGCTATCGCCTCCACCATCGGGGCGATCGGCCAGCCGCTTCTGGACACCGTCCGGTCCGCGCTCGACCTGCTGGGGCGCTAGCTCCTGTCACATTCCGGCGATAGCGGCCGGAGTCCCGGCGCCGCGCAGCAAGGTGTCCACGACGCGAGTGGCGAGGGCGTCGGGGTCGGCGCCGGCCACCACTCCCTCCTTGGCTGCTTCGTGGATGAGCGCGTAGTAGACGCGCCGGGTCCAGTCGAGGTCGATGTCGGGGCGGAGTGCGCCGCCCTCCTGGGCGCGGCGGAAGAGCCGGATGCAGGTGGCGCGTACGTCGGCGTGGATGCGGGCCGCCTCTGGGTGGCTGTCCTCCGCCGCGCGGTTCATGGCGAACGACCAGTCCGTCTTCACGCGTAGGACGTTGGCGGTGATCTGGTAGAGGGCGACGAGTGGCGGGGCGGCGTCCGGGCGAGCGGCATCGACGGCGTCGGCGAACTGGCGTGCGGCCCAGCCGGTGAGTTCGTCCAGGAGCGCCTCACGGGTGGCGAACCGGCGATGGACCGTGGTCCGGGCCACGCCCGCGGCCTTGGCGAAGTCCTCCATCGTCGCCGCCGGGTTGGCGGCCAGGACACGCTCGGCCGCTTCCAGGATGGTCCGCACGGTCCGCTCGGAGTCCGCCCGGCGGGGCCGTGGCGTCTGCTGCTGCTTGTGCACCGTCACATCGACACGCTACATCAACAGTCCCTCATTCTGGCTACTTGCAACATCAATGTTGCAAATACTAACTTCATGGCGTCGGGGGAGTGGCAACTCAGTGGCGCGACCCCGTGGGTGACGACGTCAGGGAGGCAGTCATGCAGCACCGGATTCTCGGCCGTACCGGCATCTCCGTCAGCAAGTTCTCCCTGGGCGCCCTGCATCTGGGCGCCTGGGGCAACAGCGACCACGCCGAGGCGATACGGCTGATCCACACAGCGCTGGACAGCGGCATCAACCTCATCGACACCGCCGACCAGTACTCGGGCGGCGAGGCGGAAGAGATCATCGGCAAGGCCCTGCGCGGCCGCCGCGACGACGTCGTACTCGCGAACAAAGGGCACTTCCCGGTCCGGATGGGGGGACCGCGGCACTTCCCGGCAACCGGCGCAAACTCGACGCCGTCGAGGAACTGCTCGCCCTGGCGCGGGACGCGGGGATCTCACTCACGCACATGGCGCTGGCGTTCGCGGCGAACCACCCGGCCGTCACCTCGGTGATCCTCGGCCCCCGCACCATCGACCAGCTGACCGACCAGCTCGCCGCTGCCGAGGTCCACCTCGACGACGAGATCCTCGACCACATCGATAAAATCGTCCCGCCAGGCGTCACCCTCAACCCCTCGGACGCCGACTACCGCAGGCCCGCGCTGGCCGCCGCGGAACGGCGCCGCACAATCGCGTCCTGAAAGAGGATTCGCGGCGCACCGTTGGTGGGTGAGTGCGCTGTTTCGCCCCGGCGCCCAGTCGCTGGTGCCGGCAACGCACGACGGCGCGGGCCTGAGTCCGCCACTCGTGCGACGTCCGGCCCGCGCCGTACATGGCGAGGTGTCCTACGACCCCGGGCGCGCCCCCGGAGCGAGATTCACGGTCAGGCCGTCTGCCCGTTGACCTGGGCCGCGGCGGCAATCCGGCGCTCCCGCACCTGGGCGTAGCCCATCATCCCGAACAGGACGGCCAGCAGGACGGCGGACGAACCCGCGGTGCCGAGATCCAGGCCGCCCTTGGCGACCGGCTTGGTGAGGAAGTCGCCCGCGGTGGCGCCCAGCGGGCGGGTGAGGACGAAGGCGATCCAGAACAGCAGCACGTTCGGCACCATGGGCGCCTTCATGAGTGCCGCGAGTACGAGGAGTACCCCGGTCACCAGCAGTGCGCCGCCCGCGTAGCCGAGGCCGGAGCTGTCGGACAGGAAGTCGCCCATTGAGGTGCCGAGCGTGTTGGACACGAGGATCGCCGACCAGAACAGGGCCTCGCCCTTGAAGGTGACGATGTCGCGGATCTGGAACGTCATCCCGCTGATCTTCCAGGCGACGAAGATGACCGCGAGGATCGAGATGAGGATCGCCGCGCCGGTCGGATAGCCGAGACCGAGGCCCTGCGGACCCCAGCCGAGCGAAGTGGCCCCGTCCGTAAGGAACTTGGCGCTGGCGTCGCGGTTCATGAAGTCGGACATGGTGGTTCCGGCCATGCTCGTCGACAGGATCACGGTCCAGTAGAGGAACGGGTTGTAGCGGCGCGAGCACAGCTGAACCACCAGCGTCACCACGAAGAGCAGGAACAGCGCGATGGTGGTGAGGAAGTAGCCCAGCTTCAGGGTCTGCGCGAAGAGGTCACCCGCCGTCTCGCCCAGGGTCGTCGCGGCGGTCTTCATGATCCAGAACGCCAGGGTGACCTCGGGCAGCTTCTTCATCACCGATTTCGCCGTACTCGACGTACCCGCCGTGTTTTCCACGTCGAGATCGGTGAGGACTCGCGAGTTCTGCACGGCGTCTTCTCCAGTCTGGTGGCATGTCTGGTGGCATGACAAAGTGCTCGCCCTGAAGCGAGTGAGCACCCCGATGGATGAACCGACCGCGCACGGCGGCCGCGATCATCGACTCTGGCACCAAGATCCTGAACAAATCCTGAACGCGAGCGGTTCGGCGGGCCCGGCCGGGAAGCGCGCGGCGGGCGGCGCCACGGCGACCGTCTACCGGGTGCCGTTAAAACGCGGCGAGATGAGGTAGTAGGGAAGACGACATCCGTACCCACCCCGCCCGGAGGGACTCATCGTGTCTGCTGAGCTCAGCGACAAGCTCAAAGAACTGCTCGACAGCCCCGTCTTCGTCAACATCGCCACCATCCAGCCCGACGGAAGCCCCCAGGTATCCCCTGTCTGGGTGAAGCGCGACGGCGACGACGTTCTGATCTCGACGACCGTGGGCCGGCGCAAGGAGAAGAACCTGCGCCGCGACCCGCGCGTCACCGTGCTGCTGCAGCGCTTCGACTCCCCGTACGAGTACGCAGAGATCCGCGGCATCGCCGACCTCAGCACCGAGGGCGGGCAGGAGCTGATCGACGAGCTCTCGATGAAGTACAACGGCAAGAAGTACATCGAGTTCAACCCGGGTTCGGTCAACGACGCCGAGCGGGTGGTGGTCCGGATCAGTCCGCGGAAGGTCGTCGGGTCGATCTGAGGGGGCGGCGGTCGCCCGTTCTGCGGCGTGCCCTGTGTCCCGTTTCCTGGAGGGGCGTGGGGAAGCAGAACGGGCGACCCGGCGACCCATCGGAACCAGATCCGGGACGATACGGATTTACAGCGCTGTCCCCTTCACGCCCTTGAGATCGATGATCAACTGGCTGAGTTCGGGAACCGGAAAGCGGGACATGAGCTTGCGCAACGCTGTGGCCTGCTGCCCAACGCGCTTGAGGGTGGACCGTCGGTTCGGGGCTTGACCGGGAACGTCTTGGGCGGGTCCGCATCCGGCAGAGACGTAGAGTTTGTCCAGTCCGACGTGCTCGCGCAGGGCGCCGTCTGGTCCCACCACGGTCAAACCCGTAAAAACCTCCGGTTCACGCATGTCGAAGAACTGCACCTCCACGTCCAGCCCAGGGCTGCGGAAGAGTAGTCCGGTAGAGCTGAATCGCTGATCCTTCGTCATCACCGGTTGTGCGAACCCCGCTTGCTCGGACAGAAACGAGAACGCCACAGCGACCTCGTTCCGGAACTCTGTCTGCAGATCTGAAGCGCGACGACTCATGAACCGATCATCCGCCCACCGGGCCGTGGCTGGAAGCCCCTCAACTTCGGTCTGTTGTAACCCACTTGCCCGGCGAGGGCGAAAGCTGTTCCATTCCGCCAGACCCTCGTGGTGAGGATCGAATTGGAATCGCGGCGGGAGGGTGTGGTGAAAGTACCGACGGAGCTGATCGGAGCTTGTGCCACGCGTACGGCCTTCGACTACCAGGTTCGCATCAGCTTCACTGATCAAGGTCCAGGCGGCAGCGTTCGCGTTCAAGGTGAACTCGTCATCGAGACGCCGATTGCGCTGACGGACGCTGCTGGGAACCGGGCCTTCTTGGCGCCAGGATGCGGGGCTGCCTTGGCGCCGCTGCTCGACCTGTTCACCAGGGTCGTCACCGAAGTTGAAGTCACCGGGCTCGGCACACTGCTTCTCGGCTTCGACGACGGCACACGGCTCCGAGTCGACCCGGACCCCGACTACGAGTCCTGGAACCTCACCGGCTCTGGGCTTGATCCCGTGCTGGTAGGGCCAGGAGGGGAAGTGGACTGGCATCACTGACCACAGTGTCAGCCGTCGGTGGGCCCTCAGCCGTACTGGCTGAGCAGTGCGTGGAGGTAGTCCTCCAGGCGCTGTTCGAGAACGGGTGATGTCAGGTCTTGCCTCCCGAGTTCCCGCCACGGAGCGGCGACCTTTTCCGCGTCCGGTGCGAAGGCCAGGGCGTCGAGGACGCGCCAATAGAGGTGATCAGCGGGGTCATCGCTCAGCGTTCCGCCGGCTGCGATGTAGTGGTCGGCAAGTCGTATGCCGACGTCCACTCCGTTCAGGAGAGCGAGCGCGGTGGAGCAGTGGGCCACGTCCAGGTCCGCGGGTCCCCAGGATGTCTCGACCCAGTCCACGACGCCCGTGATCGCCAGATCTGCTCCGTAACCCGTGAACAGCACGTTCCCGGGGTGGAAGTCGCGGTGCAGGAAGCACGGGTGATAGGTCGGGGGTGTGCGGCGGATTACGTCCACGGCGCGTCTCCACACCTCAGGCTGTTTCGGGTTCCTGGGAAGACGTACGTGATCTGGGCTGGTCCATGCTTGGTAGGTGCGAGGCCGGGCTTCTTCTGGAACCAACACCCCGTGAATCGCGACCAGTTGTCGGGCAAGGAGTTCCGTCCTTCGGTCGATGTCCTCCACGTCCAGCAGGGACATCAGGAGCGAGGGATGGTCGCAGTGCTCGGCTGCCGCATCGACGGCATGAAGGCGAGCGGCGGGCACGCTAGTGCCGGCGGCAGTCGGAGGACGTCCGCTTCCCGGGCGAGCAGTCCGTGCGCGTGCTTTACGAAGAACGGTTTGACGAACGACCGAAGTACGAAGGAATGCCGGCCGCCATCCCCTTCGACTTCCAGGCGGCGCATCTGCGACGTCCAGCCGCCTCGCAGAGGTGCCGCGGAGTGGATGCGGTCTCCAGGACGGAGGCTGTGCTCCACCCAGGCGCGGGTGTTGGACCAGCCCACGTGATCGAGATCAGCCTCGACAACTGCGCCCTCGCCGCTCTGCTCCTCAGTCATGACAACAGCCTAATGATCAGGGGAAGTTCGGGTCTGAAGTGGCTGGTTCAGGCGACCTCGGCCCCAGGGCGGAGCCAGACGGTGCAGCGCCCCACGCCAGTTCCAGGCGGCGAGTCGACATCGCCGTGCCGCACACTCCCGTCGCTTCGTCCACCCAGGTCAGCGACCAGCGGTCGCCCTCCCAGATGGGGGTGGTGGATCGGGGGATGATCCAGGGCCGGGGTTTCAGCGGATCGGGGCTTCCCGTTGTCCAGGACGACGCCACGTCGCCCCACTTGACCCTGCACTCGTGTCGCGTCCATCGGAGCGTGGCCGTCTCGGCGGGGTCCGAACCGGCCGCCGCCTGCGTAGGCCCCAGTAGCCGGTCCACCGCGGCGAGCCCCGACGCGTTCGCGATGGTCGGTTGGACATCGACTGCCACGCGTTCGGGCCCCGCCAATGCCGCAACCGTTCCGGCCGTGTGGCTCAGGCTTACCGCCAGGCCGGGGAGCTCGGGAATGCGCGGGCGGCCGTGGTCGCCGCTGCCGCAGTCCGGGCAGTGCTGGGCATACGTCAGGCTCGCCGCCGAAACCCCCGCGGCCTCGGCGGCGCAGGCGCGTACCAGCAGGTGCGCGGCGATGTAGGCGTCACGGTCGAGCGGGGAGGGCAGACGCGCCGCCCGAGCGCGCTCCGTCTCCGTCAGTGCCTCGCGTAGCGGGTGCAGCGCATCCAGCACCAACGTAGCTGCAGCCGTGCGGACTTGAACGATGCCAGGCATACGGAACAGCATCCTGTGCTGCCGCCCCTTGCGCCATGGTGCCGACGGTCGCTCCGCACATGACGTGCCTCCCAGTACGTAGACGCCCGCCCACCTGACGGCTCAGCGCCGCCCCCGGACCCACGTCGTCGCCGTCCAACCCATACCCCCGCCCCCACCCAATTTCGGTCGCACACATCGCATGGACGCGACCAAATTTCAGGAACCGGACAAGTCCCGACACGCGGCCCTGACCAGTCAAGACATCAGCCCGGCCAGGAGGAACCGGCGGCGGGCCGTTTCGGCCGTGAGGCGCGATGTGGCTCAGAGGCGCCATGTCCGGTCGCGTTCCGCTGGGTTAGCGTCGCCCTCCCAACTTCGATGGGGAGGCTTCGTGCGCGCTCTCGTCTATCTGGGTCCGGGCTCCGCAGAGTTACAGGACCGGCCCGCCGCACGGCTCGTGAACGGTGACGATGTCGTGGTCGAGGTCGTCGGTACGGGGGTCTGCGGAACGGACCGCAAGATCCTGCTCGGCAAGTTCCCGGCCCGGCCGGGCGTCGTGCTCGGGCACGAGTCGGTGGGCGTGGTGCGGGAGACCGGGCCACAGGTGCGTTCCGTCGCGGTCGGCGACCGCGTGGTGGTCAACCCCACGCTGTACTGCGGCTGGTGCACCCCGTGCAGCAGGGGAGCGACCAACCACTGCCGCCACAAGACCGGGACCGAGATCGGCGTCGACCGCGACGGCACGTACGCGGAGGCCGTGACCTTGCCGGAACGTTTCGTCGTACGGGTCCCCGCCGGGCTCTCCTTCCGCAGCGCGGTCCTGATCGAACCACTCGCCTGCGTCCTGAACAACGTCGAGGCCGCAGCCGTCTCCTTCGACGACACCGTGGTGGTGCTCGGCTCGGGCCCGATCGGGATGCTGACCGCGATGGTCGCGGCCCGCCACGCGCGCCGGGTCACCGTCGCTGAACCAGACGTCTATCGGCGGGAGTTGGCACGCGAACAGTTCGCGCATGTCGTGGACGTGACCGGAACGGACGCGGCCGAAGCCGTGGTCAAGGCGTCCGGTGGCGAACGCCCCTCCGTCGTCTTCGACACCACCGGGGTCGGCCTGGACGCGGCCCTGCGGCTCATCGACGACGGCGGCCGGATCGTGGTGATGGGCTTCGACGACACCTACGCCACGCCGCTGCGCCCGCTCCAGCTCACCAACCGGGGCATCCGGCTGATCGGCGCCGGTGACTACCGGGCCGACACCTTCGCGGTCGCCGTTGACCTGGCCGCCGAGTTCGTCGGCCAATCAAAGCCCGCTACGAGTACGGGAGTTGGCCAAGGCGGCGCATCATTCCTGGAGCGCCTCGTGACCCACGAGTTCCCGCTCGAACGGTACGGGGACGCCTTCACGGCACTCGGCGGACTGGCCCAGGGCAACGCCGCCGACGGGCCCGAGGCGGCTGACAGTGACACCGCACCCGCACCATCCCCCCGCTACGACGCCCTGAAAGTAGTCATCCGCTCGCACCCCGGCCCCGCCGGCGCCGACGGCTGGCCGGTGGACGCGTGAGCGCGCCTCGACTCGGGGCGATCGAGTCCGGCGGAACCAAGTTCGTCTGCCTGATCGGTTCGGCCCCCGACCGGATCGAGGCCGAGATCCGGTTCCCGACGGGGGAACCTGCCCCCACCCTGACCCGGGCCATCGACTTCTTCCAGGAGCGGATCGCGGTGACCGGGCCGTTGGACGCGGTCGGCATCGCCTCCTTCGGCCCCCTCGAACTACGGCCAGGCCACGCGGAGTTCGGCCACCTCGCCGCCACCCCCAAGCCCGGCTGGTCCGGTGTGGACGTCGCCGGTCCCGTCGCCGCCGCGCTCGGCGTGCCCGTGGGCATCGACACCGACGTCAACGGCGCCGCCCTGGGCGAGGGCCGCTGGGGTGCGGCGCGGGGCCTGGACACGTACGTCTATCTCACCGTCGGCACCGGCATCGGTGGCGGCGCGGTGATCGGCGGCAAGGTGGTCAGGGGCCTGGTCCACACCGAGATGGGTCACCTCACCGTGCCGCGTATCGCCGGCGACACCTTTCCGGGCTCCTGCCCGTACCACAGCGACTGCTGGGAGGGTCTGGCCGGCGGCGAGGCGATGGGCGCCCGCTGGGGGACACCGGCCGAGGAACTTGCCGGCGACGCACTGCGTGAGGCGTTACGCCTTGAGGTGGCCTACCTGGCCGCTGGGCTGCGCAACATCGTCTACACGACCGCGCCCCAGCGGATCGTCATCGGCGGAGGGGTCGCCGAACTCTCCGGACTCTTCCCGCTGCTCCGCGCCGAACTGTCCGCGACGCTGGCCGGATATCCCGGGCTGCCCGAGCACGCGGCCGAGGACTTCGTGGTCCCGGCACAGCTCGGCGGGCTCGCCGGTCCGGCCGGCG
This sequence comes from Streptomyces sp. NPDC046821, assembly GCF_040645335.1. NCBI lineage: Bacteria > Bacillati > Actinomycetota > Actinomycetes > Kitasatosporales > Streptomycetaceae > Streptomyces > Streptomyces sp. NPDC046821. The sequence goes on along the minus strand of NZ_JBEYYB010000015.1, from coordinate 119,440 downwards.
GACTGGTGCTCGCGGCCGAGGCTGCCGCCGCCGCGAAGCACGCGAGGCATCGGCAGCGCTCCGGCGCTGGGCCATCGGGGGGAACGTATGCATGAGGAGGGCCCCGGGCCGGGCAGCCTGGCCGATGTGACGCGCCCCGAACCGGTGGGCCTCCTCGACCCGGCCACGCACACCTGGCTGACCCGGCACGCCCTGCCCGGAGCCCGCCTGTACGAGGTGGAGCCGCTGCCCGGCGGGTTCACCAACGACATGACCCTGCTCCGGGCCCGGCCCGCCGGAGCGTCGGACATAGAGCGCTACGTGCTGCGCCGCCACAGGCCCGGCGGCGGCCGCGTCCCGCGTAACACCTGCGCCGTTGAGGTCGCCGTCCTCGGCCGGGCGGCGTCCCGCACCGTCCCCGTAACCGCGGTGGTGGCGGCCGATCCCCATGGCCGGGCCACCGGCCGGCCCACCCTGCTCTATCGGTTCGTGGACGGGCTCCCGCTCAGCCAGGTTCTCGCGGACGGCCCGGCGAGCGGTGAGGCCCGCGACCTCGGCCGGGCCGTCGGCGCGGTCCTGGCGCGGATCGGCGAGGTCAGGCTGCCTCGCTCGGGCGCCTTCGGCGACTCATCTCTGGTTCCGGATCCGGACGGCGCGGCCCCGCTCGGCGACCTGCCCGGGTTCGTCGACCGCTGTCTGGCCACGGCCGCGGCGAACGGGCCTCTGGACAGCGCGGACGCCGCCGTACTCGGCGACCTGGCCAGGCAAGGACCCCAGGTGCTCGCTGCCGTGGCGGGTGAACGCAGCCTGGTGCACTGCGACTTCAACCCGAAGAACCTCCTCGTCGAGCGGCGCGCGGGGAGGTGGGAGGTGGCCGCCGTGCTCGACTGGGAGCTTGCCTTCAGCGGCTCCCCGCTCTTCGACGTCGGGAACATGCTGCGCTTCTCCCACGAGTACCCGCCCGCGTTCGCCGCCGGCTTCGTCGACGGGTTCCGTGGCGGGAACGGTCGGCTGCCGGACGACTGGCTGCGGATCAGCCGGACCCTGGACCTCTTCGCGCTCGCGGACATCCTCACCGCACCGCCCGACCCTGCCTACTTCGCCCGCGCCCGCGCCGCGCTGCACCGGGCCGCAGCCGACGGGTACTGAGCGTTGCCGCGCGGCTGCGTCGCTGAGCAATCCCAGTCCAGCCCACATAAGGCCAGGCCTCATATGTCACCCCAGCCCGCATAAGCCAACGTGCGCTGCTAAGCCAAAAGAATGGCGAATAGGTGACCCAGGGCTCTCTTCTCAACGTCGGAAGCGCGAGCTAGCCTGCCTGAGGCAAAGCGAAAGATGATCCTTCAGCAAAGGAGAATTCCGCTATGGCGAACGGAAGTCCGGAAGATGTCCTGAAGGCGATCACCCCGACCGTTCGCTGCAATGGGACTCCGCCCACGCCCGCGTTGCGCGAGGGCCCGTTCTACAAGCCCGACACTCCCTCACGGACCAGCTTCCGGGGCGATGTGGAAGGGGGCACCCCGATGCTCCTGCACGGCTCGGTGCGCAGCCTCGAAGGCAAGCCGATCGGTGGCACCCTGCTCGACTTCTGGCAGGTCGGGGACGAGGGGGTCTACGACGACGACGGTTTCCGGCTGCGCGGCCACCAGTTCGCGGACGCCGACGGACAGTGGCGGCTGGAAACCGTACTGCCGGCCATGTACCCGGGCCGGACGCGGCACGTGCACGTGAAAGTGCAGCCGCCGGGCGGCACCGTACTGACCACGATGCTGTATTTCCCCGGCGAACGCAGAAACCACCTCGACAAGTATTTCCGGCCGGAATGCCTGATGGATGTACGGGAGACACCGGAGGGCTGGGACGCCGCCTACACCTTTGTTCTGGACGTGTGAATTCCGGACCAGAATTCCTCGGGTTGAACCTTCTGCTCCGCTGCCCGGAGAAATCATCATGCGCCGTCCGTCCTGTCCGCGGGACGGAAGCCGACAGGAGACACATGGCCGACCTGATACGTGCCCAGCGCGACCCCCACAGCGAATCCCGTGGCGACGCGGGAACCGGCGCCCACGGCAATGTCCGGGGCGAAGCCCTGAGCTACGTACAGAACCACCTGTACTACCCGGTCACCGAGTACGAGATGGACCACGGCGAGGGCGTCCACCTGTACGACACCGAGGGCAACGAGTACCTCGACTGCGCGTCCGGCACCTTCAACCTCAGCCTCGGCTACGGGCACCCCGAAGTGGTCAAGGCCATGCGTGACCAGGCCGAACGGCTGGTGCACACCACCTCGACGTTCCAGACGGCCCCCATCAACGAACTGGTCCGGCGGCTCGTCGAAGTCACCCCGCCGAACCTGACCAAGGTGCACCTCAAGGTGTCGGGCGGCTCCACCGCCAACGAGGGCGCGGTCAAGATGGCGCAGATCGCCACCGGCCGGCGCGACGTCGTCACCCTGTTCCGCAGCCACCACGGCCAGACCATGATGACGACCTCCATGTCGGGCGAGTCCTTCCGGAAGTCCCCCTTCCCGCACCTGATGCCGGGTGTGCTCCAGGTCCCCGACCCGTACTGCCTGCGCTGCTTCTACCGTCAGGCCGGTCCCGACAGCTGCGGCATGTTGTGCGTCGAGAACATCAACGACTTCCTCGACCACGCCAGTTCGGGCAGCGTCGCCTGCATCGTCGTCGAGCCGGTCTCCGGCAGCGGCGGCAACATCGTGCCGCCCGACGGATACCTGCCCGCGCTGCGCGCCCTGTGCGACGAACGGGGCATCGTCCTCATCTTCGACGAGATCCAGACCGGCATCGGCAGGGTCGGCCGGATGTTCGCCGCCGAGCACTACGGGGTCCAGCCCGACATCCTGACCACCGCCAAGGGCCTCGGCGGCTCCGGTGCGCAGGTCGCGGCCATCGTCGCGGACGAGCGGATGTCCGGACTCAGCAGCGACCACCACTCCTTCACCTACGGCGGCAACATCCTCGCCGCCGCCGCGGCGGTCGCCACCCTCGACGTGATCGGCCGCCCCGGCTTCCTGGAGAACGTCCGGGAGGTCGGCGCCCACATCATGGAACGGCTGCGCGCGCTGGCCGCCCGGCACCCCTGTGTCGTGGACGTACGCGGTCTCGGCCTGATGATCGGCATCGAGATCGGCGACGACGAAGGGCGCCCGCACAGCGATCGGGCCCAGGCCCTGGCCCGGCGCGGCATGGACCACGGCCTGATCCTGCGCACCTCCCGCTACGGCCGTGGCAACGTGATCAAGATCCGGCCGCCGCTCATCCTCACCCGCGCGGAGGCCGATCTGCTCTGCGACCGGCTCGACGCACTCTTCGCCGAGGAGGCCGGCGCATGACCGCCTTCATGTACGCCGCCGAGGAGGCCACCGCATGACCGCCCCCACGTACGACGACCCCGCACACGCCGAGGCCATGCGCGCCTACGTGACCGGCCTCGCCGGCGCCGTCCGCGAAGCCGTACTCGCCGCCCAGTACCAGAACGGCAGCCGGCTCGTACGCGGCCATTCGCCGGGCGGGGACGCCCAGTTCGGGCTTGACGAGGTAGCCGAAGCCACCGTCTGGAAGTACGTCGTCGGCCACGACCTGCCCGTCGCCGTCTACTCCGAGGACCGCGGACTCCAGTACCACGGAGCGGACCCGGCCCACTTGCTGGTCGTCGACCCCATCGACGGCACCAGACCCGCCGTCGCCGGCCTGGAATCCGCCACCGTCTCCGTCGCGGTCGCCCGCATGAGCGACCGCCCGCGCATCGCCGACGTCGAACACGCGCTGCTGATGGAACTGGGCACGGGCGCCTACCTCTACGGAGACCTCGCCACACCCGGCATCACCGCGCACGGCTACGACCACCCCGTCCCCGCGCTGACCAGCACCACCGACCCCGCGCGGATGTTCTGGTCCCTGGAGTTCAACGGCCACCCAGCAGGCCTGATGACCGAGGCCTACGGCCACCTCATCGACCTCTCGGCCAACACCGGCGGAGTCTTCGTCTTCAACAGCGCCACCTGGTCGATCTCCCGGCTCCTCACCGGCCAGCTCGACGCCTACGTGGACATCGGCAACCGCCTCCTGCGCGACGACCCGGCGCTCCTGCCCGAGTTCGAACGCGTCGGCAACGGCCGGGTCCTGCACCTTTTCCCGTACGACATCGCGGCGGCCGTCTTCCTCGCCGAACGGGCCGGAGCGGTCGTCACCGACGCCTACGGACAGCCACTCGGCGACACCGTCCTGACCGACCTCGGCATCACCAACCAGCAGTCCTGCGTGGCCGCTTCCACCCCAGAACTCCACCGGGCCCTGCTGTCGGGCGTGCGATGGAAGGGCGGACGCTCATGAGCACCCAGAGCACCCAGAGCACCCAGAGCACCCAGCGCCCCCAGAGCAGCCCGCCCGGCAAGGCCGCCGACACCACCACCGACGCGGAGTTCAAAGCACTGCTCGACCGGCTCTCCGACAAGGCCACCGCGGACTACTACAACCCGTTCACCACCTTCGACTGGCCGCCCGAGATCCCCGCCGACGGGCTGTGGATGTCCCCCGAACTGCTCTCTGTACACGGCACGGACGTCATGGACGAGCTGAGCCCCGCCCAGCTCCATGCCCTGAGCCGGTGGGAGAGCGTCAACTTCTACAGCCTCAACGTGCACGGCATCCGCGAACTGCTCATCGAGGTCACCCGGCGCATCCACATGCCCGGCTTCGAGCTGCCCTCCGAGTTCTTCCACCACTTCGTCGGTGAGGAGAACGACCACATGTGGTTCTTCGCCACCTTCTGCCTCAAGTACGCCGGCAAGATCTACCCCGACAAGTCGATCAAACTGCCCGAGGCCCCGCGTGACCCGGCGGTCGAGAACTTCCTCGTCTTCGCCCGGATCCTGATCTTCGAGCAGATCGTCGACCACTACAACGTGCACCTGGCCGCCGACGGCAGGTTGCACCCGACCATCCGGCACATCAACAGGCTGCACCACCAGGACGAGTCCCGGCACATCGCCTTCGGCTGCCGCCTGGTGCAACTGCTGTGGGAGCGCCTCCTCGACGCCGGTCTCGACGACGCCGCCCGGGACGACCTGCGAATCTACCTCGGCCGCTACCTCACCACCAGCATCGCGTCCTTCTACAACCCCGCCGTCTACCGCGACGCCGGCCTCCCCGACGGGCTCGCCCTGCGTGGACGCCTGCTCGCCCACCCAGCGCGGCAGGCCGCCCACGCCAAGGTCCTCCATAAGACGAACGGGTTCTTCCGCCGGATCGGGGTGTTCGATGCCTGACACCGACCACGTGACCATCAGGGAGACCGGAAACAGCTGGTCGGTACGGGACGGACTGGTCACCCTCGACGAACCGGCCGTCGTACTGAAGGACGCCCTGGACGCGGTGTTCACCCGCTGGGGCACCGAGACCGGAGCCCGTCAGCAGAGCTACCCACCGCTGTTACGCGCCGACGACCTGCGGACCCTCGACTACTTCCGCAATTTCCCGCACCTGGGCAGCCCGGTCACCCGGATCCGGGCCGACCGCCTGGCCGATCACGCGGCGGCCCCCTCCGAGGCCAGTGCGTTGCCCGCCGCCGACCTCGCCGACGCCACCCACCTCCTGCCCTCCGCAGCCTGTTACGGCTGCTTCGTGCACCTCACCGGCACCACCGCCGACACCCCCGTACTGATCAGCACCCGCGCGCAGTGCTTCCGCAACGAGGACCACCACGACGGACTGCGCAGGCTCTGGGGCTTCACTATGCGGGAGATCGTATGCGTCGGCTCCGCCGAAGCCGTACGGGCCCACCTCGACCGGCACCGGGAGCGGATCCTCGCGTTCGGTGCGTCGCTCGGCCTCACGCTGGACCGGCAGCCCGCCACCGACCCCTTCTTCCAGAAGGACGGCGCCCGCACCGTCATGCAGCTGCTCGCCCCGGTCAAGGAGGAGTACCTCCACACCGACGGCACCGCCATCGCCTCCACCAACAACCACCGCAACTTCTTCGGTGAGCGCCGCGCGATCGGCCACGCGGGCCGTCCCGCCTTCACCGGTTGCGTCGCCTTCGGCCTGGAACGCTGGGTGCACGCCCTGAATGAACTCTTCGACGGGGACCTGGCCGCCGCGCACCACGCGGTACGGCGGGCGGGGGAGCGCGCGTGACCCGGCTGGCCACGCTGCTCGGGCTCGAACTGCCTTTGCTGCAAGCCGGAATGGGCGCGGTCGCCGGTCCCGCCCTGTGCGCCGAAGTGTCCCGGGCCGGGGCGGGCGGCACCCTCGCCCTGTACAGGGAACCGCCCGCACGGGCCGTCCGGCTGGTCCGGCAGGTGGCGGCTGCCGTTGGCGGCCGCCCGTTCGGGGTGAACGTGATTCCCGAGGTCACCGGACCGGCCGGCTGCCTGGACCAACTCCGGGCCGTCCTGCCCGAACTGCCCCGCAACGGCTTCGTCACCGCCTTCGGACTCCCCGAGGCCGACGTGTTCGACGCCGTGCGGGCCACCGGACACCCGCTCGTGGTCCAGGTGGGCACCGTCCCCGATGCCGACACCGCCCTCGCGCGGGGAGCGGACGCCCTGGTGCTCCAAGGCACCGAAGCCGGCGGCCACTTGCTAGGCGCGCAGCCCGTGGACTCCGTGCTCGCCGCTGTCCGAGCCCGCCACCCGCACGCCGTCCTCGCCGTCGCCGGCGGGATCGCCACCGGCGAGGACCTCGCCGACGCAGTGGCTCGCGGCGCGGACGGAGCCATGGCCGGAACCCTGTTCGTCCCGACCGTGGAATCCACCGCGCACCCGGACTTCAAACGGCGCGTGGTCGAGGCGGTGGCCGAGGACACCCTCATCACCTCCCTCTTCGAGATCGGCTGGCCACACCGCCCGCACCGCGTCCTGCGCAACTCCCTTACCACCACGGCGGATCGCGCCCCGGCCACCTTCATCGCCACCACCCGGGTGGACGGCCGGCCGTACCCCGTACCCCGCTACAGCGCGGCGGCCCCGGGCGCCGGCACCACCGGACGTATCGAGGAGATGGCCATGTACTGCGGCCGGTCCTGCACCCGCGTCACCGCCCCGCACCCGGCAGCCGTCACCGTGGCCCGGATCCGCCAGGAGTACGAGAGCGCCCGCGCCCTCCACACCGCATCGCACACGCGCAAGTCCCCAGTGCCGCACCGGATCCAGGAGAGATGACATGGACGCCGACGCCGTCACCCAGCCGCTCGTGGACTGGCTGCGCGAACGCAACCCGACCGTCGAGGACATCCCGGAAGACTTCGACCTGATCGAGAACAGGCTGATCGACTCGCTGGGCTTCATGGAGTTCGTCCTGCTCCTCGAAGACCTCATCGGCCGGGAACTGCAGCTCGACCAGATCGACGTGGACCAGTTCCGCACGCTCCGCTCCCTCACGGAGCACTTCCTGAAGGGGTGAACCGCCCGTGGCACAGAACCCGCCGCCCACCGCATCCGGCCGGGTCACCTCCCTGCACCTCGCCGCGCGTACTGGTGATCCGACGTACGAGGTCGTGCAGGCCGGCGCGGTCACCGGCCGAGGCCTGGAGGGGGACCGCAACTACTGGGCCGGCGAAGGCCCCAGACCCCGGCGTCGGGGGCAGGGCCGGGCGTCCGGGGTCTGCGACGTCACCCTCATCGAGGCCGAGGCCCTCGACGCCCTGGCCCACGAACACGGCATCACACTCACCCCCGCCGAATGCCGCCGCAACCTGGTCTGCCGCGACATCCGGCTCAACCCGCTGGTGGACCGGCAGTTCCAGATCGGCGCGGTGATCCTGCGCGGACTCAAACTCAGCGAACCCTGCGCCCGCCTCGAACAGTTGGTACGCCCCGGCCTGATCCGTGGCCTGCTGCACCGCGGCGGGCTACGGGCCGAGGTGGTGCGCGGCGGGACGATCAGCGTCGGCGACCGGATCAACCCGCTGCCGTACGACGTGTGAAGCGCATCAACGTCCATGTCCGGCTCGGGGCGGCTCTCGTCGACGTACCGATCCGTCCGGGCCACGACCCAGCACGCAGGGAGACACCATGACGATCGAAGGCACCGCCCCCGGGCGGCACAACAGCACGGCACCAGCCCCTTCGCCGCAGGCCGTCCACCGGGCAGAACAAGCGGCCAAGGAACTCGCGGAGCTGGGGGCGGCCGCCTCCGTCCGCCTGCTGGACTGGGGCTTCGCGCTGCGTCTCGACCAACGCTCCGTAGACCACCTCACACCCCCCGCCACCACCGCGTTCCCTGGCCTGTTGAGGGATGTGCTCGCCGGAGCCCTCCCCGCCGACGTCGCCGAAGCCGTCGCCGCACGACTGCCCGCACGCGCCGATCGGATCCGGGCGACGGCCCAGGGCGCCGGCTGCGAACTCGTCTCACCGTGGTCCGCCCCCACCCTCCTCGCTCCCACCGCCCTCGACGCCCCGCCACGCGAGACCGGCCTGTGGTTCAGTGTGTACGAGCCGGGCGCGGGCTGGGGAACGGAACGCCCCCTGACCTCCCGCTACGCCTCCGAGACACCGGCCCTGGCCGTCTTCCGCGACGACCTGTACTGCGTGTACCAGGGCGAGGGCGACGACCCCGCCCTGTGGTGGACCGCCCACCACGCGGACGGCAGCTGGACCGACGACCAGCCTTTCCCCTCCCACCACACTCTGGGCAGCCCGGCCCTGGCGGTGTACAAGGACCGGCTGTACTGCGCACACCGTGGCGGCTCGGGCTCCTGGGGCATGGCCCTGACCTCGTACGACGGCAGCACCTGGAGCCCGGACCAGCCGATCCCGTACGCCGAGAGTGTCTACGGCCCGGCGCTGGCCGTCTACCAGGACACCCTGCACCTCGCCTATGCCGAAGCCGGCCAGCAGATCATGACCACCACCAGCCAGGACGGCCACACCTGGACCACCCCCACACCCGTCCCCGGCGGCGCCACGACGAGGTCCCCGGCACTGGCGGTGTACGACGGCGCACTGCACCTGCTCCACAGCAACCCCAAGGACGGCGCGATCCACTGGAGCCACCTGCGAGGCACAACCTGGACCTCAGAGGGCGCATTGCCGGGTCACCGCACCCGCAGCAACATCGGCCTCGGCGAATTCGACGGCAAACTGATCTGCGTCCACCGAGACCCCGCCCGCCAACAACTCTGGTGGTCCTCCTTCGACGGTACCAATTGGACGGCGGATGCCGAACTCCCGTCCCACAACAGCAAATACGGCCCGGCCCTGGCCGTACACCGCGACCGAACCGCCACCCGCACCCAACTCCTGTGCGTCCACCGAGGCCACGCCCAGCGCTTCGTCACGGCGACGGGAGAGATCCTGGCCGACGAGAACCCGGCGGGCCTGCACGAACTCGACGACCCGGACGCGGTCACCCACTGACCATGTGCCTCGGTCCCGCATGGGTCAACGGCCCGCGAGATTGCTGTCACGCGTCGGCTTGTACACCTCCGTCACATTGCCTCGCGGTGCTGGTCGGTGGCGGGCGGCCGGGCCCTCGGCGAAGGCGCGGAACAGGTTCTCTGTTGTGCGGGTGACGAAGTTGCGGGTGCGGGTGTCCATGCCGTGGGAGCGGCCTCCGTCGGGGGTGCCTGCCATCAGGCCTTCGACCCAGCGCATGGTGCCGGTCGCGAATACGCCGGCGCCACTGGGGAGCGTGTAGTAGGCCGAATCGGCGTGGCTGCGCTTGCCCTTGCACGTCAAGGGGGAGTGGGCCGTGATCTCCAGTCGTTCCGGGGTGGGCGCTTCAGGGGTGACGCGGTCGTACTCCACGCCGACCAGATGGTCGAAGCCCTCGCCGGCGCGCGTGCCCGTTCCCTCGTAGAGCCAGTGGTTCGCCGAGTGGACGACGTACGGCGCGTCCGTCGGGTAGCCCTCGTACAGGACTCCCGTCAGGGACGACTCCGGGTCGGGTGCCGGAGATTCACGGAAGTCGGTGGTCACCAGGGCGGGTTGCTTCGAGTAGGAGGGGTCGGACTGGAAGGACGACTTGTAGCAGACCACCTGTCGGTCGGTCCGTGACCCGTCCTGCTCCAGGCGGACCCGGCGGAAGCAGGTGTTGGCTCCGAGGAAGGCCACGTTGGTGCCGGCGTCGCGGGCGCTCGTGACGTGCTGACGTTGCTGAGGGGTCCAGTATTCGTCGTGGCCGAGGCAGATGACGGCGGTCGCCCCGTGCAGGAGGTTCGGGTCGCGGTGCACGTCCATCCCGGTGGTGTAGGCGAGCGGGATGCCGAGCCGTTCGGCCAGGACGACCGCCGCCCGCTCGTACACCCTGAACTTCTCCGCGCCGTCCGCGTCGTAGGGCCGGTCGAAACTGACGGCGAGGGACCTGTTGTCGTAATCGCCGGAGGGCCCCGCGTAGAGGCTGTAGCCACCCCAGTGGTTGTACGCCTGCCAGGTGGCGGGGGCGTGCATCAGGACCGTACGGCCCTTGACCTGCGTGGAACGGACGATGAGCGGGATGTAGCGCTGGTGGCCGTCCTCGGTGTCCAGACGCAGCAGGTACGCGCCCTCCGGCCATCCCTCTGTGCTGAAAGCCGTCGTGCGCGGCCACTGGGTGCGGATCGTGCGGGTGCCGGACAGGAGACGGGATTCGGGCTGGACGCGGCCCCTGATGCGCTTGGACGACCAGACGAGTCTGGCCTGGGTTCCGCCGTACCAGCCGACGCGGAAGGCCGAGACGCGGAAGGACGGCGCGGTCGTGGAGACGTGCAGACCGACTTCCTCGCCCGGGGTCACGCTCACCTGGTCCGCGTAACCGACGATGGCCATGTCGGCGCCGCGCGACCGGATGCGCCAGTCGGCCGTCCCGGTGAGTTCCCGTTCCGCCTCGGGCAGGTGAGAGGCGGCCGCCCGGGCGGTGTCACGGGCTGAGGAGGAGGGGGCGCAGGCGGTTGCCGTGGCTGTGGCAAGTCCCGCGCCGGCGCAGGCTTCCAGGAAGGTTCTGCGCCCCAGCCTCGACGGGGTTTCCGTCGCGTGCCGCGAGGTGTCTGGCTGGTCGGGTTCCACATCGCCTCCCGTGCGTCCGTTTCTGCGCGGCACCTCTCCTCGGGACCAAGCCGGCACGGCGGACCAACCCACGCGCCCTGCCATCGGCCGCCGGGCTAACGGGAGACTCAGCCCCCAGCACACGCGGCACCACCCACACCACGGTCGCAGGCCTACGGTGACGAAGCGGCTAGGACTCGCCCGGTGCCTCGACGTTGGCGAGCATTCGGCGTAGCACCTTGAGCGCGGCCACGTACTCCTCGTCGCTGATGCCTCTGTGGACGTCAGCGCGCAGCTCCGTGGCGATCGCGCGCAGCCGGACTCTGGCAGCCTCCCCGGCGTCGGTGAGGTGCAGGTCCTTTCCGGTGTCGCTCCGTAGCCAGCCGCGGTGGAGCAACTGGTCGATGACGCGGGCGATTTCATGTGGCCCGTCCGCCAGGGGAGTCAGTTGGGCGATGACCTCTTCGCGGCTCGGCGTCGTGGGGCCGGCGTTGACCCGGTTGAGGACCCAGTACTGGGGTTGGGTGACATCGATCCTGGCCATGGCGTCACGCAGATGCCGAGTGACAGCCTCATGGACGAGACCGCTCCAATAGCCGATGGGCTGGTTGGCCAGCATGTCCTCTGTGGCGGCCGGATCGGCCGGGGCCTGGTCGGTGATGCTGTCGTTCGACGGTTTCATGATCGTGAACCTACAGGCCTGCCGTGCGGGCGAGTGTGGGGAGCGACCTCCATCGGTGACAGGCCGGCGTCAGTTCCGGGGATGGTTCATCTCGCCCAGGACTGACGCTAGTTGGTCCGCCGTGAGCGGGTCCGTGGGCAGAGTGTGGGCGCCCTCGGCGCGTAGGCCGTCGAGGAGGAGCGCGAGTGGGCGGCGCCATGAGCCGGGGACGGCTGTCTCCAGTGCGGGTGCGGCGCGGCCTAGTGCGGCGAGGGTGAGCAGCAGGTCCTCGGTGACGACGTCCGTGCGTACGAGGCCTTGGTGGTGGCAGCGCTCCAGGAGCACGCGGTGGGTCTCGGCATTGTGGACGTGCAGGCGTTCCAGGGTCGGTACGCCTTGGATGCCTGTCGTCATGAGGTCGTTGGCGCCCCGGTCGGCGGCGAGCACGGTGAAGACGCGGTCGAGGTAGGCGCTCAGGCCGGCCCAGGGGTCCTCGGCCTGACGTGCCTCCTCGCCGGCGTCGATCACGGCGCTCAGCGTCGCGTGGAAGACGGCTTCGATCAGGGCGGCCCGGTCGGGGAAGCGGCGGTAGAGGGTGGCGTTGCCGACGCCGGCGCGGCGGGCGATCACGTCGAGGGGGGCCTCGACGCCCTGCTCGGCGTACACCTGTCGGGCGGAGGCGAGCACCAGCTCGCGGTTGCGCTGCGCGTCCTTTCTCACGTACCGAACCGTACAGGGTCTGGGGAGCGGTCCCCGGTTCCTGTTAGGGTCGCCCGGACGATGAAACGGGGAGTAGTCCCCACTTCAGAGGAGTTCTCCATGCCTGCTCAGCCGTCCGGTCAACCGTCAGCCGAGCCGCCCGTTCAGCACACCGAGGAACTGGCGGCCTGGACCGCAGACTTCGCCGTCGACCCCTACTCGGCCTTCCGCGCCCTGCGCGCCGAGGGACCCGTCCACCACGTCCGCTTCCCGACCGGGGACACCGCGTGGATGATCCTCGGCCACGAGGAGGCCCGAGCCGCCCTCGCGGACGCGCGGATGTGCCACGACGTCCGGCACTCGGCCGAGTACGACAGCGATGGCTTGTACTCCATTGGCCGCAACATGCTGCAGACCGACCCGCCCGACCACACCCGGCTGCGTTCGCTGGTGGCGCGCGAGTTCACCGCGCGCCGCATCAAGGCGTTGCGGGCGCGCGTCCAGGAGGCTGCGGACGAACTCCTGGACGCCATGGGCCCGTTGGGCCGCGCCGACCTCATCGACGCCTTTGCCTTCCCCCTGCCGCTGACCGTCATCTGCGAACTGCTCGGTGTCCCCGGCGTCGACCACGACACCTTCCGGGCCTGGACCGCGAAGATCCTCGCCATCGGCGAACCGGAGACCTCGGGCCTGGCTGCCCAGGAGATGGCGGTCTACCTCGCCGGCCTGATCGAGGAGAAGCGCCACGTCGAGGACGCCGCGGAAGGCGATCTGCTGCACGCACTCGTGCGGGCCAACGCCGAGGGCGGTGACCACAACAAGGGAGACCACGCCGAGGGCGGCGACCACGCCGAGGGCGGCGACCACAACAAGGGCGGCGACCACAACAAGGACGGCGACCACGACGAGGGCGGCCACCACAACAAGGACGGTGACCACGCCGAGGACACCGACCACCTCACCGACGAGGAACTGATCGGCATGGCCTTCCTGTTGCTCGTCGCCGGGCATGAGACGACGGTCAACCTCATCGCCAACGCCGTCCATCTCCTGCTCACCCACCCCGCCCAGCTCGCCGCCCTGCGCGCCGACGGGGCCCTGGTGGACAACGCCGTGGAGGAGACACTGCGCTTCGAACCGCCCACCCCGGCCGGCACCTACCGCTACACCGCCGAACCCGTCACCATCGCCGGCACCCACATCCCCAAGGGCGCGCGCGTGGTCATCTCCCTCGCCTCCGCCAACCGCGACCCCGCCCGCTTCCCCGACCCGGAACGCTTCGACATCCACCGGGACCCGGCACTGACCCGCTCCCACCTCGCGTTCGGCCACGGCATCCACCACTGCCTCGGCGCGCCACTCGCCCGCCTCGAAGCGAACCTCGCGCTCCGCGCACTCCTCGACCGCTTCCCCGACCTGGCCGTCGAGGGCGACCCCACGCCCGACTGGCGCCCCAGCCTGCTGCGCGGGCTGAGCCGACTGCCGGTGCGCTGGTGATCGGCGATGCCGTGCGCCACGGACACGGCGCCCCAGAACGGGTCGCTCAGTCGACGACCGCGAGGTGGTCGGCGGCGCCCCCGTGCCACTCGATCATGAACAGGGTGGCGTCGTCGCTGGTGCTCCCGCCCCGTTCGGCCTTCAGCGCACGAGAGAGCCGGCTCACGTCCGCCCGCACCCGGCCGGGCGGCTCCTCCGCGAGGCGGTTGACGCACTGGATGAGGCGGTCCTCCCCGAACGGCTCTCCGCCGGCGATGTGTTCCTCGATGATGCCGTCGGTGTAACACAACACCCGGTCGCCCGGTCGGAGCACGTGCTGTCTGATCTGGGGCAGCTCACCTCCGAATCCGACGGGCAGTGTCGTCGCACTGTCCAGCTGCCGTACGACCCGGCCGTCACGGATCAGCAGCGGCGCGGGATGGCCCGCGTTGACCATCTCCAGCTCACCGTTGGCGATGTTGAGATGCATCAGCTGCGCCGTGACGAAGTGGTCGGGCCCGAACTGCCGGGAGACGGCGCTGTCCATGAACGCGTACTTCTCCTCCAGGCTGACGAACACGCGCCGGGCATGGCGGTAGGCGCCGATGGCGACGGTCGCCATCGTGGCGGCGTCCAGGCCGTGGCCCATCGCGTCGATGACAGCCATGTGCAGGATGCTGTCGTTGAGGGCGTAGTCGAAACTGTCACCGGCCACGCGGTACGCGGGTTCGAGGATGCCGGCCACCTCGACCTGCGGCACGGACATCGCCAGAGGCGGCAGCAGGCTCCACTGCATCTCCGCGGACAGGCTCATCGGCTCCCGGCGCCGGGCCTGGAAGAACTGGTCGGTGTAGGCGTTCTTGGTGATCAGCATGTCCGCGACCAGCCCGGCGAGCCGGCGCAGCAGCCGCCGGTCGTCGTCGCCGACCGTGTCCAGGGTCAGGACCAGCACACCGACGTGGTCACTGCCGTCCAGCAGCGGCAGATACATCCGCACGCCGCCATGGGCCTGCGGAACCTCGACGACATCGGCGAGAAGGAAGGCCCGTCCGGCGGAGGAGTCGGCCACCGGCTGGGGCTGGCCGACGTGCAGCTTCCGCCCCGGCAGAGGCACCAGCAACTCCTGCGCGTAGTCCTGGAGCAGGATGGAGACGTCGCGGCCGCCGATCCTGGCGACCTCCTCAGCGATCAGCGGCGCGATCAACTGCGGCGACATCAGCTGTGCCCTGTCCAGCAGCACGCCGAGCAGCCGCTCGCCGAAACCCTCCGACCGGTCCACGCTCGCCTCGCCCATGACCCGTCCCGCCACGCCCTTCCCGCTGCCCGCGCGCCCTTCAACGCCTCCGCACAAGATGACGTGAACCGCCGGCTGAGCGGCTCATTACGCCATAGACGGCATGTCAGCGGATGCCGTCGGCCGGTGTGGAGGGGCGGGGCGGCAGGTGCTCTGGTGGGCGGAGGCCGTCGTGACGGCTGGTGGCGTGTACTGGCTGCGCGTGCCGGCCGGCTTCGGCTGGTTTCCGTAGGCCGCGTACATCGCTCCCGCCGCGCACGACCGGACGGGTATGGCCACGGTGGTGGGTACGGCCGGCCGGGGTATCCCGGCCGACCGACACCCGGGCGGCTCAGCCGAACTTCGCCTGCAGCGCTGCCAGTCCCGTGCCGTACGTACCGTCACCGAAGACCGCCTCGACCTGGACCGCAGTCTCCTCGGTGGCCCGATACCGGGCCGACCAGACGACCTCGGAGCCCTCGCCGTGCGGCCGAACGGCGAGGGTGGCCACGTAGTCGGTGATCGGCAGCATCGGGTCGAGGACGGTGTACGTGTAGGAGGTGTGGCCCTCGGAGCCGGACCCGAGCAGCTTCTCCCGGGCGACCACCTTGCCCTCGACGCTGAACACCCGGACGTCCGGGTCGTCGGTGTCGACGGTGGACTCGGGTACGTACGGGTGCCAGTGGCCGAGCCGGTGGAAGTCACCGATCACCGACCAGACGTCGGCGGGGGCGGCCGGGAGCACGACGGAACGCGTCAGGGTGTGCTGTGCGAGAGTCACCAGGCACCGTCCCCACGCAGCACCGCGTCGGCGCCGCCGTCGATGAAGACGACCTGTCCGGTGACATGTGTGTTCTCCGGCGAGGTCAGCCACTCCAGCAGCGGCGCTACCTGCTCGGGCGTGGCGTGCCCGTGCAGCGGCATGGGCACGCTGGCGTCGACGACGGCCCGCATCTTGGGGTCGTCCAGCATCGGCTGGGTCATGGGCGTGACGATGGTGCCGGGTGCGATGGCGTTGAGCGGGATACCCGCGCCCGCCCACTCCTCGCTGACGGCGGTGCGGCGCAGCCAGCGGGCGACGGCCTGCTTGGACGAGCCGTAGATCATGTGGCCCTCGCCCCGGTCGGCGGCGGCCTGGGCGGCGGCGACGGCGGCGTCCTCGTCATCGGCGAGCACGGCGTCGACGATGGCCTGGTCGGCGGGGTGCACGGAGGCGACCGAGGAGATCACGACGGCACGCGGATCGGTACCGGCGGCGAGCAGCGGGCGGAGCCCGGTGAGGGTCGCGA
Organism: Streptomyces sp. NPDC046821; assembly: GCF_040645335.1. Lineage (NCBI taxonomy): Bacteria > Bacillati > Actinomycetota > Actinomycetes > Kitasatosporales > Streptomycetaceae > Streptomyces > Streptomyces sp. NPDC046821. The sequence continues at coordinate 103,079 of NZ_JBEYYB010000015.1, read as the reverse complement.
AGGCGCCGAAGCAGTTGACCCGCACGGTGAGCGGGTTGAACTGGGACAGACCGGCGCAGGCGATCACGGCGTCGAGCCGTCCGCCCGTCAACTCGGCAGCCTGCTCGGCCAGTTCGGCTCGCCCTTCGGGGGTGGCGAGGTCGGCCGAGATGTCGGTGCCCTTGAGGTCGGCGCCGATGACCCGGTGCCCCGCGCCACGCAACCGCTCCACGGTGGCCTTCCCTATACCGGAGGCGGCTCCGGTCACCAGATGGGTACGAGACATGTCGATGCGCACTCCTCGATGGCGGGATGCGCCGCCGGACGATTCCCGCCACGACGGCCGTACCCGGCAACATATGCCTGGATGACAGAACGTGCCAAGGTGTGTGAACTGTCGGGCCGAGAGAAGAGTCAGGCCGTTGAACCGTCGGGCTGAGAGGAGGATCAGGCCGTGCTCGGCGAGTCTGGCGACTGCCCGAGGGCGTCCCGTCGCGCAGTGCCCCACTCCCACATGCTGCGCACCACCGGTTCCAGCGCCCGGCCCTGGCTGGTCAGAACGTAACGGACACGGGGAGGCCAGCCCGGAGTGCGGTGACGCTCGATGATTCCCGCGCGAGTCAATTGGGCCAGCCGGTCCGAGAGAACCTTGTCCGAGAGGGCGGGCAGGGCGGCGGACAGCTCGGAGTATGAGGCCTGATCGCGACGTAGGAACTCGCGGACCACCAGCGGCGTCCACCGGCCGCCCAGTGCGGCGAGGGTGATGTCGATTGGGCAATGCGGTTCATGGCCGGGCGGAACGAGGGCGCTGTCCGGACAGTCGGCCAGCGGGCCGCCCTGATCACCGGCTGGTGTGTGTCCAACGGTTTGGTGAGTCACGAAGGCCACTCCTAACGTCGGTCGAGAACACCCCACCAGCTCGCCTCCAGGGGGCCTTGTGCGTATCCATCACCTCAACTGCGGTTCTCTCCGCGAGATTCCACCGCTCGACGACGAACTTCCGGTCGGCGACGAACTTCCGGTCGGCGACGAATTTCCGGTCGGAGCCGCGAATCGTGAACGGGCCGTTGCCGTTGCTGTTGCCTGCCATTGCTTGCTCATCGAGACGGACTCGGACGGACTGATCCTGGTCGATACGGGCATCGGCACCGCCGACCTCCAACACCCCGACCGGTCGCTGGGCGCGGACTGGGTCGCGTACGCCCAGCCCGCGCTCAACCCCGAGGAGAGCGCGCTGCGCCAAGTCGCAGACCTCGGGTACGCGCCTCAGGACGTGCGGCACATCGTGCTCACCCACCTGCACCGCGACCACACGGGCGGACTGCCGGACTTCCCTCACACCCAAGTACACGTCCACCCCGACGAGTACCGGGCCGTCACCGACCCCACGGCAGCGCACCACCGGCACAGCCTCGACCGCTTCATGCCGGCACACCGGGCGCACAACCCGCGCCTCACACCTGCACGGGCCGCGGACCGCGCGGAGTGGTACGGCTTCTCTGGCCTGTCGCAACCCCAGGGGCTGACAAGCGAGTTGCTGCTGGTGCCGCTGCCTGGTCACTCGGCAGGACACGCGGGTGTCGCCGTGCGCGACAGCGACGGACGGTGGCTGCTGCACGCGGGCGACGCGTACATGTATCACGGCGAACTCGAGCACACACCGCCCTGTTCCCATCCCGTCCTCGAACCGGTCCAATTGGGAGCACAGACCGACGTCACAGCTCACGACGCGACCCGAGACCGACTGCGCACCCTCCGCCGCAACCACGCGGATGAGGTCACGGTGTTCAGCGCACACGACCCATGGGAGTTGGCCCGCTTCACGGCACGCAAAAGCTAGGTTGGAGAGGAGGAGATGTCGGCGGTTCGCAGACCGCGGTCCGCGCTCGCCACGAGTTGGCCAAACGGGTCAACGCGGTCCGTAGATGGCGTTATCGGCCTTGGTGATCAGTGCCCAATAGCGGTCGCCGTAGGACCAGTGCCACCACTCGGTGGGGTAGTTGATGAATCCCGCGCTCCTCATGGCCTGGGCCAGGAGATCGCGATTGCGGCGTGCTGTGCTCGAGATCCCTGGAGTGTCCATTGGGCAGTGTTCATCGTCTCCGGTCCGGTGGCCGTTGACGGGGCCACCCATGTCCAGCTCGACGCCCTGGGCATCAATGAGCGTCAGGTCGAGCGCCGCGCCTGCGCAATGCGGGGCCACTTCCAAGGGGGAGACGAAGGCGCTGGCGCGGCGCCGCAGTTCGGCGGGGTCGGTGATGCCGTATCGGCGGAGACGGTCTTCCTGAAGGGCGAACCGACGGCTCTGCTCGGCACTGCTGCGGTGACCTTCGATGACGAGGAACCCGACGCCGTCGGAAAGGTGCCGGGAGGCCAGGCTCAGACGCTCGAGTACGCCGATCCTGACCCGGCCGTATGCGCCGGCTTCATCCCGTTCCCGCGCGTCGAGCGAGATCTCCCGGAACGACGTGATCTCCACGAGTGGCTCGCCACAGTCCTGCACCGGGATGTTGATCACTCGGGGATCGCTCAGCAGGATCATGAACCCTGAGCCTAAATGTCGAGGTCCCGAAACGAGGTGCGTTGGCGCAGTCGCGTCACGTCCGGCCTTCGGCGCCCCTCCGCAGGCTGCGGTACATCACTACCGCCACGCACACCACGACCGGTATGGCCACGGCAGGCACGGTCGGCCAGGGAATCCCGGTCCACACCGTCAGGAGCCCCACCCCGATGCAGACGCCGGCGATGGTGAAGGCCATCCGCCGTCCGTACGGTTCCCAGGTGAAGGGCGCGAGAGTACGGGGCCTGACCATGCGCACCGCGCCGAAGACGAACGTCAGGCCCGCGAGAAGCCCTGCTGCCAGCCCCAGGCCGGCGTTCATCTGAAGCTCGTCGCGGGGCGCTCTGGAGGTGTTCTGCCGGACGCCGTCCTTTCTGAGCACCACGATGGTGCCGCGCCAGATGGTGCCGGTGACTTTGTCGCCGGGTTTCAGTGTCTCCAGGAGCGGATCCGGGTCACCGAAGTCCACGACTCTGTGCGAGGAGGGTCCGCCCTTGATGGTGGCCTGATACGTAGAGCTCTTCCCGCCGTGCTTGATCACCGTCTTCTCGACGGTGTACTGCCAGGTGCCCAGGCAGTCCGTCTCCGCCCGGACCTGATCGGTCGCATGAGCGGGACACGGCCGGGCGGCCTGGAAGTCCCGGAAGCGCTCACGGTCGGAGGGCAGCCACTGGGTGAACGCGAGGTAGCAAAGCGCTGCCGAGATCACGGACACCACGATCAGCAGAACGCCCAGAATCCGAGTCCACCCGGGCGACACCCGGCGCACACGCTTCTTCCGCGCCTTGCCCGCACTCTGCGCCGTAGCCATCGCTCGCTGTGCTGCATCCATTGCACACCCCCCTCAGCCCCCCGATCTTCTACCCACTACGGACGGGGGTGCGACTGGTGATGATCGCAGCGGAGAGGGCGATGAAGAATTCGACGCAGACACGGCGACGTTCGGTGCACCGGCGAAGCTTGTCCGCTACGAGGCTTCCGCCCAGGCCGACGGGGCTCTTGCCCGCGCACATGCCACCCGCGGGGGCCATGGTCCGGCAGCAGTCGGCGCTGAGCCGTTCCAGTCCGTCAGCGAGCGGCGTTCTCGGCGACCGGCTTCGTCTCGGCCGCCGGAGGATGTGCCGTGGCGGAGGATCGCAGCAGGGTGGCGGAGAGGAGGAGAGCGACGGCGACGAGGCCCGAGCCGATACGGAAGGCAAGCTGGTAACCACCCGTGAGTGCCGAGGCGGTGCTTGCGCCGTGGCCCAGCAGGGCATCCGTGTGTGAGGTGGCCAGCGCACTGAGGACCGCAAGGCTGAACGCGCTGCCGATCTGCTGCATGGTGTTGAACATGCCGGAGGCGATCCCCGAGTCCTGGGGCGTAGCCGCCGACATCGCAAGTGTGGCCAGCGACGGCATCGCTAGACCGAAGCCGATGCCGAGCGGCAGCAGCGCGGGCAGGACGTTCACGATGTAGCTCCCGTCTGCCGGTACGCGGCCCAGCGCGGCGAGACCCGTCGTGATGAGGGCGAGTCCTGGCAGGAGTACGGCACGGGGGCCGAAGCGCGCGATCAGCTTGGGCGAGAGGCCGAGGGACAGCGCGCCGATCGCGACCGAGACCGGGAAGATGCCGAGGCCGGTGTGTATCTCGTCGAAGCCGAGCACCCTCTGCAGGTAGAGGACACACAGGAACTGGAAGCTGAACATGCCGGCCACCATGAGGGCCTGGATGCCCATCGCCCCCGAGACGTTGTGCGACCGGAACACACGCAGCGGCAGGAGCGGGTGACTCGCCTTCGCCTGGCGGGCGACGAATGCCAGAAGCAGGGCGAGTGTCACGGCGCCGAAGCTCAGCGTGTGCGCCGAAGTCCAGCCGTAGTTCGTCGTCTCGACGATCGTGTAGACGCTGAGCATCAGTGCGGAGGTGACCAGGAGCGCGCCCACGGCGTCAGTCCCCTTGTCGAGGCCGACACCGTGCTCGGACGCGAGTACGCGTGCGGCCATCGTGGCGGCCGCGATGCCGATCGGGACGTTGACGAAGAAGATCCAGTGCCAGCTGATGGTCTGCGTCAGGGCGCCGCCGGCGAGGAGGCCCATCGAGCCGCCGGCGGACTGGACGAAGCTGTAGACACCGATGGCCTTGGCCCGCTCCTTCGGCAGCGGGAACAGAGTTACGACCATGCCGAGCGTGACGGCAGAGGTCACCGCGCCCCCGATGCCCTGGGCGAAGCGAGAGGCGAGCAGCATCGCCGGGTCCTGGGACACACCGCACAGCAGCGAGGCAGTCGTGAAGATGCCCAGGCCGGCGACGAAGACGCGCTTGCGCCCGATGAGGTCGCCGAGCCGTCCGGCAAGCAGCAGCAGGCCACCGAAGGGGACGAGATAGGCGTTGACCACCCAGGCCAGGCCCGACGAGGAGAAACCGAGGTCCTGCTGGATGGTCGGCAGCGCCACGTTCACGACGGTCCCGTCGAGGATGACCATCAACTGCCCGGCGCAGAGCACGGCCAGTGCCGTCCAACGCGATGTCTGTGCTGATGAGTTGGTTCGCCGCACGGGAACCCCTTCCAATGGTGCACGACTTGTTACAGCAGTCATCGTCTGTAACCATGACGCGCGGCGGAAGGAGGCACTTTCATGTCACGCAGTCACACCGATGTGTCCGGCCAGGTCAGCAACGAGGCGTGCCCGCTCACCGAGGTCCTCGACCACGTCGCGGGCAAATGGAGCATCGGAATCCTCGTCGCCGCCGCACATGGACCCATCCGGTTCACCGAGTTGGAACGCACCATCACAGGCATCAGCCGGCGAATGCTCACCCTGAACCTGCGCAAGCTGGAACGCGACGGCCTGCTCATCCGGACCGTCTACCCCACCGTGCCACCCAAGGTGGAATACAGCCTCACGCCCATGGCCCGCGAACTCCACGCAACCCTCACCGGGCTCGTCGGCTGGGCGGAACGCCACCGAGCCGACATCACCACCGCCCGCGCCACCTACGACGCCGGCACTGCACCAGCTCCCTGACGCTTGCGAGGGACCCGGCAGGCGTTGAGCACGGTGTCCTTGGCGAACCGCTTGCGGGGTTGGCGCGCGAGCAGCGGTCCGAGGTGGTCGATGATGAGGTTTGCTGCCGATTGGGACGCCCCGAAGAGCGGGGAGAGCTGACGCATCGTCAAGTTCGTGCGCCAGTACGCCGCGACCAGTAGAGCCCGGTCCTCCAACGGGAGACTCCACGGCCGGCCCTTGCGGACCGCATCAGTACCCTTGTGCCGCAGTACGGTCACCAGCTTGCCGAATAGGCGAGGACTCAGCCCGGTGAACGGGGCTGTCCAGGACGGCTCCGAAACCGTGATCACACCAGACAACGCGAGATCAGCTCACTCGTCACCGGGTGTCCCGTTCACGGCAGTTCTGGACGGTCTCACCGAACCTTCAGCGGCGCTCCTCACAGGCCCCGGTGACCTGAGTCAGCCGAAGAGGGCAACGAGTCCATTCACCCAGATCGCGAGGAACACAAGCGTCGCCACCAGACAGCCGACGCCCGCCAGTACGCCGCCGACCGTCCACGGCTCCGAGGACGCCGCGTGCTTCCCTTCCAGGTCGTCCCGGTAGGAGGCGGGGTCGTCCCAGTCTGCGGGGTGCCCCAGCTCCTCGGCGCAGCCGGTCCGCACCGCGGCCAGTTGCCCCTCCGCGAAGGCGGTGGCGGCCTCCGCCTCGGGCCCGTGCCAGGCGAGGGCTTTCATCCGCCGCCCGGGAGACCCGTACCGCGCCTCGAAGGCGGCGGTTTCGTCGGCGTTCCGATCATCTTCGAGGTACATCCAGCGTCCAGCCTCGGCGGCGTCGCCGTAGAGCCGGTACACCTCGGCCAGACGACGGCGGAGTGTCAGGTCGTGCGGGAAGGAGGAGATGAGACCGCGCAGCCGCTGGCGCGCGACGGGAACCCGGCCGGCGGCCAGGTCTGCATCGACTCGGGCAAGGGTCTCTCTCAGGGGCATGAACGCCTGATCGGCTACCGCACTGAACTACGTCGACCTGGTTTTTTCGCTCAGCACGCGCTTGCTCTAACGGCATCGGCCTTCGCCGGGGTGCGCGCTATGGCGGCGCCAGAGGGGAACGTCCCCTGCGCTTTCAAGGTCCACATCGCAACAACACGGCTGCATTAGCTTCGCCTCAGGCGGCGCGGCCGTCAGACGAGTGAGGGAGGGGCACCAGTACCTCAGCGAATAGCCCTGCTGACTCAGAGAGTTGGTGGAGGGCATCGGCGCCGGTGATCGTTGCCAAGCCAACCAATCCTTGCCCTCGACATGAAAGTGTGGCAGTAACTCCCGCCCGGTTTCAGTGAGGTTGTTGTACGGAGGCGGGTGTCCGGCTGGAGGCATATGTGCAGCGTCCTGACAGGTCCCGTAGTGCTCGACTGGCTGCTTACGCTACGGCTTCGACATCGCTGTCCTTATGCAGTGATCGCCGGCTGCGAGAGCTCGTGGACGGTGGCACGCCGATCGGCTCCGGGATCGGCGGGAAGACCGTGCTGCTGGACGTCGACGGTGCCTCCGTCTTCGTCAAGCAGATACGTCTGACCGATCTGGAACGACGGCCGGACAACCTTCACTCCACGGCGAATCTGTTCGGACTTCTGGCCTTTTGTCACTACGGCGTCGGCCGTATCGGCAGCCCGGGGTTCGGAGCCTGGCGGGAGCTGGCCGTGCACACCATGACGACGAACTGGGTGATCGCGGGGGACTACGAAGGTTTTCCCCTGATGTACCACTGGCGAGTGCTCCCAGATCTGGGCCAGCCACTTCCCGAGGAACTGGCCGATGTGGAACGAGCTGTCGCCTACTGGGGAGGTGGAGCGGCGGTACGCAGCCGGATCGAGGCACTCCAGCAGTCCTCGGCGAGCCTCATGCTGTTTCTGGAGTACATCCCGCAGAACCTGCATGACTGGTTGGGCGTCCAGATCGGCGCCGGTGACGAGGCGGCCGAGCGGGCCTGCGCCATGGTGGACGAGGAGCTGAAAGCCGGCATCTCGTTCATGAACGCCCGCGGGCTCCTGCACTTCGACGCGCACTTCGAGAACATCCTGACCGACGGCCAACGGCTCTACTTCGCCGACTACGGCCTCGCCATCTCCTCACGTTTCGAGCTCGCCCAGGACGAGGTCGACTTCTTCAACCGGCACCGCACCTACGACCAGTGCTACGCCGTCACGCACCTGGTGAACTGGCTGGCCGTCGCCCTGTACGAGTACGAGCCTGAAGAACGCAGATCGTTTGTGCGCGCCTGCGCCCAGGGGGTTCCCCAGAAGGAATCCCAGAGGCGATCGCGGCAGCTCTTGTTCGTTACGGTCCGGTCGCCGCGGTAACTGGGTGACTTCTATCGCCAATTCCAGCAGGAAAGCCGGACAACTCCCTTCCCGCTGGGGGCGATCCGCCGGATTGAAGAGGGTCGATGAACGTCGTAGTCCAACCATTGAAGGCTCAGTGGAGGCGGCCTGCTCAGCGGATGCCGCGAGGCTCTACTGGTGCGCCCGCTCCCACGCCTGCCGAGCTTCTGCCGGAAGGCGACCCCGCATCGGAACGTCGTACCCGTTCGCGCGTGCCCAATTGCGGATTTCGGCCGTCGGGATGGACGGAGTCGTCGCGGGTGGCAGGGGCGGAGTCCATTGGTCCAGGCGGGAAGGCCTGAAGTCGATCGCACCTTGCAAGAGGTCCTTGGGGAACTGCGGGACGGACGCGGTGCCACTGAGTACGGCGACCAAAAACTGCGTGAGGCTTCCGGCGAAGGTGTACCAGCGTGGCCCGCACGCTTCGTTGACGGCGATGGTCCAGGCGGCCGGATCGTTCTGAGGGTCGGTGATCCAGAAGAGGCACTCGCCGTTGTCTGTGCCACCGCACGGAAGCAGGAGTTCCGGAGCGACGGGGGAGGGGTGGTGTTCCGGGCGTAGTCGTAATGGATCTCCGTTCCGTTCGGGTGTCGGGTCAGCTGTTCGGCCCAGCCATTGGTTGTGGGTTCGAGTCCTACCGGGTCTACGTGTGTGGGGGAGGGGAGGTGCCTGAACTGCCATGAAGCGACGGGGACTTGCAGAGATACTGCTCTGATGCTGTTGACCTGGATTGCTGAGGTGGCTGACGAACCCCTCATGTTGGGGCCAACGGACCGGCCGGTGGAGTGGGAGACCCATACCTGGTCGCTGGGGGCGACGGACGAGGACAGGAGGTCATTGGCTCGTCCGACCTGGATGACGTGCGCAGCCAATCGGAGCAGGCCGGGGACGAGTTGCAGGTTGTGCCGCTCCACGTCTGGGCCAGCAGCAGCGGGTCCGCACACTGACCTGGTCTCCCTGTGCGCGCCAACGAGCCTGAGGTGGGAGCTGAGAGGTTGAGCGCTGCAACCGTCTGACATGCTGGTGCGCGTGATCATCTCATCGGCGGCAGCCAGCGGAATTGCTCTGGTCGAACTAGGAATGGCGCTGACCCCAGGCCCGAACATGATGTACCTGGTGTCTCGGAGCATCAGCCAGGGCCGCACGGCCGGACTGGTCTCGCTGGTCGGCACCGCGGTCGGCTTCGTCGTCTACATGGTCCTTGCCAACGTGGGGTTGGCGGTGGTCTTCGTCGCCGTCCCGTGGCTTTACATCGGTTTCAAGGCCGCCGGCGCGGCCTATCTCGCGTACCTGGCGTGGCAGGCGCTCAGGCCCGGAGGGCACGGGTTGTTCGAGCAACGTACCCTTCCGCGTGACTCGCACTGGAAACTGCTGCGGACCGGGCTGATCACCAACCTGCTCAACCCCAAGGTCGCCATCCTGTACCTCGCGCTCATCCCCCAGTTCATCGACCCCGCACGCGGCCGCACCACGGCCCAGGGCTTCGCGCTCGGCGCCGTACAGATCGCCGTCGGCGTCACCGTGAACGCGCTGATCGTGCTGGCGGCCGGATCAGTCGCCGGCCTGCTCAAGCGCCGGCCGTCCTGGGTCAAATGGCAACGCGTGATCACCGGCACCCTCCTCGGCGCCATCTCGATCGTCCTCGCCCGAGAGGTGCCTGCCCGGGCGAGTGCCTGACCCTGCGTCTCCAGAGTGGCCGCCCCACCTTGATCTGCAGAGCTGGAGAGGTCCATGCGCTATCTGCTTGCGTGGCCTCAGGGGAACAGAAGGTTCTCGTCGCCGTTGAGGGTGAGGGTGAACCGTGGAGGGTCGTGCGCTCCGCGCAGTGCGCCTCCGATCGCGGTCAAAGCGCCCTGGATCGCTTGGACGCCGTCCACGCCGAAGACCCGCATCCGGTGCTCCTCGGCAAGCCCGCTGATGCGGTACTCGCACGTCCAGTCGCCGCCCGACGCCGCGTCCTGCACCGGTCTCCCGATCTCCACGATCACCCGGTGAACACCCTGAATGCCTTCCCCCGTCGCCTCTAACTCCCGGGTCGCGACGACGTCGAAGTCAGAGCACAAAGCCGGGCCCTCCTCTCGTTGACGGGACAGGTACAGATCCGTACCTGTCGGCATCATCTCCTCGATGTCCCAGGTGCGCCTGCGGGGCGCTTCATGCCGAATGCCGAATGCCGAATGCCGAATGCCAAATGCCGAATGCCGGCGGGGGCAGACGCCCTGTCAGTGGTGGGACAGGGCGCGCTTGTCGGCGGCGCTGCCACGTAGAAGGGTGGCGATCACGACGCACAGTACGAGGCAGACCGCGGCCAGTCCCCACAGGACGGCGTGGAACGCGGAGTCGTAGGACTGGGCCAGGAAGCGGGTGAAAGCCCCGGCGTTGGTTGCACCGGACAGTTCGGTGGCGCGGGTGAGGTCGCTGCCTGCCGCCTGGTCAGTGACCCGGTCGGCGTGCGAGGCGCCGTGGTGGCCGCCGATGCCGTCCTCGATCCGGTTGCCGAGCGCGGTCGCGAGGGTGGACCCGTACACCGCCACGGCGACGGCCTCGCTGCCGAGCCGCAGCGTGTTGAGGAAGCCCGCCGCCATGCCTGCCTTGGCCGGATCGATCAGCTCCAGGGCTTGCCCGTCCACGAGTCCCGCCGACAGACCCATACCGGCTCCCGTCACGAGCATCGGCAGGGCGACGACCAGGATCTTGACGTCCGGGGAGAAGAGCATGAGCGCCAGGTCGCCGACGACCAGGCAGGCGAGGCTGAAGTAGATGAGGGCGAGCGGGGTGATCCCGCGGCCGACCAGCTTTGCGGCGAGCATCGGGCACACGAGTACGGGTGCCGTGAGCAGCAGCATGATCAGGCCCGCCGCCCCGGTGCCACGTCCGGTGACCGCGGTCAGGTAGCTCGGCAGGTAGGTGAGCATGGTGACGAAGCCGAAGGACGCGGCGACCGGCACCAGGCACAGGCCGACGAACCGTCGGTTGCGCAGCACGCTCAGGTCCAGCATCGGGTGTTCCCGACGGTTTTCGACGACGGCGAAGACAGCGAGGACGACGAACGCCCCCGCGAACAGTCCGAGGTCGCCGGCACTGCTCCATCCCCACTGCGATCCCTGCACGATGGCGGTGGTCAGCAGCACCATGGCGATCACGAACAGCGCGCTGCCCAGTACGTCGATACGCGCGCCGCTGCCGCCGTCGGCCGGCATGGCCTTGGCGATGGCGGGGACCGCGAGCAGTACGAGGATCAGGGCGACGGCGTGTACGGCGAACACCCAGCGCCAGCCGAGGCCCTCGACGAGCGCGCCGGCCAGCGAGGGGCCTATCGCCACGCCGACGCCCGCGACGGTGCCGAACAGTGCGAACGCCTTCGCGCGCGCCAGGCCGTCGAACACCGTCGACAGGATCGCCGAGCCGCAGGAGAAGATCGCCGCGCCACCTATTCCGGCGAGCGCGCGTGCGGCGTCCAGCCACAGCACGTTGGTGGCGACCGCGCTTGCCAGCGAGGCCACGGAGTAGACGGCGGCACCGGCCGCGAAGGCTTTGACCCGTCCGACGATGTCGGCGACGGAGCCCCAGGCGAGAGTGAAGCAGGCGAAGGCGACGTTGAAGCCGTTCACCACCCATTGCAGGGGGACGAGGCCGGCGTGGGTGTCGGCGCCGATGCCGGGCAGCGCGACGGCCGTGCCAGAGATCGACATCGGTACGACGAACACCGCGAGGAGTACGGCGGCCAGGGCCAGGGAGCGGCCGGGCCGCAGTTGCGCGTCCATCGGTGGTGCGGCCGGCGACGTGGTCTGCGTACTCATGAGGGCACAACTCCAGGTTCGGTCCAGCCGCTTGTGCAGCCAGGTACGAATTTGATCGAACCTCAAGGTGACATAGAAGAAGGTACGATGCAATCCGTACCTGATGAGGATGACGCGAAGGAGGGCGATCATGCCCGACGAAGACGGTCACCCCTCGCTCGAGGAGATGGACCTGCGGACCGTGCTGAGCGCGCTGTCCGACCCGCTGCGCTACGGCATCGTGGCCGCCCTGCTTCGCGAACCGGAAGGCACGGCGCGCACATGCGCCTCCTTTGATCTCCCGGTCTCGAAGTCGACGACGACCCACCACTTCAAGACCCTGCGCGAGGCGGGCCTGGTCCGGCAGGTGAACCGCGGCAACAGCAGAGCCGCCACCCTGCGCCGAACAGAACTGAACCAGCGGTTCCCCGGCCTGCTGGACCTGATCGACGGCAACCCCTGACAGACCTCACACGCCACGTCGATACGGCAGCACATCTCCAGGTGCACGGGGCGCGCATCGAACCTTGAGTGGCCTGGCCGGCGGCTTCCCGTTCACCGTTCAGCCTGACGTGTGGTCGTGATCGTCCGAAGGGGTGGCCAGGTTCTGAGTGTGTGCATTCTTGTGCACGGCCGCAGCGAAGATGATCACAGCCTCTCCGGGCGCGGACTGCGACCGTACGGCCATCGGCCGGGCAGAGGCACTCCATCCTTGAGTGAAAGCAGCTCTGCGATGTCCTCTTCACGTCTCCGGCTCACTCAGGCGGCCGGCGTCGCCGCCACCACGTTCGCCCTGGCTTGCACCGCGATTACCACCGCTTCGGCTGCCGACGTCCCCAAGACGGTGGACATCGACCGCGGCGCGACCGCCGAGGTCCCCTTCACCTACCAGAACACCGGTGGCGACAACATCATCGCCCCAGCCGGTGCCTCCGTGGTCTTCACCGCGCCCGAGCACACCACGTTCGCCGAGCAGACCACCGTGCCGAGCCTCTACAGCGCCAACGGGCAGAGCTGGGGCTACACCAACGTGGGCCTGCGCAACTGCCGGCGCAGCGACAGCGACCGCACCCTGACCTGCGACGCCTACAGCAAGGACGGGGGCAACAGCCTCTGGAACATCTACACTTATCGACAGTTCCGCCCCAAGGTCACCGTCGACGTCGACGCCCCCTTCGGCAAACTCCCCGCGGGCAGCGGGACCTTCAACTTCCGCCACCCGCAAGGCGCCCGCTACAGCCCCAAGGGCACGCTGAACGTCAACGTCCCGGTCCCCGTCATGTGCCTGGTGGCACCGAAGGACGCCAAGCTGCACGACCCGGTGCGGATCTGGAAGTGCAGCGACATCGACAAGGCGGAGTACGCCTCGGAGTGGCGCTACGCCAACAATCGCCTGGAGTCCACGGACAGTACGTCCTCCGAGGGCATCAAGTGCGCGTACAACTGGCCCACTCAGCGGGACCAGGTGCAGATGTGGATGTGCCAGAGCGACACCCGCGTGGACTGGACCCGTCAGGGCTCCCAGTTCGTGCACAACGACACCGGCAAGTGCCTGGACGCCGGCAGCGGTCGCAGGAACGGGGACATCGTCACGCTGCAGCCGTGTGTCAGCGGCGACCCCAACCAGCAGTTCACCTGGTCGGGCAGCACGCTCGTGGTGCGATGACCGCGCGCTGAGCCGACGCTCGGGGCGCACACGCGGCGTCCGGGCCACCCAGCCGCCCTGCCCCAGGGCAGGGCGGCTGGGTGCGCGACATCGCACGGCAATGGGCTCCCGGCAGGTGGGGGTGAACAGCTTGGCGAAATAGGGTTGTTGCCGACGACGCTGAGGATGGGTACGGAATCGACGGGCGGCGGCGGTGTACGTCACCGGGGCTGCCCGTACACGGAAGCAGGGTGGAATCGGCCTCGAGTGGTGCGGGCCTACGGGGGGGAGACGGGCATGACGACGACCGGGTCACCGGACGAGAGAGCGGAGCCGCCGCAGCCGGGCGGAGCCGACGGTGCTCTCGCGGAGCCGCAGCCGGATGGCGCCGACGGTGCTCTCGCGGATCCGCAGCGGGGCGGCGCCGACGGCGGCCTCGCCGAGCCGGCCGCACAACCGGCCGGGCAGAGCGGGGACTTGGGCGGCGGGCAGTCGGCCGTGGCCCCGCGGCCCCCGCGAAACAGCGACGCCGACGAGGGCGACGGACGACCTCGCGAGAGCTTCGCGTCGATCGTCGGCGAGACACTCGGCCTGGCGCCCGGTTCTTCGCGGCGGCGACGAGTGGTGACCTTGCTGGTGATGCTGTCGATCGCCTTCGTGGCCGTCTTCCGGGACACGCTGACCGACTACCTCATGATCAAACCCAGTGTGGCCAGGGAGAACGACTCCAACACGGAGTACGACGCCGACAAAGTGCCGTTCACGGTGTCCGTGCGGCCCGTGGAGGACGAGCCCGAGACATGGTCGATGGTTCTCGATCGGACGCTGACTCCCGACGAGATGCGGAAGTTGGTGGACCTCGGCGAACGCGCGGCCTCCTTCTCCTACCTGAAGAAACTGGGCGGCCGCCCGCTCGCGGACGAGGCCACGCTGGAGGATGCTCCCGAGCGGTACAAGGAGCAGCTGAGCTCGCGAACCATCGGAAGGTTCTCCGACGCGTTCCTGATGAACGTGATGAGCACCCGGTCCACCTCGGTGGTCATCAACCGCTGGAAGGTCACCGACGTCGCCTGCCGCAAGAGCACCGGGCGCACCGTCGTCATGCTTCCGGAGCAGGGCGGAGCGTCCTACGAAGGTATCCAGCTCCACATTCCGCCCTTCGCCGGCGAACCAGTGCTGGCCGATGAGACCAAGGGACAGGGCCAGTCATACTTCGGCACCCATGTCATCGAGGTAGGAGGCGGCCAGCCCTCGGGCAGCTTCAAGGTGCAGGCGATCGCGCCAAGGGGCAAGTCGTGCACGTGGGGCATCAAGCTCCGCTACACCGACTCGTACCAGACCACGCGGTGGGTCCAGCTGAAGGACGGCAAGGGCAAGCCCCTGCGCATACGCACCGAATCCGTCCCCATGGACGCGCAGCAGTGGTGGGTTTTCATTGTCGACCCGTGGAGACTGTGTGAGCAGTCGAAGTCGCACAGATGCGTCATCAAGTCGGGCGAACGGGCTGAAGGTAGCGCCGGCGCTCCGGGACAGTAGCGTCGGGCTTCGGAAAGTCGCTGAGCTTCTCAACGGATGATCTCGTGCGGCGTCTAGGCACAGGGCACCGGGGGGGGGCACCCCGCGCGTCGCACGAGTCCGGCCGGGGCCCGCGGTCGTACGGTCGATCCCGTTACCGAGGAGGGCTTCTGATGCGCAGCGTGACGTATTCGATGAACGTCTCACTTGACGGTTACATCACCGGGCCGGACGGCGGCATCGACTGGTCGGTGCCCGACGCGGATGTCTTCCGCTTCTGGATCGACGAGATCCGGGGGGTCAGCGTCCACCTGATGGGACGTCGGCTCTACGAGACGATGCTGTACTGGGAGACCGCCGACCAGGATCCCTCGCTCGACGACGACCAGCGCGAGTGGATCGCGCTCTGGAATCCGCTGCCCAAGGTGGTGTTCTCCAGGACCCTGTCGGAGGTTCAGGGCCATGCCCGCCTGGCCTCGGGCAGCGTGGCGGAGGAGATCGCGCGGCTGCGGGCCGAGCCGGGGGAGGGCGAGATCGCGATCGGCGGTGCGACGCTCGCCGCCGAGGCGGCCGCGTCGGGTCTGATCGACGAGTACCGGGCCATGGTTCACCCGGTGCTGGTGGGTGGCGGCATTCCGTTCTTCCCGCAGCAGGAGCGCCGGGTGGATCTCGAACTCGTCGAGACCCGCACTTTCGGTTCGCGGGTCGTCTACGTCGGCTACCGCGTGAAGCGGTGACCGCACCTAGCCACACCCCACCCATCGACAGTCGAGCGTGAGCCCGCCCTGACCACAGTGACGGTCCTGGAGCCCAGCCGTGCTGTGTGATCATGCAGGCCAGAAGACCGGTCCTGGGAGGGGCCGGGTGGGCCAGGAGAGGGTGGGACCCGTTGTGGGGCAGGGTGAGGAGTCCATACCGGACGCGGAGTGGGAGAAGTTCCTTCGCGAGGCCGAGGCCGGGACTCAGGGGGCGCCCAAGGAGCCGTCGGCGCGGGCCCGGATGGTGACGCGGCGGCTGCAGGAGGAGAGCGCGCGGCCGGAACCATGGCGAGGCCATCAACCGCCCCGGCGGCGAAAGGGCAAGGTCTGGTACGTGGTCGGCCTGCTGGTTGCGGCCGCCCTGGTGGTCGTGGCGCTGGCTCCGGGGCGGGTGGCTGGATGGTTCACGGGCGGCGGCGACGCAAGTGTGCCGCTTGCTGCGGAGACGAGACGTCCGACGCAACCGCCGTCGGCGGAAGGCGCATCCCTCGCCCCCACTGTGGCGCGCCCGTTCAGAGGCTCACCGGCGGTGCGGTGGGCTGATGGGGCGGCGGGGATCAACCTTCCTGAGGCGCGGGCGACCGGCTGGATGAGTAAGGCGGAGGTCACGCGGGCGCTGGAGAAGAGCCGGGACTTCCTCGCCGCGTCCAATCTGGATCCGGGTGTGCTGCGCGGCGAGCGGCCGGGGAATGCGATCGCGGCCGTCAATCCTCATCAAAGCGACGTCCAGAAGTACCTGACCACCGCGTTCCGAGAGCCCAGCGAAGAGGATGATCCGCTGCGACTGTTCAGCCGGTTCGACACGGCGAACGTCCGGCTCGTCGGGGACGTGGTGAAGACGCGAGGACGGATCACGTACCGGGAAGGTGCGCGTGGTGCGGTCGAGGTGAGCGCCGACGTCACGTACGTGTATCCGGTCGTCCGCGCCGAGGCGGGGAGCGACGAGGTCGTGCGGACCATCGTGCGCCGTGAGGTCGTGATGAGCTGGGACGATCCGGCGAAGATCGTCATCGAGCCGGGTACGTTCTCCCTCGTCTCCTACAAGACGGACACCACCAATGGTGGCTGCGGCCCGTTCACCGGCTACCTGACTCCCAAGTTCGGCGCCGAACGTGCCTCGGAGCGGGGAGAGGGCCCAGGCGTGGACCCGTACGACCGGAGTACGTCGATGGAAAAGCGTATGCGGAAGGCCGGTGATGCCGGGTGCGGGTGGGCCACTCGGTCGTAAGGGCCGGGTGAGCGGTCACCGTTGAGGAACGTTGGGCGGGGTGCGATAGGTTCCCCGCCATGACTGAACTGGGTTCTGTCGCTTGGCCGCCCGTCCCGATACGGACTGAACGGCTGGTGCTTCGCGAGCCGTTGGCCCGGGACCGTGCCGCGTTCATCGAGCTGCTGGCATCGCCGGAGGTGCACACCTACCTCGGCGGCGCCCGGCCGCGTGACGAGCTTGAGCGCGAGATGCCGGGGGTGCCCGAGCAGTGGCCGGGGAGTTTCGTCGTTGATCTCGACGGGGCGATGATCGGCCAGATCCTGATCAGGAGGGCGACGGAGCACCGCCGCCCGGCTGCCGCGGGCAAGGCCGATCTCGGCTACCTGTTCCTGCCGCGAGCGTGGGGATTCGGGTATGCCGCCGAGGCGTGCGCGGCGGCACTCGATTGGTTCGACGCCGTCCTTCCCGGCGAGCCGGTGGTGCTCACTACCCAGACCGCCAACGCCAACTCGATGCGCCTCGCAGCAAAGTTGGGGTTCACCGAGGTGGAGCGGTTCCGGGCGTGGGACGCCGAGCAGTGGCTCGGCCTGCGGCGGTCCCCGGTCGCGCCGTCCGCCTAGGCGCTGCCAGGCGGCGCGACGCGGGGCCCCAAGCCGCGCCGCGCCCCGCGCCACCCGGTCCTCGTACCGTTACGGCAACCTCAACTCCGCCCGCACCGGCCGATGGTCGGACGCCGTCGCGTTCAGGACCTGCGCGGCGCGGGCCTGAATACCGGGTGAGGTGAGCACGTAGTCGATGCGCTCCGTCGGGTTCACCGCGTCGAACGTGAAGCCGTCGCCCTTGCCCACCGCCGGCCATGTGTCCTTGAGGCGTGAGGTGAGTGTGCCGACCTCGGGGGTGTCCGGCGTCGCGTTGAGGTCGCCGACGAGGACCGTGGGGCGAGTGGACGAGGCGACGATCTTGTCGATCTCCTTGACCTGGGACAGCCGTTCGGCCTGGGACGTGTGCTCCAAGTGCGTGTTGAGGAACCGGAGTTCGGTGCCGCGCACCATGACGTCCGCCTCCAGGAGGCCGCGCTGCTCGCCCGTCGCCGAGCGCGGCAGCAGCGTGTTGTGCGTCTCCAGGATCGGGTAGCGGGACAGGATCGCGGTGCCGTACTGGCGACGGGGGTCGCCGGGCTTCAACGGGTCCTCGTCGAGGTTCGCGGCGTAGGCGACATGTAGGTCCAGGCGGTCGGCGAGCCACTGCGCCTGGTCGACGAAGTCGCTGCGGGAGGACCAGTGCCGGTCCACCTCCTGAAGGCCTATCACCTCGGCGCCGGAGTCCCGGATCACGTCCGCCGTCCGCGCCAGGCCGAGGTTGTCGTCCGGGTCCGCGCCGTGATGGATGTTGAACGTCAGGACCGTCACATCACGGTTCGGCACCGCCGCTCCCGACGTCGGGGCGACACCGACGCCTGTCAGCGCCACCGCCAGGAACACCGCGCATCTGCCCCAGACGCGGGACACACGAGATCTACGAGCCACAGCACACCCTCCGAATCAAACAGAACCCAAGAGACCGAACACGTTTGACGGGGAGTCATTGAACACAATCACGCTCGGTCAAACACTCGATCAGCGTCTTGTCCGTAGATGTTCCGTTCGTTCCAGGTGCCCCGCCCTCGAATCCGGATCAGCGGCGGATCCGTACGCGCACACCTCTTGACGGCACCGGCCGCAGCCCTCGACGCTATCCAAACTCCTTTAACTAAAGGGTATTTACTTAGTCGGAGGCATCCCCCTGTGACCGAGCTGTCCCCGCAGCCGGAACCGTTCCCGCACCCGGACCCGCACCCGTCCCCGCAGCCGGAACCGTTCCCGTCCTCGGAGCGGCCCCCGTCCGCGCCGCACGGCATCCCGCGTCGCCGGCCGGCCGAGCGGACCAAGGCGAGCGCCGCCGACAGCCGGGTCCACAACCGCACGCTCGTCCTGTCGACGCTCTACCACCAGGGCGCGATGAGCCGGTCCGAGATCGCCCGCGCCGTGGGACTGACCGCGCCCACCGTGTCCGCCCTGGTCGCCGACCTCGAAGGCGACGGGCTCCTCGCCGACATCGGCCCCCGCAAGGGCAACCGGCTGGGCAAGCCCGCGAACCTGATGGCGATCGACGACGACGCGGCCCACGTCCTGGCGCTCGACCTGTCCAACGTCGGCCAGTTCGAAGGCGCCGTCCTCAATCTGCGCGGCAAGGTCGTCGCACGGGCCCGCACGTCCTACGCGGACGCCGTCGGGGAGGACGCCGCCGCGCGCGTGACCCAACTGGTGGCCGAACTGGCGGAGTTGGCGCCCGGTCGCGTGCTCGGCATCGGCGTAGCCTCGCCCGGCATCGTCGGCGACGACGGCGTGATACACCTCGCCGGACACCTCGGCTGGCGCGAACTGCCCCTGGCCGCCCGGCTCTCCGAGCGTTTCGGGGTCCCCGTCCACGTTGGCAACGATGTCAACGTCGCCGCCCTCGCCGTACTGCACTTCCGCGAGGCCAAGACGCAGAACCTCATGGTGATCACCATCGAGCACGGTGTGGGCGCGGGCCTCGTGGTGGGCGGCGAACTGGTCGAGGGCGAGCAGTTCGCCGCCGGCGAGATCGGGCATGTGACCGTGTTCGAGGACGGCGAGCCGTGCGCCTGCGGCCACCGCGGCTGCCTGGAACCCCTCATCGACGCGGCCGAGTTGCGCGTACGCCTCACTGGTCGGGATGCGGCAGGGCGGGCCGACGTGCTCGCCGCCGCCGGCCGGGCGCTGGGCACCGTACTCGCCCCGATCAGCAGCGTCCTCAACCTCAACGAGATCGTCCTGCTCGGCCCGCCGGACCTCGTCGAGGGCCCCTTCGTGGAGTCCGCCGCCGCGACCGTCCGGGCCCGTACCTTCGCGCCGATCAGTGCCGCGCTCACCATGCGGTCGCTGGCCGGCGACTCCGATCTGATCCTGCTCGGCGCCGCCTGCCTCGTCCTCTCGGGCGAGCTGGGCGTGTGGTGACACCGCGACATCGCGACACCCCGTCCCGACACATCCCAGGAGTTTCCATGACTCGTACGACATGCATGACTCGCGCCTCCCGCAGACAGCGTGGGCGGATACCGTTCGTCGGCCTCGCCGCGCTCGTGGTGGCCGTCTCGCTCGGGGCGAGCGCCTGTTCCGGATCGGCCGGGCGGGACGCGGGCGGCGACGGCAAGCAGCGCGCTGTCCCCGTCGTGAAGGCCGAGGGCAAGACGCTCACCGTGTGGGTGATGGACGGGGACTACTCCGAGGCCACCCGCAAGGCGATGAAGGATCAGTTCACCCGGCAGACCGGCGCCGACGTGAAGATCGAGGTCCAGAACTGGGACGGCATCACCACGAAGATCACCACCGCGCTCGCCACGTCGACGCCCCCGGACGTCATCGACATCGGCAACACGCAGGTGGCCAGCTTCGCCGCGAGCGGCGGCCTGATGGATCTCTCCCCGTACGCCAAGGACCTGCGGCAGGGACAGACCTGGCTCGGCGGCCTGGAGGAGCCGGCGACGGTGGACGGCAAGCTGTACGCCGCGCCGTCCTTCGCGGGCGCCCGCGCGGTCATCTACAACAAGAAGATCTGGGACGCGGCCGGGGTCAAGTCCGTGCCGACCACGTACGACGAGCTGACGAAGGACCTGCGCCAGGTCCGCAAGGCGCACCCCGCGAAGGAGTTCTCGCCCTTCTATCTGCCCGGCCGGTACTGGCACACGGGGATGCAGTTCGTGTGGGACGCGGGCGGTGACATCGCCGCGAAGCAGGGCTCGAAGTGGAAGGGGACGCTGGGCGACACCGCGGCGCAGAAGGGTCTGGCCGAGTACAAGGCCTTCCAGAACGAGTTCTCCGCGCCGTCCACGCGCACCATCGACACGCTGAACCCCGACCAGACCCGGGTCTTCGCCGACGGCAAGGCCTCGGCGATCAGCATGACGAACGTGACGATCGAGCTCATCAAGAAGGCCAACCCGGCCATCAAGGACTCCGACCTCGGCACCTTCCCGTTCCCCGGCAAGTCGGGCAAGGCCCAGCCCGTCATGCTCGGCGGCTCCGACTGGGGCATCGCCGCCAAGAGCACGCACCAGGACCTCGCCCTCCAGTGGGTCAAGATCGCCACGGATCCGGCGGTGCAGACCAAGTGGGTCGCGGGCAAGGACGGCTGGATCCCGAACAGCGAAGGCGCGGTCAAGACGGCCGGGCAGAAGGTCAGTCCGCTGTTGCGTCCCTTCTTCGACGCCGCGCTGCGCTCGAAGGCCACGCCGGCCTCGGCCGACTGGGCCCAGCTCGAGGGCAACAAGGACATCGACAAGGTCTTCTCCTCCATCGCCTCCGGTTCGAGTACGCCGAAGCAGGCGGCGGACACCTTCGACGCGACGGCCGGCAAGGTGCTCAATGCCGGGAACTGACCAGGCGGTCGGCGGGCACCACGCGGTGCCCGCCGCACCCCGGCGGGCGGTGACCGGTCCGCCCGGCAAGACACGCAGGTCCGTACAGGGCCGTGGGCCCCTGGTGGCGTGGGCGCTGCTGACACCCGCGGGCCTGGTCATGCTCGCCGTGACCGTCGCGCCGATCGCCTTCCTCGTCTACGCGTCGTTCACGGACTACGACCAACGCTCCCTGTTCACCGGCGCGTTCGACGTCGTCGGCGTCCGTCAGTACACGGACCTGCTGGCCGACACCGAGTTCTGGCGCTCGCTGGTGCGCACGGTCGTCTTCACGGCGGCCATGGTGGCGGGCAGCGTCGCGATCGGCGCGGGCGTGGCCCAACTCCTGACGCGCCTCGGATCGGCGCTGCGCATGACGGTCACGGTCGTACTGATCCTCGCGTGGGCCATGCCGACGGTCGCCTCGTCCATGGTGTGGAAGTGGCTGTTCCAGCCCGGGTACGGGGTGGTCAACTGGCTGCTCACACAGCTCGGCCTGTTCGGCGACATGACCGACACGGACTGGTCGAACAGCGCCCCGCTCGCGTACACCTCGATCTGGCTGCTGATCGTCTGGCAGGCGGTGCCCTTCATCGCGCTCACGCTGTACGCGGCCCTGATCCAGATGCCGGCCGAACTCCAGGAGGCCGCCCGGATCGACGGGGCGAGCGAGTGGCGCGTGTGGTGGTCGGTGACGCTGCCGTTCCTGCGGCCGACGCTGACGCTCATCACGCTGATGTCGGTGATCTGGGACTTCAACGTCTTCAACCAGATCTGGCTCGTCTCGGCGGGCGGCCCCGACTCGGCGACGACCACGCTCGGCGTCTTCGCCTACCGCACCGCGTTCGTCGCGTTCCGCGTCGGCCAGGGCGCGGCCCTGTCCGTCATCACGACGGTACTGCTGCTCGCGATCACCGCGCTCTACGTCCGGCGGCTGCTGCGGTCCGGGGAGGACCTGTGACGACTGGGACGACTGTGACGACTGCGACGACTGCGACGACGGCCAGGGTCCGGCGGGGCCGAGGCCGAGGCAGGGGCCGGATCGGCAGCAACGTGCTGGCGATCGTGTTCTGTCTCGTGTGGCTGTTCCCGGTGTACTGGATGATCAACACCGCGTTCAAGCCGCGCTCCGAGGCGCTGACGGCGACCCCGCGCTTCTGGCCGAGCGCGCCGACCCTGCACAACTTCGACGTCGCGCTGAACCGTACGGGCTTCTGGACGAACCTGACGAACAGTCTGCTCGTCGTCAGCCTGACCGTGGTGATCTCCATTGTGCTCGGCATGTTCGCCGCGGCCGCCATGACCCGGTTCCGCTTCAGCGGCCGGCGCACGGTGATGGTGGCCATCCTCGTCGCCCAGATGCTGCCGGGCACGGCGCTGCTCGTGCCGACGTTCCTCGTCTTCAACGAGGCCGGGCTGCTCGGCACGTACACCGGTCTGGTCCTCGCGTACCTCGCGCTCGTGCTGCCGTTCTCGATCTGGGTGATGCGCGGGTTCTTCCTGACCGTGCCGGTCGAGGTGGAGGAGGCGGCACGTATCGACGGTGCGTCGACCTGGCAGGTGCTGTGGCGGATCCTGTTTCCGCTGGTGCTGCCGGGCGTGATCGCGTCGAGCGTGTTCGCGTTCATCGCGGCCTGGAACGACTACCTCATCGCGTACACGTTCATGAAGGAGCAGAGCCACTACACCCTGCCGGTGTGGCTGGCGTCCTTCACGAACCCGGCCACGGGCACCGACTACAGCGCGCAGATGGCCGGGTCGGTCGTCTTCTCCCTGCCCGTGGTCGTGTTCTTCCTGCTCATCCAGCGCAAGCTCGTCTCCGGCATGTCGGCCGGAGCGGTGAAGGGATGATCCACCCAATGCTCCTGCCCCGTCCCACGTCGGTCCGTCACGGTGACGGCTCGTTCCTGCTCGACGACACGACGGCGCTGGTCGCCGCGCCAGAGGTGCGCGCCGAGGCCCGCTGGTTGCAGTCGGCGCTGCGGCCGGCCACCGGCCTCGACCTCCCGCTCGTAGAGGGTGGGGGCCGCGCCGTCGAGCTGTGCCTCGATGATGGGCTCGGCCCGGAGGCGTACCGGCTCGACGCCACGCCACAGGGGGTGGTTGTGACGGGCGGCGACCGGGCCGGTGTCTTCTACGGCTGCCAGACGTTGCTGCAGCTGCTGCCCGCTGAGGTGTTCCGGCGGGCGGAGGTGCCCGGGGTGCGGTGGGCCGTGCCGGAGGTCGCGGTGACCGACGCGCCGCGGTTCGCCTGGCGCGGCACGATGCTGGACGTGGCACGGCACTTCATGCCCAAGCACGACGTACTTCGCTTCATCGACCTGATGGCGATGCACCGGCTCAACACCCTGCACCTGCATCTCACCGACGACCAGGGCTGGCGCGTGGAGATCCTGCGCTACCCGCGGCTTACGGAGATCGGCGCGGGCCGGCGCGAGTCGCAGCGCGGCGCCGACCCCGACGCGCCGGGCGACGGCCGGCCGCACGGCGGCTTCTACACCCAGGACGACATCCGCGAGATCGTGGCGTACGCGGCCCGGCGGCACATCACGGTCGTGCCCGAGATCGACGTACCGGGGCATTCTCAGGCAGCGATCGCCGCATACCCCGAACTCGGTGTCGGGGGCGGCCCGGCCGAGGTGTGGACCCGCTGGGGCGTCAACCCGCGCGTCCTCAACATGGAAGACTCCACCGTCGCCTTCTACCGGGGCGTACTCGACGAGATCATGGACCTGTTCCCGGGCCCGGTCGTCGGCGTGGGCGGCGACGAGTGCCCCACCACCGAGTGGCACGAGGATCCGCGCACGCAGCGACTCATGCGCGAGCGCGGACTGCGGTACGAGCATGAGCTGCGGTCGTGGTTCGTGCGGCAGCTCGGCGCGCACGTGACCGCGCGCGGGCGGCGGCTGCTCGGCTGGGACGAACTGCTTGAGGACGATGTGCCGCCGGGCACGGTCGTCGCGTCGTGGCGTGGCATGACGGGCGCAGTGACGGCGGCCCGGAGGGGCCTGCACGTCGTCTCCTGCCCGGACGACCAGGTGTATCTCGACTACCGGCAGTCCGACGGCCCGGACGAGCCGATCCCGGTGTCGATCCCGATCACGGTGGAGAAGGCGTACGCGTTCGATCCCGTGCCGGCCGGGTTGACGCCGGACGAGGGCGCCCATGTGCTGGGCGGCCAGGCCAACATCTGGACCGAGCACATGGATTCGCCGCGCACTGTGGACTACTTCGCTTTTCCGCGCCTGTGCGCGGTCGCGGAGGCGCTGTGGTCGACGGGGGAGCGCCGGTACGAGGAGTTCCGGCCGCGCCTCGACCACCATCTGGCCCGCCTGGACGCCGTCGGCGTCGAGTACCGCCGGGCGGCGGGCCCGCACCTGTGGCAGACCCGCCCGGGCATCCAGGGCCGCCCGTCGACGGAGGCGGACCGGGAGGCGTTCATCGAGATGCTGGTGGCGGGGATCAAGGACGCGGCCACGGAGTCGGAGCTGGACCCGGAACCGGAGCTGGACCCGGCCTCGGATCCGGACCCGGCCTCGGACCCGACGTCGGACCCGGCCGCGCAGCAGACTTCGGAGCCGGTCAGCCGGCCGAGCGGATCCGGTAACTGACCGCGAGGTAGGGGAAGTTGCCCTGCCCGAGAGTGCCGGTGCGGAAGTAAAGGTCGCCCGTCCGGCCAGGGGCGCCGGTCACGCAGTCCGCGTTGAAGAAGACGTCGACGGCCTGGTTCGAGGCGGCGAAGAAGGAGCGGGCCGGGGTGGTGAGTTCCTGGCACACCCCGACCTTCTCCAGGTCGAGCGGGACGGCCGTCCCAGTCCGGCCGGCGCCGGTGTAGAAGGTGACGCTGCCGAGAGGGGCGGCCTGCGCCTGGCTTGCCCCGGCAAGGCACAGGGCCGCTGCGGCGGTGGCGATGGCGGCTCGGGTGATACGGCGGTGGTTGGTCTTCGTCTTCATACTGGTTACTTGACTCCTCATCAAATGGGTCGGCCCGCCAGCTGGACGTCCGGGACAGCCCGAGCCACATTGCTTGGCCATTCAACGAGGAGGAAGAGGTATTCCGGTCAGGAGTGTTCACCTGAGATCAGATTCTGGCCGGTGAGCGTTTTCTGTGCCTGTGTGTCCGTGTGCCGGTGGGCGCGAATCACGACGCGTCGGGGGCGATCGCGGCGGTCAACGCCAGCAGGGCGTCATCGTATTGGTGACGTTCGAACTGGAACGGGCCGAATGCCGTGTAATCGCGGGTCTCGCGATGGGGTTGCTCGAAGGAGTCCCAAATCACGAGGTCGGCTGTCGTAGAGATGCGGGCCATGAGAGGCCAGCATCCCCACTCGCCGCATTCACAACCGAGAACGGGTGTCTTCGGCCCCATCGCATTGGCGGACCTTCCGTGGAAGTGGTCCTGCATCGGGCCGAACCGGTAGAACCCCGGGATAAGACCACCGTAGGCGTCGCCTGCGGGCCGCATCCCGGAGGCGATCTCGAAGCTGTCGATCAACTCGGTGAGTGGTGCTCCGTCGATGAAGGGACGGACGACGAGCGCGCCGCCATCACCACGTTGCTGGCAGTCGAACCGGATCTCATTGCTGGGCATCCGCTGATTGTCTCAGCGCAGAGTTGGCGGCTGCGAGCCTCCGGCCCGGAACAGTGTGGGTGTCAGTGCCTGCACGTACGGTCTGCCCATGGATGGTCCCCTTTGTAGGAGCACGGGCATGAGCGAAACGGTGCCGAGCATGAGGAAGGGATGTGCGACAGGCGTGGGGCCGCGTCACAAGGTGGCTAGAAACTCTTGGCGGCCCAGACAGCCCGAAAGCCATCAGTGACGCTGAACAACGCATGGGCGTGAAGCTGCCGAAGGAGCTGTGGCAGTGGCTTTTGGCGAACGATGTCTGCGCTGGGAGGCGGGCCAATGCCGGCGCGTGGCCGAACCCGGCA
This sequence comes from Streptomyces sp. NPDC046821, assembly GCF_040645335.1. Taxonomy (NCBI): domain Bacteria; kingdom Bacillati; phylum Actinomycetota; class Actinomycetes; order Kitasatosporales; family Streptomycetaceae; genus Streptomyces; species Streptomyces sp. NPDC046821. Next base: position 76,880 of record NZ_JBEYYB010000015.1, on the reverse strand, counting down.
TCCCGGAGAACCTCTGAGCTTCCGCGGAGGGCATTCATGGCTTCACGGAGCCGGTCGCACGGTAAAAGCGTAAAAGCCCAGTACAGCGCCGGTACGAGCAGCCCGCGCGCGGCCGCTCAGAGCTTGCTCAGAGGTTTCCGCACCACAGTGAGATGAGCCCAGTCCTGAGGAGACCGTCATGGCTTCCGCGACTCATCGCCTGCCGCCGGTGACACACCGCGCGCCCGGTCCGCCACGGCACCGGGTGACCGCCGCGCTGCTGCTCGCTGCCGCGTTGGCCGGCGGCTTCGCCGTGCTCGCCCTGTGGTGGCGGAACACCGACGCCGTCGTCGGCGCGGCCGGCTGGCTGACCGGCGTAGGCCGGCTCACCGGCCTGATGACCGGCTACATGTGTGCCCTGCTCGTCGCCCTCATGGCCCGTGTGCCCTGGCTGGAGACCGGCGTCGGCAGCGACCGTACCGCCCGCTGGCACGCCGCGGCGGGCCGCTGGACGATCAGTCTGCTGATCTGCCACATCGTCTTCATCACCCTCGGCTACGCGGCCCAGGCACACACCGGCCCCGTGTCACAGCTCGGCACGATCGTCTTCGACATGCCCGACATGCTCAAGGCCACGATCGGCGCCGTCATCCTGCTGGCCGTCGGTTACACCTCGATGCGCGTCGTGCGCCGCCGTATGCGGTACGAGACCTGGTACCACCTGCACCTGCTCACCTACATCGCCGTGTTCCTGGCCTTCTTCCACCAGCTGTCGACCGGCGCCGACTTCGTCAGCAGTACCGGCGCGCGGGCCGCCTGGTACACCCTGTACATCGGCGTCGCCTGCCTGGTCGTCTGGTTCCGCGTCGTCACCCCGTCGCGGCTCAATCTGCGGTACCGCATCCGCGTCGACTCCGTCGTGTCCGAGGCACCCGGGGTGTACTCCGTCTGGCTGCGCGGGCACCACCTCGAACGGATCGGCGCCCAGCCGGGACAGTTTCTGCGCTGGCGCTTCCTGACCTCCGGCAGGTGGTTCGCCAGCCATCCGTACTCCCTGTCGGCCGTGCCCCGCGGCGATCTGATGAGGATCACCGTCAAGGAGCAGGGCGACCACAGCGGCGCCGTCGCGGGACTGCGGCGAGGCACGCGCGTCTGGGCCGAGGGCCCCTACGGCGCACTCACCGCGGGACGGCGCAGCCGTGACAAGGTGCTGCTGATCGCGGGCGGCACCGGGATCACTCCGTTGCGCACCCTGTTCGAGACGCTGCCCGCCCGGCCCGGCGACCTGACCCTCCTCTACCGGGCCCGAACCGAGGAGGAGCTGGCTCTGCGCGACGAGCTGGAGGCCATCGCCGCCGGGCGCGAGGCCCGACTCGTGTACGCGCTCAACGCCCCCGGAGGCCGCCGCGCCGAGATCACCGCGGACCGGCTCCGCGCGTTGCTGCCCGACATCGAGCGGCACGACGTGTACCTGTGCGGGCCGCCAGGGCTCTCGCAGACCGCGTTCGACGCGTTGCGGGACGCGGGGGTCCCGGCATCCCACATCCACCACGAGTCCTTCGAACTGTGAGCCCCGCCATGCGCGCCCACCCGCTCCGCCGCACCGTGCTGACGGTCGTCGGGACCGTCACGGTGACGGTGCTCGCGCTGTCCCTCAAACCGCACCACGTGACCTCCGTCGCCGCGCCCACCACGCCGCGGCCGTCGAGCTCCAGCAGCGGTACGGGCCCCGGCTCGGCCTCCGGCACCCGGACCGTCACCGGTTCCACGGTCCAGACCCGCTACGGCCCCGTCCAGGTCGAACTCACCCTCAACGGCTCGAAGATCACCGCCGCGCGGGCCCTGCAGCACCCCGACAGCGACCACCGCAGCGTGGAGATCAACTCGACCGCGATACCCACCCTCGTCCAGGAGACGGTCAAGGCACAGAACGCACACGTCGATGCCGTCTCCGGTGCCACGTACACGAGCGAGGGCTACGTCAGCTCGCTCCAGAGCGCACTGGACCAGGCCCATGTCTGAACCGGGGGCTCAAGGACCCGGTGAACATGCCGGCGAACGTCCGCGCCGAGAGATCGATGCGCGAATGCGGTGCCCATCGCTGAGACGGAGCCGGTCGGTCCCGACCAAAGTTCAGGTCACTCCCCGTTACCTCCGTCAGGGGCAGCGTCGGCCTTCAGCGTGGCCAGCATCGTGGTGTGCAGCCGGCTGTAAAGCTCCTCGCGCCAGGCTGCGAGGACCGGAGATCTGCCTGGTTGTGATGCTCGATGCGCTTCCCAGCGGGCTGCCAAAGCCTCGCGCCTGGCGGCGCGAGCCGTTTGCAAGGTGCGGGCCAAGGCGTCCCGCAGGTCGCCGATGCCCATCTCCGCACCCGTGAGGTCAAGGAGTTCGTCCAGGTCCCAGCGGACCAGCGTGCCCGTTCGTGCCAGATATAGAGCGGCGCTGTCCAGCTGGTAGATGTCGTCGTAGTCGAGCAGCGCGTACCCGATGAGTTGGTAGAGCTCCGCGCGGCCGATGCGGTGTGGGCGGATGGTGGCTTTGCAGTCGACGATCATCCCGCCGAGTATCAAGTCGGCGTCGGCGCCGCCGACGTCACGCGATCCCGTGAAGAGCGGGGCAGCGACTTTCCGTTCCGCAGGCAGGGCGACTGCGAGTGGGGCGAACACTGGCGCGGCGAGGCCGGCGAGCTGCACCAGGTCCTCCACTGCTGCATCCGGCACGGCTGCGGCCCAGCTATCGAGCGTTGTCGCGGCCCCGTCGCGCAGCAACCAGTCGATCGTGGGCTCGATGCCGCCGCGCACGTCGAACATGGCGGCGAGATAACAGTGACGAGCGAGTACTTCCTCGTCCTGCGCACCCGTTCCTTGACGGGTGTCGAGCGACGCGGCGAGCGCTGCGGTTGCGGCCTCAACTGCCGTGCGCACCTCGTCGGAACGATGGCGCAACGCGGCGCGGAGAAAGGACAATACGTAGCCGAGTTCAGCGCGCTGGAGGCGCGCGCTGTGCCGGTCGTCGGGTCGCAAGAGGACGGTTCGGGTGGGTCCGGTCATGAGCCGGATGCGTTCGTCTATGCCCCGTCCGATCAGGCCCCAGGGCGGTTTCACACCGTCGGGCCACGGTGGCCGGACAGGGGTGGGTGCCTTGCCGAGGGTGCGGCGCAGGTGGGCGACGGAATCCTGCCAGTAAGGCAGATGGTCCTCGAAGAACAGTGAGAGCGGGGACGAACGATCGGCTATCTGGGATGTCAACGACACGGCCGCATGATGCCGGATCTTTAAGAACGCGTCACTAGATGGTGCGAGGCGAGACATTGCGTGCGCACACACCTAGGCGCTGCCCTGTGCCTTCTCGTAGGCCGCCAGTTCGTGCGCGTTACCGATGAAGGCCGGGCCGCAGTGAGGCGGGAGGCGGTCGATGACCAGCGCCACGGCGACTTGTGCAGTGTTTGTCTCGGCGATCCTCGGGCTGCTCCGAGTCGGGCCTTCGGCGTAGTAGCGGCCGTCCCTCAGGGTGCCGATGTAGGGGATGGCTGCTCGACGGTGTTGGTCATGACCCTGATTGTGTGGTCAACCTGCGGTCCTGTCATCGAAGTCGGCCGTCACGACACCCTCGGCCCCTGTGCCGTGATCGCCGTCAGTACGCGTTCGCATCGCGCCGTCATTTCCGCTGCCGAGCGGTCAGGGTGGCGTAGCCACCAGTTGACGACGGCCGTGACCGCGCTCATCCATACCTCCGTGAGTACGGCGAGGTCGTCGGGGTCCTGCAGGGCCGTGAGGTCGCGTAGGCCTGCGACGCCTCTGCTCGCCTGCGCGGCGATCGTTCGGTGCATTCGGCGGACGACCTCGGCGCCGGCGCCGGGCGGTACGGTGCGGTCGTTGAGGACGTTCCAGTCGTGGAGCCGGCCCTCCAGACCGCTGAACATCGCCGCCAGCGTGGCTTGCGCCAGGTCGCGTGGAGGGCGGGCCGGGGCGGCGAGCACCGGTTCGATGCGGCTGATGAGATTGGTGCCCGCACGGCCGGCGCAGGCCGCGTACAGGCCGTCCTTGGAGCCGAAGTAGGTGAGCACCAGGGCCTTGCTGACTCCGGCCCGCTCGGCGATGCGCCCCAGTGACGCGCCGGCGTACCCGACCGCTCCGAACTCCTCGGTCGCCACGTCGAGGAGCAGTTCTTCACGGCGTGCCCGGGGAAGTTTGCTGGTTCCCCCTGCGCGGCGGACCGGGTCAGTCGGCGTCATGGCTGTGACCGTACCTCGGTGAAGGCGGTCGCCTTCGCGGCCAGGGGCCAGCCCGGCGGTCCGAAGACGTGACCGAGGCGCTCGCGCCAGGTGGTCGCCGTGCGTACCTCTGTCGCGATGCAGACGGCAGACACCAGCAGCGCGTACGTGATCGGGTTCTGGACCGACTGCCGGATTTCGGACAGGACGTCGCCCATAGACCTTTCCCTCTCTTGACCGATCGGTTAATTTACCGATCGGTCAAGTTACTGATCGGTCGGGTAGTGGTCAATGCTCACGGCGAAGGCGCGACGTGGGTGCGAGAGGGAGATGGTGGCTATGGCACGTTCATGGTGGGGTTGGGGCAACGCCGAGGAGGCGTTGAACGGTGAAGAGGCCGCGGCGCTGGTCGGCCGGGTCCAACTGCTGCTTCCCGACCATGACTTCAGCGTTCACCGCGCCCCGGATCCGGCCGCGCTGAACCTGCCGGCCCCGCGCGTGAAGCCGCCGTCCGCGCTCGCCGCGCTCTGCTCGGACGACCCGCAGGACCGGGCCGGGCACGCTCACGGCAAGGCGTTCCGGGACGTGGTGCGGAACCTGCGGGGAGAGCTGAGGCACGTTCCGGATTGGATCGCCCGGCCGCGCGACGAGGCCGACCTGGTCAGCCTGCTCGACTGGTGCGCCGAGGCCGGCATCGCGGTCGTCCCTTACGGCGGCGGCAGTTCCGTCGTCGGCGGCGTGGAAGCCCGTATCGACGGACCCGTCGTCACCATCGACCTCGCACACCTCGACCAGGTGAAGGAAGTCGACCCGGTGAGCCGCGCCGCCCGGATCCAGGGCGGGGTGTACGGCCCTCACCTGGAGGAACAGCTGAGGCCGCACGGCCTGACTCTGCGTCACTACCCGCAGTCGTTCCAGTTCTCGACGCTCGGCGGCTGGCTGGCCACCCGCGCGGGCGGGCACTTCGCCACGCTCTACACCCACATCGACGACCTCACCGAGTCGCTGCGCGTCGTCACGCCGACCGGCATCAGCGAGTCCCGGCGCCTGCCGGGCTCCGGCGCTGGCCCCTCCCACGACCGGCTCTTCCTGGGATCCGAGGGCAGCCTCGGCATCATCACCGAGGCGTGGATGCGCCTCCAGGACCGGCCGACGTACCGGCTCACGGCCTCCGCCGAGTTCGACTCCTTCGCTCAGGCCGTCGATGCGACCCGAGCGATCGCGCAGTCAGGGCTCCACCCGGCCAACTGCCGTCTCCTCGACCCCGCCGAGGCACTCATGAACGCCGGCATCGCCACTGGCGGCGGGGTCCTCATCATCGGCTTCGAGTCGGCCGACCACCCCGTCACGGCATGGATGAACCGCGCCCTGGAACTCGTGGCCGATCACGGCGGACGCATCCGCGACACCAAGCATCGCGGGGCCGAGGCGGACACGGCGGGGGGCGCCTCCGACTCCTGGCGATCCTCGTTCCTGCGGATGCCCTACCAGCGCGACGCCCTCGCCCAACGCAGCATGATCGCGGAGACGTTCGAGACCGCCTGCACGTGGGACCGGTTCCCCGCCTTCCACGCCGCGGTGACCTCAGCCGCCCAGCGAGCCCTCGACGAGATCTGCGGAACCGGCGTCGTGACCTGCCGGTTCACCCACGTCTATCCCGACGGGCCGGCACCGTACTACGGCGTCTACGCGCCCGGACGCTGGGACGGACTGCTCGCCCAATGGGACGAGATCAAGGCGGCGGTCTCCGAAGCGATCCTCGACAACGGCGGCACCATCACCCACCACCACGCCGTCGGACGCGACCACGGCCCCTGGTACGAACGCCAGCGCTCCGACCTCTTCGGACGCGCCCTCACGGCGACGAAGAAGGCGCTGGATCCCGCGGGCATCATGAATCCCGGCGTACTGGTCGATGTCCGGTGAAGCCCTGGAACCCGTGTGCTGCTAGCGGAGTTTGAGTGGATGTCAGAGCTCGCTCTCGCCTGGTTACCCCCGACGGGGAATTAGGAGGCGTGGCATCTCGCCCACTGGCTGCCCGGCGCGGTCCGCCGGGCCCTCTGGGACCTGATGAACGACGAGTCGGCGTGCATGTAGCCGAGGCTGTACACGCCGATCCACCCTGAACCGGCGAGACACCTGAATGTCGAACCAACCAGCCTCACTCGGGCAAAACACCTTTCCGCGGAGCGGCCTCCGTGTTGAGCAGCACGACCGTGCGGCCAGGCGTGAGCAAGTGCTCCGCGCCCGCCGCCCCCTTCAAGTACTGCAACGCAGCCAGCGACGCCGCCCCGCACGGCCCCGAGTCGATGCCCGCCTCGGCCAAGCGCGCGCCGGCCTCCGCCGCCTCGGCGTCAGTCACCCAGATCCCGCCGTCCAAGGTTGCGAGCAAGTCAGGGAACGCCAGCGACGAAGGGGTGCCGCAGTTGAGGCCAGCCATTGTCGTCGTGCTCGTCGGTGTGGTGACCGAGTGGCCGACGGCGAGGCTGGCCGCGATGCAAGGTGCCGCCTCCGGTTCGACGGTGACCGCGCGCCAGCCGACGTAGCGCTGACAATGCAGTGCCGCCGCGTGGGCGAGCGAGCCCACCCCGGCCGGGACCACCAACAGTGCTGGGCCGCTGCCGAGTTGCGCCATGGCCTCCTCGAAGAGCGTTGCGTACCCATCGACGATCCACCGGGGCACCGTCTCGTACCCGGGCCAGGACGTGTCCTGCACCAGGAGGCGGTCGGCGGAGTCCTCGCACAGCCGGGCGGCGGCCCGCACCGTGTCGTCGTAGCCCTCGGAGAGCACTCGCACGTCGGCGCCCTCGTCGCGGACCGCCTGGATCGCCGCCTCCGAGACGACGTCAGGGATCAGCACCATGGCGTCGAGAGCAAGCAGCGACGCCATCCGCGCCACTGCGCGCCCGTGGTTTCCGTCCGTGGCGGTCACCAGCGTCACCGGCGCGTTGCCCTCGATCCGGGCGCGGAGCGCCTTGAGCGTCGGCTCCTCGGGCTCGCCGTAACGTGCCGCCAGCGCGCGGTACGCCGCCCAGGACGCGCCGAGCATCTTGAAGGCGGGCAGGCCGAGCCGCGACGACTCGTCCTTGACCGCGACCCGGGCGACCCCGAGGTCCGCGGCGACCGACGGCAGGTCATGGAGTGGTGTGACGGCGTAGGACGGCAGCTGCCGGTGGAACGCCAGCCGGGCAGGCCCAGACGCATCGGGGGCCGGTCGGCGAGATGCGACGCCGCTGCGATGCCGGTTCGGCGTCCACCGGTCCGGGACCGGAGGCACGGCGCCGGATACCGCTCCGGGCAGGGATGACAGGGACGCACGTGAATTGGTCACGGGAACGAAGTTAGGCAGTCCGGAGCCAAACGTTAAGCACCAGCTTGTGGACTCGACCCGGCATGTTTGATGCCGATTGGGCCGGGGGCCAGGATGGGTGCGGAGATCGGGAGGGCACATGCTGGACATGCGGCGGGTTCGCCTGCTGGTGGAGCTGGAGCGTCGGGGCAGCCTCGCCGCGGTGGGCGAGGCGCTGCACCTGAGCGCGTCGGGGGTCTCGGCGCAGGTGAGTCGGCTTGAGCGCGAGGTCGGCACAACCCTGGTCGTCAAGATGGGCCGCGGCCTACGGCTGACAGAAGCGGGCGCCCGCCTGGCTGGGCACGGTCGGCGACTCCTCGCGGAGATGGAGCAGGCCGAAGCCGACCTGCGCGGCCTCTCCGGCCAGGTCGCCGGGACGCTGCGGCTGGCCTCTTTCCAGAGTGCCGCGCTGCTCCTGTTGCCCCAGGTACTGGCGAACCTGGACTCGCACGCAGGGCTGCGGGTCGAGCTCGTCCAAGCAGAGCCGGAGCGTTCGGTGCCCGCCCTCCTCGCAGGCGACTTCGACGTCGTCGTGGCCGAGGAATATCCCGGCGTACAGCCGTGGATCCCGGCCGAGACCCACCGGCACGAACTCGGCCACGACCCCCTGTCAGCCGTCGTGGCCGAATCGCTCCTCGAAGGCCGCGCGCTCAGCGTCGAGGGTGGACGGATCCCGTGGGTGATGGAGTCACGGGGGAGCGCGTCGCGGGAGTGGGCGGAGCTCACCTGCCGGCGGATGGGCTTCGAGCCGGATGTGCGCTACGAAAGTGACGACCTTCTGGTCCACCTGGAGCTGATCCAACGCGGGCTCGCCGCCGGCATGTTGCCCGCCATCGTCGCAGACCGCGCACGAGACGACCTGCGGTGGCAGCCGACAGGCGCGGCGCGGACCCTGTTGACCCTGACCCGCCGCGGAACCGAGCGGCTCCCTTCGCTGCGGCTCGTCCGGCGGGAGCTGCGGTCGGCCTTCCGGACGCTGCATTCAGCAGTTCCGATGCCGGATTGAGCGCAGTCACGCGTGCTGTTCCTCGACCCTTCCGTCGGTTCATACTCGGCCTCGTAGCAGTGCAGTTGGCCGCATCACAGGACCGAAACGGGAGATCGCCCATGGCTCAGGTAGCGCTCACGACCGACATCGGCGAAGGCTACGGACGGTGGGAGCTGGCCGATGACGAGGCGCTGCTCGACGTCGTCACGGCCGCCAACATCGCCTGCGGCTTCCACGGCGGCGACCCCGGCATCATGCGCCGCACCTGCAAGCTGTCGGTCGCCAACGACGTAGCCATCGGGGCCCAGGTCAGCTACCGCGACCTCCACGGCTTCGGGCGCCGCTTCATCGCGTATGGCCGGCAGGAACTGACCGACGACCTGCTGTACCAGATCGGCGCTCTCGAAGTCTTCGCCCGTCTGGCCGGCGACAAGATCAGCTACATCCGCGCCCACGGCGCCCTCTACAACGCGGCCGCCACCGTGACCGAGCACGCGCAGGCCATCGTCGACGCCACCCGTGAGTACAACGCGGACCTGCCGCTGCTCGCCCAGGTCGGCACCGAGACCTGGCGCCTGGGGGAGGCGGCCGGGCTCAACATGGTCGCGGAGGCGTTCGTCGACCGCGCCTACACCCCGCAGGGACTGCTCGTTCCGCGCACCGAACCCGACGCCATGCTGTCCGACCCGGCCCAAGCGTCGGCCCGCGCGGTCGAGATGGTCACGGAGGGCGAGATCACCGCGATCGACGGCAGCCGGATCCCGATCCGTGCCGAGGCGATCCTGGTGCACTGCGACACCGCCGGATCCGTCGACATCGCCCGAGCCACTCGCAAAGCCCTGGAGGCGGCGGACGTCGATCTGGTGCGTATCGGCTGATGCGGGCAGTCGCGACGCGGACGACGCCCACCCTGCGTCCCTGCGGTGACACGGGGCTTCTGCTCGAACTGCCGGACAACCGCCTGGTGCACGCGTACGCCGCCGCCGTGCGGGCGGCGCGGGTCACGGGCGTCGTCGACATCGTCCCGGCCCTCGACACGCTGCTCGTCCGGATCGACCCCCGGGCGGGCGCGATGGCGGACGTCGAGGCACGGCTGCGTGAGATCGACGTGCCCGACGCCGCCGAGGAGTCGCCGCGCGTGGTCGAGCTGCCCGTCCGGTACGACGGCGAGGACCTCGCCTGGGTTGCTGAGCATTGTGGCATGGAGGAACGCGAGGTGGTCGCGGCCCACACCTCGACCCCCTGGCGGGTGGGTTTCTGCGGCTTCGCACCGGGGTTCGCCTACCTCGTCGGCGGGGATCCGCGGCTGCACGTGCCGAGACGGGCGGAGTCGCGGGTGACCGTACCCGCCGGGGCGGTCGCGCTGGCCGGACAGTTCTCGGCGGTCTACCCCCGGCGCTCGCCGGGCGGATGGCAGCTCCTTGGACACACCGACGTCCAGATGTGGGACACCGGCGCCGAGCAGCCGTCGCTGCTGATGCCTGGCGATCAGGTCGTCTTCCGGGAGGTCGCGGCGTGAGCAGCCTCGCGCAGCCCGGCCCGGACAGCCTCGCGCAACCCGCGCCGCCCGGCCGGGGCAGCCTCGCCCAGCCCAGGTCCCCCGGCCGGCTCACGGTGGTCGAGCCCGGAATGCTCTCACTCGTCCAGGACCGAGGACGAACCGGCTACGCCCACCTCGGCGTCGGGCGCGCCGGCGCCGCCGACATCCCGGCGATGATCCTGGCCAACCGGATCCTCGGCAACGACGAGTCGGCTCCCGTTGTCGAAGTGACCAACGGCGGCCTGGTCTTCACCTGCGACACCCCGTCCTTCGTAGCTGTCACCGGTGCCCCTTTGGCGGTCAAGGCCGGCGCCCGGCGGCGGTGGACCCACGAGGTCGTCTCCGTGGCCGCCGGCGAGATCGTCGCGCTGGGTATGCCGAAGCACGGCCTCCGCAGCTATGTCGCCGTCCGCGGGGGCATCCACGTGCCACCGGTCCTCGGGTCGTGCTCGACCGACCGCCTCTCGGGCCTGGGGCCCGAGAGGCTGCGGGCCGGCGCCACACTCGGCCTCGGGCCCGCCCAGGGCCGGCTGCCGGTCGCCGACCTCGTGGTCGCGCCACCACCTCCCGACCCGGCCGAAGACGTCCGGCTGCCGGTCCGGCTGGGGCCGAGGGCGGACTGGTTCGAGCCGGAGGCACTGGTGACCCTGCTCAACAGCCGCTTCGAGGTCACGCCGGATTCGGACCGGGTCGGCGTCCGGCTCGCCGGGCCGGCACTGCCGCGGCGGATCCTCACCGAACTCACCAGCGAGGGCGTGGTGGAGGGGTCACTCCAGCCGCCGCCCGGTGGGCGGCTGACACTCTTCGGCCCCGACCACCCGGTGACCGGCGGATACCCCGTGATCGCCGTCGTCCGGGAAGGGGCGATGTCCGTCGTCGCCCAGTTACGCCCGGGTCAGGGCGTGAGGTTCGTACGCGGGTGAGGACATCGAGCCGACGCCCGACGGGCAGGTCCGTCCGGCGATGGCAGCGAGGAACGGGATGGCCTCCGGTAACCCACTTGGGCCCGCGCCTCGCGTTCGTATCTCGTGACAAGGAAGCCGACAACCCTATGTCAGTCGATGCCATGTCCTCGGTGATCTCCCGCACATAGCGTGTCGCCCGAGCGGGCGTCCCAGCCGCACCACGCGTAGCTCATGACGAGCCCAAGACGAGGGAGCACATCATGTCTGTCAGGTTCGGACTGGCGATCGAGAACTTCACCTCGGCGGAGAAGGCCCCCGACCTCCAGCACCTCGTCGAGTACAGCAAGCGTGCCGAGGAGCTCGGTTACACCTCCTTGTGGGCCTGGGACCATCTCTTCCTGGGCAGCAAGCAGCCCTTCCCGCAGCTCGAGGCGCTGACCACCCTCGCGGTGCTCGCCGCGAACACCTCCACCGTGACGCTCGGCACGGGCATCCTGGTGCTGCCGATCCGCGACCCGGCGCTGCTGGCCAAGACCGCCGCGACCATCCAGGACTTCTCGCACGGGCGGCTCTGCCTGGGCGTCGCCGCCGGGTGGTACGAGCGGGAATTCGACGCGACGGGCACGCAGTTCAAGGGGCGCGGCCGGATCTTCGAGCGGACGCTGGAGATCTGCAAGCGGCTGTGGACCGAGGACGAGGTCACCGGCGACTGGGACGACCTGTCCTTCCGCCGGGTGAAGATGCTGCCGAAGCCGCAGCCCCGCCCCGGTCTGCTCATCGGCGGCTACGTCGACCGGGTGCTGCGCCGGGTGGCGACCCTCGGCGACGGGTGGCTGACCTACTTCTACACACCGGAGGCGTTCGCGGGGTCCTGGGCCAAGATCCGCCAGTACGCCGAGGCGGCCGGACGCGACCCCGACGAGCTGCGCAACGTATCCCAACTGCCGCTGTGCATCGGTGAGTCCAAGGAGGCCGCCGTCGCGCGGTCCGGGCCGTGGCTGGGGTCGTACTTCGACACGCCGGCCTGGAGCGACGCCACGCCCGACAGCGCGATCGTCGGCACTCCGGAGCAGTGCGCCGAGCAGCTCCAGGAACACATTGACGCCGGGGTGCAGGAGATCTGCCTGATCCCGCACGGCTACGAGCAGGAGCAGGTCGAGCGGTTCGCCGCAGAGGTAATGCCGCTGCTGGGCGAAAAAGCGCAGTTGGTCGCGGCCGCGGCCCGAGGAGCGCGGTCATGACCCTGCTGTCGGCGGCGGGCCCGGACACGGTCGGGGCCCGCGAGGAACTCGAACGACGCGCCCGTCCCAGGGTCGACAAGGTCGTTTCGGCGCAGGCTGCCATCGGCGAGTACGTGGCCGACGGCGACGTGATCGCCGTAGGGGGCACCAACCACGCCCGTACACCGATGGCGTTGCTCATCGAGGTGCTCCGCCAGGGACGGCGCGGGCTCTCGCTAGCCCGGCCGCTGACATGCTTCGAGGCGGAACTCTTCATCGCCACAGGGATGGCCGACCGGCTGATCACCAGCTGGGTGGGCATCGGCCACGGCTGGGGCCTTGCCAAGGTGCTCAGGGAGTACGCCGAGACCGGCCGGGTCGAGTACGAGGAGTGGAGCCACCTCGGCCTCGGCCTCCGCTACAAGGCCGGCGGCATGGGCATCCCGTTCCTGCCGTCCTACTCGATGATGGGCTCCGACATCGGAGACCGGCGCAACGTCGAAGAGGTCACCTGTCCGTACACAGGGCAATCCCTCAACGCCGTACCGAGCCTCAACCCCGATGTCGCGCTCATCCACGTCCAGCGCGCCGACGTACACGGCAACGCGCAGATCGACGGCTACGAGCTCATGGACGCCGACATCGCGCGCGCCGCACGACGTGTCGTCATCTCCACAGAGGAGATCGTCGGTACGGAGGTCATCCAGCGGGACCCGGCGCGCACCGTCATCCCGGCGTTCGCCGTCGACGCCGTGGTGCACCAGCCCATGGGCGCCTACCCGCATGAGTGCTACGGACGCTATCTCGCCGACGAGGACGCCTTCCGGGACTACGCCGAGCGGGTCCGCGCACAAGGCGCGGCAGGCGCACGCGAGTACGTCACGAGCCTCGTCGAGCACCCGCACCACGACGGTTTCGTCGGCTCGGTGCCGCCGGAGCGACTCGACGGCCTCGTGCTGGGCGCGAAGGGAATGATGCCGCGATGACAGCCACGAACGACCAGGTCGCGCACGATGCGCAGCCGCTGCGGCCGTCACCGTCCGAAGTGATGACGGTCGCGGCGAGCAGGATTCTCGAGGACCACAAGGTGATCTTCGCCGGGATCGGGCAGCCGCTGGTCGCCGCGGCACTGGCCCGACGGCGTCAGGCACCCGACCTGACCGTCGTCCTCGAGGGCGGCATGATCGGAATCGACCTCATGCCGGGCGAACTGCCCGACTCGACCAACGAGATGCGGGCCGCGGTCGGCGCCGAGATGGTCACCTCCGCGACCGACATCTTCCTCCTGGCGCAGCGCGGATTCTTCGACTACGGCTTTCTGGGCGCCGCCCAGGTCGACATGTACGGCAACGTCAACACCTCGGTGATCGGCGACCACGACCGGCCGTCAACTCGCCTTCCCGGCCCGGGCGGTGGCAATGACATCGCCTCCCTGTGCAACCAGACCGTCATCGTGACCAACCACGAGCGACGGCGCTTCGTGGAGAAGGTCGACTTCGTCACCAGCCCCGGATACCTGACCGGCGGTGACAGCAGGCGATCCGCCGGTCTCAGGCACGGGCGACCGAGCTGGGTCGTCACGGACCTCGCCTGCATGGACTTCGACGAGGAGACCCGACGCATGAGAGTGCGCCACCTGCAACCGGGGGTGACGCTCGCTCAGGTCCGTGCGGCCACCGGTTTCGAACTGCTCGCGTCCGATGAGGTCACCACCCTCGAGCCGGTCACCTGGGGCGAACTCTCCGTGCTGCGACAGCTCACCGGCGACCCGGTCGCCGACCCCCGGCCTGCCGCGCCCACCAAGAACGGAGCTCTCCGGTGACCACGCAAACCAGCCTCTGGCAGCCTCACGGCGACCGTGTCCAGCCCACCTCTTTCGAGTACCAGCGCGCCGACTCCTGGGACGAGGCCGTAGAACTGCTGCAGATCTGGCAGGGCGAGGCGAAGATCATCGCTGGCGGTCAGAGCCTGGTCCCGATGATGAACCTGCGCCTTACGCAGCCCGCCGCGCTGATCGACATCAACGGCATCGGCGACCAAGGCGGGCCGCGGATCGAGGGCTCGGCTCAGGCGCCGGTTCTGGTCATCCCCGCGCTGACCCGTCACGCCACGGTCCTCACCTCGCCGGTCATCGCGGAGCACGCATCCCTGCTCCAGCACGCGGTGCACCTCGTAGGCAACGTACGGGTCCGCAACCGAGGCACGATCGGAGGCAGCGTGGCCCACGCCGACCCGACCGGCGAGATCCCGTGCAGCGTGCTCGCGCTCGGCGGCGCCGTACGGATGCAGAGCCCGCGAGGCGTGCGCGACGTCCCGGTCACGGAGTTCTTCCGCACCTACCTGACGACGGCCGCCGAGGACGACGAGGTGGTCACCGAGATCCGCCTCCCGAGCTCCGCGGGCGAGCCGTGGGCGTTCGACGAGGTGACGCAGCGGTTCTCCGACTTCGCGACCGTCGCCGTAGCGGTGCAGACCAGGGCTGGCCAGCCGACCGTCGTGCTGGGCGGCGTCGCCGACCGGCCGCTCCAGGTCGCCGATGACCTCGTCGGCGGCGTCGACGCACGCGACGAGGCAGCGCTCGACAGCGCGGCCGGAGCCGTCGCCGACAGCGTGAACCCCGAGGGCGACGTCCACGCCGGTGCGGACTACCGCCGCCGGCTCGTGCGCGTCCTCGTCCGACGGACCCTCACCACGGCGCTCGCGCCCCAGGACAAGGGAGTTGGCGCATGATGCGCACACAGGTCCGGCTTCTCGTCAACGGCGAGGAACACGACCTCTGGATACGCACCGACCGCACCCTGCTCAACGCCCTGCACGACGACATCGGCCTGCCCGACGTGCGCTACGGCTGCAACGAAGGGGTCTGCGGCACCTGCACGGTGCTCATCGACGGCGAGCCCACCAGCGCCTGCCTGATGTACGCGGTCCAGGCCGAAGGACACGAGGTCACGACCCTGCACGGGCTGGCGGACCCCGCAGGCGAACTCCACCCCCTCCAGAAGTGCTTCCTGGAGCGCGGCGGCGCCCAATGCGGCTTCTGCACGCCCGGGATGATGCTGACCGCGGCCGCGCTGAAGGAACGCACACCCGACGCCTCCCGCGAAGACATCCGCTACGAGCTGGTGGGCAACCTGTGCCGCTGCACCGGTTACACAGCGATCGTCGACTCGGTCGAGGCATGGATGCACGGCGAACACTGCGGCGACGCGGGGGAGCGGGAATGACCGAGACGACCGGGCGCAAGACCTCCACCCACGGGCAGAAGACTGCGCCTTCCTTCAACGTTGTCGGCACTTCGCCGGGCCACCACGACTTCGTCGACAAGGTGCGCGGCACACTGCACTACGCGGCCGACTGGAAGCTCCCGGGGGTGCTCCACGGGAAGATCGTGCGGTCCGAGATGGCCTCGGCCCGGATCACATCGATCGACGTCAGCGCGGCGCGCAAGCTCGACGGCGTCGTCGCGGTGCTCACCGCCGACGACGTCCCGCACAACGAGATCGTCGAGCACGCCAGCGGCGGCCTCGGTGAACTCATCATCGCCCAGCCGGTACTGGCGAAGGACCGCGTGCGCTACGTCGGCGAGCCGGTCGTGGTCATCGCCGCGGTCGACCAGGAGACGGTGGACGAGGCGGCCGACCTCGTCCACATCGAGTACGAGCCGCTCCCCGGCGTGTTCTCGCCCCACGACGCGCTGCGCGACGACGCACCGCTGGTGCACGACGCGGGCAACGTCCTGGTCAACTGGCGTCTGGAGCGCGGCGACGTCGACGCGGCCTTCGCCGAGGCCGACGTGGTCGTCGAGGACACCTACCAGACCCAGCGCGTCGAGCACGCGTACCTCGAGACCGAGGCGGGCGTCGGGTGGGTCGAGAACGACGTCGTCACGCTCCGGGTGTCCACGCAGGTCATCGAGCACGCCACTGAGATCGCCGACATCATCGGGCTGCCGCACCACAAGGTGCGCGTCATCGCGTCGTACATGGGCGGCGGGTTCGGCGGCAAGGAGGACATGACCGTCGAGCCCTACCTCGGCCTTCTGGTCTGGAAGACGCGGAAGCCGGTGCGCATGGTCTGGACGCGCCAAGAGTCACTGATCGCGAGCACGAAGCGGCACCCGTTCACGATGCACTACCGCACGGCGGCCACTCGGGAGGGCCGCATCCTGGCGATGGAGGCCGACATCGTCGGCGACGCCGGCGCCTACCCCTGCCTGAGCGCACGCATCCTCTTCGCCGGAGCGGCACTGTCCACCGGCCCCTACAAAGTCCCGGCGCTGCGCACACGCTCCCGGGCCGTGTTCACCAACAATGTGCCGACGAGCGCCTTCCGCGGCTTCGGCGCGATGCAGGTCGTCCTCGGCTACGAGTCCCAGCTCGACCGGCTGGCCGACGCCGTCGGCATGAGCCGCACGGCGATCCGGGACCTGAACTACGTCGAGAAGGGCGACGTGATCACCTCCGGCGAGCCGATCACCACGGCGGTGGCGGTGACCGAGACCCGTGAGAAGGCGCTCGCCCGGCTCGGGCCGCCGAGCCCATCCTCCGGGCCCGGCAAGGTGGTTGGCCAGGGCTTCGGCAACAGTATGCAGCCCTACGGCCGCACCATCTGGTTCCGCGACCACGCCTCGGCGTGGGTGACCCTCCAGGCGGACGGCACACTGCTGATCCGCAGCGGTGTCACCGACCTCGGGGCAGGCCAGGCCGCGAGCCTGTGCCAGCTCGCGGCCGAGGTACTGGGCGTGCCGCTCGAAGCCATCAGCGTCTACATCGGCGACACCGCGCTCAACCCACCGGCCGGCGGCACCTTCGCCACCCGCCAGCTCTACATGTCGGGCAACGCCATCGTGAGAGCGAGCAACGCGCTGCGTGACCAACTCGCGCCGGTGGCAGCCACGTTGCTCAGCGCGGAACCGGACGATTTGATCTGGAAGGACGGCAAGGTCGCCACGGCCACACGCACGGGCGAAGTCACCCTGGCCGACGTGGCCCGCGCCGCTCAGGACGCAGCGGTCGACACCTCCGTCCTCTCCACCTGGCGGGCACCCTCAGGCCGGTTCGATCCCGAGGTCGGCCAGGGCGGAACCTTCCCCGACTACACCTTCGGCACCCACGCTGCCGAGGTGGAGGTCGACCTGGAGACCGGCGTCGTACGCCTCACGAAGTACGCCGCCTGCCACGACGTCGGACGCGCCATCAACCCGGTGCGTGCGACGGGGCAGATCCAAGGAGGTGCGATGCAGGGCATCGGCTACGCGCTCACCGAGGAATGTGTGCTCGTCGACGGCAACCCGCTCTCGAACCTGTTCGCCAACTACCTGATCCCGGGCTCGATGGACGTGCCGGACGTGCAGGTCGACCTCGTCGAGAGCGGCGAGGGCCGTGGGCCGTTCAACGCCCGTGGCATCGGCGAGCCGCCCATCGGACCCCCTGCCGCGGCCATCGCCAGCGCGATCGAGAACGCCATCGGTCGCCGCCCGACCACCCTTCCGATCACTCCCGAGCGCGTCCTCGCCCTCCTTGACGACAAGCAGGCCGAGGAATCGACTTCGAACGCTGAGGAGGCGTTGGGCCGATGAAACTCCACCACACCACGACGGTGCAGGCCAGCCCGGCGGAGGTCTGGCAGTTCCTCCAGGACACCCGGGCGGTCGTCGCCTGCCTGCCGGGCGCGGAACTCACCGACGAGCTCGAGAACGACCGGTACGGCGGTGTTCTCCACATCGCCATCGGACCGCTGAAGATGAACTACAACGGTGAGGTGGACGTGCTCCGGCGCGATGCCGAGGCCCGCGAGCTGGAGTTCGCGGCGTCGGGTCGCGACCGCCGCGGTGGGGGATCGGTCCGGGCCGATGTGCGTGTGGGCGTCGCGAACGCCGGTGACGGAACGAGCCAGTTGGAGTCGGTGACCGATCTGCAGCTGACCGGGCGGATCGCCGCGCTCGGACGCGGCGTCCAGGATGTCTCCAACTCGATGTTCACCGACTTCTCCCGTCGTCTCGCGGACCGCATCGCGAACGGGATGGCCGAGGTGGGAGAGGCCCACGCTGCCACCGCTGTTTCCCAGCAGCACGGACCCGCGCCGGCGAGCACGACGCCGGTCGCCAACCAGCCTTTGGTATCAGGCGAGATCAAGCTCACGACTCTGGTCGTGAGTGTGGCTCGTCAGCGGCTCGCCGACATGTTCGCGCGCTGGAGCGAGAAGCTGCGTCCGTAAGGGACGCGACCCAGATCGTCGGGTGGGGGCCACGGCCGGCTGCCGCAGCGGCTCCCACCCGGCTTGGCTCCAGCTAACTCTGATTCGTGGACGTGATCGTCGGCATCTGGCGGATCTGGAGGGCGATGAACACCTTCACCGCGGTCGCCGTGCTGCTGCTGAAGGGGCCGAGAAGGCGCTCCAGTTTGACGAGCCGATAACGCAGAGTGTTGTAGTGGAAGTGCAGGTGCCGCGCGGTCTCGGCCATGTTCATGTTGAACTCGACCAGCGTCTCAAGGGTCTTGAGGAGTTCGTTCCGCTCCTGCTCGGGAAGCTTGGTCAGCGGTCCCAGGACCTCGTCGACGAAGGTCTGCAACTCGGTCTCCTCGACCTGGGCGAGCAGCTTGAACAGCCCCAGATCGTCGTACGCGGCCACAGCGCCCGGGCCGCCGATCTTCCGCCCGACTCGGAGGGCGGAGCGTGCCTCCTGGTAGGCGACCGGAATGCCCAGCGGCCCGCGGTGCACACGGCTCACGCCGATCGCGTACTCGCCCTGGACGAACTGGGCCACGTCGGCCTGAACTGAGCGCACGGCCTTGGGAGTTCCGTGCTCGGCGCCGACGACAGCCACGAGTTCGGCGCCGAGGCCTGCGGCCGCCGCCTTACGGTCCTTGCCGTGCACGGCCGAGATCCAGAACTCCAGGGCACGCTCGTTCGCGAGCCGTTCCTGTGCGGCGTTGCCGTGGTCGTCGTCGCCCTCCCTGCGGCTGACCAGGACGACGACCTCACGATCGAGATCCCAGCCGAACCCGAAGCCACGCGCGGCCGAGTCCGCGATCTCGGACTCGGCGCCCGTCATCAACTCGTAGAGAGCGTTGGAGGAGAACTGCCGCTCTATCGCGCTCACGGCCAGGTCGCGGGTGAATTCGAGCGCGGCGATGACGGCGGCCTGGTCGACGGCCACCCGGTCGAACTCGCCGAAGGAACGGCTGGTCTCGATGGCGACGACGAAGCCGTGCTGGAGGGAGCCGGCACGGATCGGCCGGATCAGCCGACCCTGCTCGTCGCACTCGTTCCGGCCGGCCGGAACGACGCGCAGCCGCTCGATGTTCAGGCGGCCGTCGCGGACCAGGTCCAGCTCGTCGGCTCGGGAGACGTCACCGACCTGGGCACGGACGACGCCGTTCTGGTCGCTGATGAACACCCCCGCGTCACCCAGCAGATGGGAGAGTTTGCGAGCGAGCTGCTCGAGACCGCCACCGGAGAGCGTCACCGAGAGGAACGACTGGTGGAGTTCGTGCGCGCGCTCCAGCGCTGCGGCCTGCCGGTTCACGATGGTCGAGAATGCGTGACTGAGGACGTCGTCGAACCTGATGCGTTCCGGGATCACGACCAACGGCAACCCGAGTTCCTCGGCGGTGGCGACGGCCGTCGTACTGAGGTCGGGCAGGTACCGGTCGATCTTGACCCCGATACCGGCGAGCCCGAGCCGGCGCAGGCCGCGCAGCAGCTCCGCCTGGCCGACGTCGTCGCGGGGCAGGGGGTACCCGGTGGCCAGCAGGAACTCATCGGGCTTCACCCACGGCCCGATGTCCGGCACCGTCATGACGTTCAGCGCGCAGATGCCGCGGTCGAGGCCCTCATGGCCGGCGACCAGCTCGGCGCCCTTCATCACCTCGTGGCTCAACAGCTCACGAACGGTGAGGCCTTGTCCGAAATCGCCCGACGGCGCGCTCCCGGTCATGCGCGCAGTTTAGGGGCAGGAGCCAAAAGATGCCCCGGATGTTCGTAATAATTGCCATTCTCCGCGAGTCGCCCAACTCATAGGCTCCACAGGGCCGGTGACGGCTGGACACCTGTCGCGCGGGCCATGTCGTCGGGACACCGGAGGTAGCACGATGAGCACTGTCGCGGTCGTCGGAGGCACCGGCCCGCAGGGGAAGGGCCTCGCCTATCGCTTCGCCCGCGGCGGGCACGACGTCATTCTCGGGTCGCGCGACGGAGGGCGGGCCGCCCAGGCCGCTGACGAGCTCGCCGCCCGCCTGGGTGGGCGTGGCGGGACGGTGACCGGGGCGGTGAACGCGGAGGCCACGACGAAGGCCCAAGTCGCCCTCCTTGCCGTCCCGTTCACCGGTCACGACGTCCTGGTCGCGTCCCTGGCCGCCGAGCTCGCGGACAAGGTCGTCATCAGCTGCGTCAACCCGATCGGCTTCGACCGGCACGGCCCCCACGGTCTCGAGCTGGGTGGCACGTCCGCCGCCGAGACAGCGCAGGCCCTGCTGCCCGACAGCGCGGTGGTCGGCGCCTTCCACCACCTCTCGGCCGTATCGCTGAACGGGGACGCCGACCTGCTCGACCACGAGGATGTACTGGTCTGCGGCGACGACCAGGAGGCCAAGCAGACGGTCATGGAGCTCGCGGCGACCATCACCGGCAAGCCGGGCATCGACGCCGGAGCACTGCGGCTTGCACGGCAGCTCGAGCCGCTGACCGCCGTACTCATCTCCATCAACAAGCGGTACAAGGTCCGCTCCGGTCTGGCCATCCACGGTGTGAGCGGCTCATGACCGAGCAACCACGGTGGTGGGTCGTGGTTCCGATCACCGCATGTGCCGGAACGCCACTGCTCCAGTCCTCCGGTCCCGACTCACTGAGCCATCACCGCGCCTCGAATGCCCGGCAGGTTCACGTCCCGGCGCGGTCCGGCCTGCGCCGTGATGTCGACTACCAGGAGGACCTGAAGGGCCCATCCTGCCTGGGTGCCGGTCTTGCGGTCTTTTGTGACGCAAGGGGCGTCGTGCATGAGTGAAGTCCTCGGTGAGCTGCTTGCCTGGTGGCGTGCCGGTGAGTCGGTTGCCATGGGGACCGTCGTCGCGACCTTCAGGTCGGCGCCCCGCCCGCCGGGGGCGTCGATGCTGGTCGGCCCCGATGGGAGCGTGGTGGGCTCGGTCTCGGGCGGGTGCGTCGAGGGCGCGGTCGTCGAGCTGGGCCGGCAGGTTCTCCGGGATGGCGTACCGGTGTTGGAGCGCTACGGCGTGACGGACGACGACGCTTTCGCCGTCGGGCTGACCTGCGGCGGGATCCTCGACGTGTACGTGGAGCAGGTCGACCGGGCGACCTTCCCGGAGTTCGAGGACCTGGTGGGCGAGGTCGAGGCGGGGCGTCCCGTGGCCGTGGCGACCGTGGTCGCCCACCCCGATCCCGCCGTCCTAGGCCGACGGATGCTGGTGCGGCCGGGCGCAGCGGTCACCGGCAGCCTCGGCAACGACCGTATGGACCGCGCAGTTGCCGACGACGCGCTGGGCCTGCTCGCGGCCGGCTCCAGTGAGACGCTCGGCTACGGTCCTGAGGGTGAGCGTCGTGGAGAGGGGATGCGGGTGTTCGTCCGCAGCTTCGCCCCGCGCCCGCGCATGTTGGTGTTCGGCGCGATCGACTTCGCCGCTGCGGTCGCCCGGGTGGGAACCTTTCTCGGCTACCGGGTGACGGTCTGCGACGCCCGGCCCGTGTTCGCGACGCAGGCCCGATTCCCCGACGCCGACGAGGTGGTCGTCGACTGGCCGCACCGCTATCTCCAGGCGCAGGCGGACGCTGGGGAGATCGACGGCCGGACCGTGATGTGCGTGCTGACGCACGACCCCAAGTTCGACATCCCGCTGCTCGAAGTCGCGCTGAGGCTGCCGGAGTTCGCCTACATCGGGGCGATGGGTTCACGGCGTACCCATGAGGATCGCCTCCGTCGTCTGGAGGAAGCCGGCCTGACTCCCAAGGAGATCGAGCGGCTGTCGAGCCCCCTCGGTCTCGACCTCGGCGCGCGGACGCCGGAGGAGACCGCGATCAGTATCGCTGCCGAGATCATCGCCGGACGCTGGGGCGGGAGTGGCCGGAGGCTCGCCACACTCGGCGGGCGGATCCACCGCGAGGACTGAGCAGCAGCGAGTGTCCTGCCCGGCCGGAGCCGGGCAGGACACTCGTCGTCGACTATCGGGGGTGGCGCACTCAGGCGCGGTCGTCGACCTCCACGCGGCGTACTTCGACCGTGGCCGGCGGGGCGACCCGAGGACGCCACACGGCGTAGATCACCGCGGCGACGACGGCCGAGACGAAGTAGCTGAAGTCCGCCCCGTGCAGCGCCTTGGCGATCGGGCCCGTGTAGAACTCGGTGCCCATGAACGGAATCGATATGGCGGTGCCGACCACCAGCGCGGTGAGTCCAGGGATTCCATAGCGCCCGAACACGCCGTCACGCTCATAGAAGTTGCGGATGTCGGGGTAGCCACGACCCGACCGGTGGACGACGAAGTAGTCGATCAGCAAGACCGCCAGCCACGGCGTGATGTAGTACGACACGACGTGCAGGAACAGGCGGAAGTTCGCCTGGAACGCGTCACCACCGAAGACCAGGGCGAGGAAGAGCCCGAAGAGTCCGGCGATCGTCACCGTCACCCACTGCGGGAGCCGCAGGTCGCAGGTCAACGTCGCCATCGCACCGCTGTAGAGGTTCACCGCGTTGTGCGGGATCGCCGAGATGCCGAGCGTCAGCAGCACCACGTAGCGAAGCCAGTCGGGCAGGGCGACCTGGAGGGCGCCGAGCACGTCCCCGTCCGGTGCGAGCGTGATGAGTCCGGCGCCAAGGACCATCATCCAGGTCGTCGACGCGAACAGTCCGGCGGTCGCCGCCTTGACGACCGACGACGGCTTGGTGTCCTCGGGCAGGTAGCGCGAGTAGTCCGACGCGTACGGTGCCCAGCTCGCGGTGTAGCCGAACACGACGGTGAACATCACGAGCCACGCCAACCAGTAGTCGCTGCCCGAAGTGCTCGGCGCCATGCCCGGGCCACCGCCGTGCGCGATCAGCACGATCGAGACGACCGACAGCAGAACGAAGCTGAGCTTCGTGATCCAGTCGCCGAGAATGTGCAGGACGCGGTAGCCGTAGACGCCGATCACGATGTTCAGCGCCGCGACGACGACGACCGTCGGCCCGTACGGCGTCTTGAACAGGTCGGCCAGAGACTGCGCGCCCAGCACGGTCCCGACGGTGTAGTACCCGACGAACACCAGGAGGGACAGCAGCGCCGGAAGGTAGTTGCCGATATGGCCGAACGCCGCACGTCCCATGGGAAGTTGTGGCATACCCAGGCGAGGGCCCATCGCAGCGCACAGACCGGTGCCGACCGAGCCCAGGAGGTTGCCCAACACGATGGCGGTGACGCTGCCCCAGAAGCCGAGCCCGAGCACGCCGCCGCTGGAGCCGACGAAGATGCCCGCCAGGTAGATCACGGGGGCGAACCGCACGGTGAACTGGTTGCGGGGGCGGCCGTATCGGCGACTCGGTTCGACATAGGCGATGCCATGACGTTCGAGTGCCAGAGCGGCTCTGTCCGACGGCTCGGCATGAGCCGCCGTGGGATTGTCCTTCATCACGGATCCTCGGTTCCTCTGTCGGGCCAGCACGACAACCAAGACACGCGCGCAGCCTTGGGTCCGAATGCCCAGGGGTGGCCATATTGCTGAGCTCGGGAGGCATCGCTGGCTGCCTCGGCGGCATGAGCCGCCTACTCGCTCCCTCAAGCCCATCGGGTGTGACATCGGCAACATTAGGGAGCCGTGCCGCCCGAGCCCATGGCACCTTGCGCCAAGGCAGCGTGCCCAGCCTTGGCTGAGACCGCCATCCGCGCCAAACAGAGTGTTCGTGCGGGTCGCGAGGAACCGCGGGCGGGCCGCGTCCGGCGGCCCGCCCGAGTCAGCGCTGTACGTTCAGCCCCGCACTACACGTTCAACGCCGCGCTCCGTCCCGCCCTGCGCCCGAAGAAGCTGCCGTCCCCGAGTGACGCGCCGCTCGCGTACCCCCAGGACGCGATGCCCGCCGTGGCGCGGCCCGCCGCGTACAGGCCGGGGATCGGGTCCCCGTTCACATGCAGCACCTCGGAATCGGGGTTGGTGGTCAGGCCGCCGAGGGCGAAGCCCGACGTCATGCCCCGCAGGTCGACGGCGCCGAGCGGGCCACGGAGCGGTCGCAGCCAACGCGCGGTCTTGTGCAGCAGCGGGTCCCGGCCCTCCTCGGCATGGCGGTTGTAGACCTCCAGCGTCGACTCCAGGGCACCGGCCGGAAGCCCCATCTCGGCGGCCAGTTCGGTCGCCGTCTCGCACACCCAAGTCGGCCGCAGCTGAAGGAAGTCCGGCGCGGAGGAGACCCTGGCGGCCTCCTCGAACCCCTCCTCGTCGAGCACGAGGAACGTCTGGTTCTCCTGCTGGAAGAGCGCGGCCTGCCCGATCCGGCCGGGGTAGGTGTCCTCGTTGATGAACCGCTGTCCCCGGCCGTTGACCATCATTCCGCGGATCAGATACTGCGGGTCCATGTGCAGCGCGACCTCGCACGCGTCCATGTGCGCGACCCCCGCGCCCAGTCCCTGGGCCAGCCGGACCGCGATGCCGTCGTGCTCCTCGACCGCCGAGCCCGGACGGTCGAGCAGCAGCGGAGCGTGAGCCGCCAGCATGTCCTCGTTGTACGTGAAGCTGCCGGTGGCCAGCACCACCCCGCGCCGGGCCTGGACGGTGACCCGCTCTCCGTACTGGCGCGCGACCACCCCGCACACCCTGCCGTCCGCCTCGACCACCAACTGTTCGATGCGCATGTCGTAGTGGGCCTTGACGCCGAGCCGTTCGGCGGTCTCCACCAGGGGCTTCATGAGCATGTATCCGCCGCCGCGCTCACCGGTCCGCTTGTCCTCCATCTGCGGGAGGTGACCGCGTGGCGCGGCCTTGGCGATGGTGTCGAACGGGTGGGCGTTCTCGCCGCCTGAGTACATCAGGCCCTCGTCGGCCGCGGGTTCCCAGGCCGGCTCTCCGTAGAAGGCAGGCTTGAAGGGCACACCGCACTCGACGAGCCAGTCGTAGTGCGCGACGCTGCCCTCGCAGTACGCGGAGATCTTCGCCTTGTCGCTGCCCGGGCCCATGGCGGCCATCAGGAACGCGGACATCGCCTCGGGGGTGTCGTCGAATCCGCAGGCACGCTGGAGCGCGGTGCCGCCGCCGAGGTAGATGAAGCCACCGGCCAGGGCCGCGGCCCCGCCCCAGCCGCCGGCCCGCTCGAGGACCAGTACCTCGGCCCCCGTTGCGGCGGCCTCCACGGCGGCCGCTGCTCCCGCCACTCCGTACCCTGCGACCACCACGTCCGCGGTGAGGTCCCAGGAGCCGATCTCGGTTGCTGCGCACGGTTTCATGCCGTCGTCCTCTCGCCTTGCGGAAAGAGGCAGGAGCGTAGGGCGGCCGTGCCGCACCGCACACGCCGAAGCTCCCGGTGACCGGGAAAGCGTCCCATCGAGTTGGCCGGCGTCCCGGGCGAGTTGGTATACCCGGGTGTGCCCGCAGCCGTCCGCGCAGCTGTCCGCGCAGCCGTCCACGTGTGCTCCGTCGTCAGATACCAACCTCATCATCGACGCACGCTTCGATGATGAGAGCCACCTGCTCCACAGCCGGTGAGTTGCCCACGGCCCGGCGCCCGAGCAAGAGGTCGGTGGTCTCCGCCTCGGCGAGAGCCACGTACGTGACCCCGTCGAGCCGCAGGCTCTGCACCGACTCCGGGACGAGGGCGACGCCGTGCCCCGCCGCCACCAGGACGACGAGGGTGGCCGTCTCACCGACTTCCACGAGGGACTCGGGCCGGAAGCCCGCCCTGCCGCAGGCGGCCATGACACGGTCGTGCATGGCGGACCGCTCCTGGGCGGGATGGATGACGAAGGGCTCACCCGCCAGTGCGCCCAGCGGGATACGGCTCTCGGAGGCCAGCGGGTGGTGGGCCGGCAGTACGGCGACCAGGGGTTCGGTGCGCAGCGGTGTGGTGTTCACCCCCTCGGTGCGGGGGCCGGAGCGGAGCACCGCGAGGTCGTACGTGCCGTCGAGCAGGCCGTCCATGAGCTGGGGGGTGAGTAGTTCGCCGCGCAGGTCCAGGGTGATGTGGGGCAGCCGGGCGCGCACGGTGCGGGCGACGCGCGGCAGGACGTCGTAGGTGGCGGTGCCGATGAAGCCGACGGATACGCGGCCCGCGTGACCGGTGGCGAGTTCGGCCATGTGAGCCCGCGCGCGTTCGGCCTCGGACACCAGGGTGCGGGCGTAGCCGGTCAGGTGCCGGCCCGCCTCGGTCAGTTCGACGCGCCGGGTGGAGCGGTGGAACAAGGCCACGCCCAGTTCCCGCTCCAACTGCTTGATCTGCTGGGAAAGGGCGGGCTGGGCGACATGCAGACGGGCTGCCGCACGTCCGAAGTGGCACTCTTCCGCGAGCGTGAGGAAGTAGCGGACTTGGCGGAGCTCCATGGGTCCAGCCTAAAGCAGCCTATAAAGAACCCTTATCAATAGGTAAGCACTCAGTCTTGGACGTGATGAAGTGCGCGGCCTACCGTTCTGACTGTGACCGACAGTTATGTGTACGCGACAGCACGGACGCCGTTCGGCCGGTTCTCCGGTGCCCTTGCCGGCGTCAGGCCCGACGACCTCGCGGCACTCGCCGTACGCGGGGTCCTGGACAAGGCGCCGGCGCTCGATCCGGGCGAGATCGGCGACGTGGTCTGGGGCAACGCCAACGGCGCGGGCGAGGACAATCGCAACGTGGGCCGGATGGCCGTGCTCCTGGCCGGGCTGCCCACGTCCGTGCCCGCCACGACCGTCAACCGGCTCTGCGGGTCCTCGCTGGACGCGGCGATCATCGGCTCCCGGGCCGTCGAGACCGGCGACGCGGACATCGTGCTGACCGGCGGTGTGGAGTCGATGAGCCGGGCTCCCTGGGTGCTGCCCAAGCCCGACCGGGCCTTCCCCGCCAAGGACATGACCGCCGTCTCCACCACACTCGGCTGGCGGCTCGTCAACGAACGTATGCCGAAGGAGTGGACGGTCTCCCTGGGAGAGGCCAATGAGCAGCTCGCCGACCGGTTCTCCCTCTCGCGGGAGCGGCAGGACGAGTTCGCCGCCCGGTCCCACAACCTCGCCGACGCCGCCTGGACGGACGGCTTCTACGACGACCTCGTCGTGCCGGTCACGGTGGACCGCAAGGGCGGCACCCTCACCCGGGACGAAGGCATCCGGCCGGGATCCACGGTCGACAAGCTCGCCGCCTTGAAGCCGTCCTTCCGCCCCGACGGCGGGATCACGGCGGGCAACGCCTCGCCGCTGAGCGACGGCGCGTCGGCGGTACTCCTCGGCTCGGGGGAGGCTGCGGCCCGTATCGGAGTGGATCCGCTGGCGCGGGTGGCCGGGCGCGGGGTGTTCGCGCTGGATCCGCAGCTGTTCGGCTTCGCCCCCGTGGAAGCGGCGAACCGGGCCCTGAAGAGCGCGGGCATCACCTGGTCCGACGTCGGCGCGGTCGAACTCAACGAGGCGTTCGCCGTACAGGCACTGGCCTGCGTGGACGCCTGGAAGATCGACCCCGCCATCGTCAACACCAAAGGCGGCGCGATCGCGCTCGGCCACCCGCTGGGCGCATCCGGCGGCCGGCTCGTCGGCACGCTGGCCCACCGGCTGAAGGAGTCGGGACAGCGCTGGGGAGTGGCCGCGATCTGCATCGGAGTCGGTCAGGCGCTCGCCGTGGTCCTTGAGAACGTCACGGAGACGAGGGGATGACCGTGAAGCTGTGTGCTGACGCCGACGAGGCTGTCGCCGGCATTCAGGACGGCTCGACCGTGCTGGTCGGCGGGTTCGGCATGGCCGGTATGCCGGTGGAGCTGATCGATGCGCTCATCCGCCAGGGTGCGACCGATCTGACCGTGGTGTCCAACAATGCGGGCAACGGTGACACAGGCCTGGCCGCACTGCTGGCGAAGGGGCGGGTCCGCAAGATGATCTGCTCCTTCCCCCGGCAGAGCGACTCCTACGTCTTCGACGGGCTGTACCGGGCCGGCGAGATCGAGCTGGAGGTCGTCCCGCAGGGCAACCTCGCCGAGCGGATGCGGGCGGCCGGAGCCGGGATCGGCGCGTTCTTCTGCCCCACCGGGGCCGGGACGCTGCTGGCCGAAGGCAAGGAGACCCGCGTCATCGACGGCCGTACCTATGTGCTGGAGTACCCGATCAAAGGCGATGTCGCGCTGATCGGAGCGCACCGGTCCGACCGCATGGGCAACCTCGTCTACCGCAAGACCGCTCGCAATTTCGGGCCCGTCATGGCCACGGCCGCGACCACCGTGATCGCGCAGGTGCGCGAGGTCGTCGACACCGGAGTGCTCGACCCGGAGTCCGTGGTGACGCCGAGCATCTACGTGGACCGTGTGGTTCAGGAGACAACCGTGCAGGAGGCAACCGTGCTGGAGGCAACCGTATGACCCCCGACCGGCCCGTCCTGGACGCCGAGCGCGGTCCGCTCGGCGCCACCCTTGACGCCGAACGCCGTCCGCTCGGCAAGCACGACATCGCCGCCCTCATCGCCAGGGACATCCCGCACGGGGCGTTCGTCAACCTAGGGATCGGCCAGCCGACGCTGGTCGCCGACCATCTGCCGGCCGACTCCGGAGTGGTGCTCCACACCGAGAACGGAATGCTCAACATGGGCCCGGCCGCGCAGGGCGAGGAGATCGACACCGATCTCACCAATGCCGGCAAGATCCCCGTGACTGAGTTGCCCGGAGCCGCGTACTTTCACCACGCCGACTCCTTCGCCATGATGCGCGGCGGCCACCTGGACGTCTGCGTCCTGGGCGCCTTCCAGGTCTCCGCGGGCGGTGACCTCGCCAACTGGCACACGGGCGCGCCGGACGCCATACCCGCCGTCGGCGGGGCCATGGACCTGGCGATCGGGGCCAAGCAGGTCTTCGTCATGATGACGCTGTTCACCAAGACCGGCGTGCCCAAGCTCGTACCGCAGTGCACCTACCCGCTGACCGGAACCGGCTGCGTCGACCGCGTCTACACGGACCTCGCCGTCTTCGACCTCACCCCGGACGGAGTGGTGGTGCGGGAGACCTTCGGGACCACCGTCGCCGACCTCGAAACCCGCCTCGGCCTGCCGCTTCTGCTGGCACAGACCTGACCTCGGAGTCCCGTGCAGCTGTCGGCGTACGCTGATGCAGAGCGTCACAGGGGCGGTGTGCGGGGCGGCCATCGGCCACCCCGGGAACCAGGAGTCGCCGTATGACCGGTGAGGACGTGCTGCAGCGGTACGACGTGCTCGAGTCGGCCGAACTCGACGAGTTCCGTGCCACGGTGGCCCGTTTCCTGACCCCCCACCGGCTCAGGCCCACCGGGCACGAGGGTGCCTACCTGCGCGGCAATGTAGCCGTCGCCTCGCTGGGCGCGCTGTCGCTGGTCTACGGCTCGCACAGTGGCACCGAGCTCGACGTCACCCTCACCGAGCAGGTGGACTACTACGACGTGAACCTGGCCTGGGAGGGCCACAACCGGATCACCTGCGGCGGCCAGGAGATCATCGTGGACGCGCAGACCGCCGGGATCATCTCCCCGCAGATGCGGGCGACGATGCGGCTCAGCGACTCCTACCGCCAGCTGCACGTGCGGATGGAGCGCTACGCCCTGGAGCGCCACCTCGAGGAGTTGCTGGGCCGGCCCGTGGTGGCTCCGATCAGGTTCCACCCGGCGATGGACCTGCGGAACCCGTCGGCGGCCACATGGGCGCGCGCGGTCCGCCTCCTCGTCGACGACCTCGAGACCCTCGACGGGCTCGCCGCGCAGCCGGCGGGGGAGACCCCGTGGACGTCGTTCCTGATGACGGGGCTGCTGCTCGGCCAGCCGCACAACTACACCGAGCAGCTCACGCGGCAGCGCGCGGCTCCGCGCCCGGGCGGGCTGCGGCGCGCGATGGACCTCGTAGAGGAGGCGCCCGAGGCGGACCTCTCGGTGGAGCGGCTCGCCCTCGCCGCCGGCATGAGCCCGCGCTCACTGCAACGCCAGTTCCGCGCATACGCCGGCGTCGCTCCCCGCGAGTACGTGCTCCAGGTTCGCCTGGCCCGGGCCCACGACGACCTGCGGAACGCGCGGCCCGGTGCGGTCACCGTGGCGGACGTCGCCCTGCGCTGGGGCTTCACGCACGTACCCCGCTTCGCGGCGGCCTACCGTCAGCGGTACGGCGAGCTGCCGTCGGCCACGCTCAACGCGTTGTGACCGCAGGCACAGCTCTGTCGCGCGACGGATCCCGGCGTCGCGAAGCGGATCGGCGAAGTGCTCCGTCGTACCTAGCGTCATCGCCATCACCGAGCCGAGGTGCTCCGGTCCCATGGGAGACACACATGAACCACGACTACGACGTCGCGATCGTCGGGTACGGCCCCGCCGGCCTGATCCTCGCCGCCACGTTGGGCAAGGCCGGCCACAAGGTTGTTGTGTTCGAGCGCTGGCCCGGCCTGTACGGCCTGCCGCGGCTGACGCACATCGACGGCGAGACGGCGCGGATCATCCAGGGCGCCGGCGACATCGAGCACGCGCTGCGGGACGCGTACCCGATCCCGGACTACCGCTACTTCAACGGCGACGGCGAGCTGCTCGTCGAGCTGGACTGGCGGGGCACCTCCAGCGGCCACCCCGCGCACATCTCCATGTTCCAGCCCGACGTCGAGGACGCCGTGGACCAGCACGTGCGGGCGACGGGCAACGTCGAGGTGAACCAGGGCTGGGCCGTCGTCAGCGTCGGTCAGGACGAGGAGGGTGTGCAGGTCACCGCCCGCCCGTGGTCCAAGGACCGCACCGGGCAGTGGTCCCACGCCGACGAGGAGCGCACGGTCACCGCGAAGTACCTGGTCGGTGCGGACGGCGCCGGCAGCTTCGTCCGGGCGACCCTCGGCATCGAGCGCAGCGACAACGGCGTGGACGACCGCTGGCTCAACATCGACACCGAGCGACTGCGCGAGCTGCCCGAGCAGTTCATGAAGGTGACCCAGTTCTGCGATCCGCAGCGTGGCCACATGTATATGCCGATAGGCCGCAGCAGGCAGCGGTTCGAACTCGCCGTGCTCAAAGGGGAGGACCTGGCTTCGTACGAGGCGGAGGACTTCGCCTGGAAGTGGTTCGACGAGACGCACGGCCTGGGCCCCGAGGACGTGAAGATCCTGCGCCAGGTGGTGTACACCTTCCAGGGCCGCATCGCCGAACAGTGGCGCAAGGGCCGGGCGTTCCTCGTCGGGGACGCGGCCCACACCACACCGCCGTACATCGGGCAGGGCGCCTGCTCCGGGATGCGGGACGGCATCACCCTCGGCTGGAAGCTCGACCTGGTGCTCAGCGGCAAGGCGGACGACCGCCTGCTCGACACCTACGAGGCGGAACGTCGCCCGCACGCCACCGCGATCACCGAGATCTCCACGGCGCTCGGCAGGGTCGCCAACACCCACGACCCCGTGGAGGCGGCCACCCGGGACGAGGCCTTTCGGACTGGGAACGTTCCGCCCCCGCCCGCGTTCCCGACGATCGTGGCAGGCGTGGTCCACTGTGGTGCCGACGGCCGCGTGGCGCCCCTGGCCGGCACGCTCGCCCCGCAGGGTGTGGTGCGCAAGAGCGGTGTTGAAGGGCTGTTCGACGACGTGGTGGGCCGCGGCTTCGCGCTGGTCGGCAGCCTGGACGTGCGCTCCGTCCTGGACACCGACCGACTGGCCTTCCTGGCCGACCTCGGCGCCACCACGGCCACCTTGGCCTCGGGCGCACACGACTCCGTCGAGGACGTCGACGGTACGTACGCAGAATTCTGGGAGACCAACGACGTGCAGGCATTCATCAGCCGCCCCGACTACCACCTGTTCTGGGCCGGACAACTCACGGAACTCCCTGCCGTGGTCGACGAACTCAGGGCGCAGCTCGCCTGGTCGACGGTTCCGACGTCCGCTCCGACGTCCGCCGGAGCCCTGGCATGACCGCCCCGGCCGACTCCGCGATCGCACCCGCCGACGTGCTGTGGCGGGCGATGGGCCCGTCGCGGCTCCTCGACTGCGGAGTGGTACCCAGTGACGTGACCGCCCTTCAGGCGCACACGGCCGGTGGGGCACGTTGGGATGACGCCTGCGAGACCCTCGCCGACGCCCAACTCGCCCGCGCCGCTCAGGCCGAGGAGCGCGGACACCGGGTCACCGCGGTCGAGGCGCTGCGCGCGGCCGCCGCCGACCTGCTCTTCGCGCAGATGGCGTTCAACTTCGACACCGGGCGCAAGCGCGAGCTGTACGCCCGGTTCAGCGCCACGGTCGCCCGCGCCGGCGCTCTGGCGGGCTGGGAGCGCGTACAACTTCCTTATGGGGACGGCCACTTGGTGGGCTGGCTCCTCCGCCCGACAGGACCCGTCCGGGGCACTGTGATCGTCTTCGGTGGCCAGAGCGGGTGGGGCGCGGCGTACCTGCGGATGGCCGACGCGCTGACCGCCCGTGGCCTGGCCGCCTTCCTGGTGGAGGGCCCCGGGCAGGGCGAGCCGCGGATGGAGAGCGGGCTCATGCTCGACGGGTACGTCCGCGGTGCCTACTCCGCGTTCGTCGACCACGTGCTGGCACAACCGGACCTCGCCGGTCCGGTCGGGCTGTGGGGCAACAGTCTGGGCGGTCTCTACGCGGGGACCACCGCCGCCTCGGACCCGCGCGTGACGGCGGTGTGCATCAACGGCGCCCCCGCGCGGCCGCGGCTGCTCGGCATGAGGACCTTCGACGAGCAGGCCGCCGCGATGCTCGGCTCGGACGACCCGGACGCGGTGCGGCGCAACTTCGACCGGCTCGCCCTGCGGCCGGATGAGCGGATCGAGGCATCGCTGCTGGTCCTGCACGGTGGCGCAGACCCGATCGTCTCCCTGGCGGACCAGCAGCCTTTCCTCGACGCCGCCGATCCCGGCCGCGCGAGCCTGCGAGTCTGGGACGATGGCGAGCACGTGATCATCAACCACGCCGAGGAACGCAACGCCGTCGTTGCGGACTGGTTCTGCGAGCAGTGGAGTTGAGAATGACGGATATCAACGCCGGCACCGCCACCCGGGCCGTGGTCGACAGCTTCGCCGACACCCCGGATCCCCGGCTGAAGGAGATCCTGGGCACCGTCACACGGCACCTGCACGACGCCGTCCGAGAACTCGCGCTGACCCAGGAGGAGTGGGAGCGGGCGATCGGCTTCCTCACCGCCGTCGGGCAGAAGTGCGACGACACTCGGCAGGAGTTCGTGCTGCTCTCCGACGTCCTCGGAGTCTCCATGCTGGTGGAGACGATCAACGGGGGAGCCGAGTGCACCGAGAGCACGGTCCTCGGCCCGTTCCACATGACCGAGTCGCCCGCGCGCGAGCTCGGTGACTCGATCGACCTGGTCGGCACCGGAACCCCCTGCGTCGTCACCGGCACAGTGCGCGGCACCGACGGCGCCCCACTGCCCGGCGCGGCCGTCGACGTATGGCAGTGCGACGAGAACGGCTTCTACGACGTCCAGCAGCCCGACATACAGCCGGCCGGCAACGGTCGCGGCCTGTTCCGGGCGGACGACGCGGGCCGGTTCTCGTTCCGCACCGTGGTGCCCAGCCACTACCCGATCCCCACCGACGGACCGGTCGGCGCGCTGCTGACCGCGACGCGCCGCCATCCGTTCCGCCCGGCCCACGTCCACGTGCTGGCCTCGGCCCCCGGGCACGAAGAGGTGGTCACGCACATGTTCGTCGCGGACAGCCCCTACCTGGACAGCGACGCCGTCTTCGCCGTCAAGGAGAGCCTGGTGGCCGACTTCGCACCGTCCACCGACGCCGCGCTCGCCGCGCGCCACGGCGTCGAAGTCCCGTTCCACCACGCCCACTTCGACATCCGGCTCAGCCCGGAGAACCCCACCAAGTGAACGGAGCCGTCCCCGTGTCCCTCCCCGCCTCCTTCGTGTACGACGCCCTGCCGATGCGTGTCGTCTTCGGCAACGGCAGCCTCAACAGGCTGTCCGAGGAGATCGACCGCCTCGGCCTGCGCCGGGTGCTGGTCCTGTGCACGCCCGGGCAGCAGGACCTCGCCGGGCAGGTGGCCGAGCTCGTGGGGGAGCGGGCGGCGGGCACCTTCGCGCAGGCCCGGATGCATGTGCCGGTTGAGACGGTGGCCGCCGCTGCCGTCGAGGCCGAACGGCTCGGCGTGGACGGCTATCTCGCCGTCGGCGGCGGCTCCACGATCGGCCTCGGCAAGGCCCTGGCACTGAAGTTCGGGGCTCCCGTGATCGCGGTCCCCACGACGTACGCGGGCTCGGAGATGACGCCGATCTGGGGGCTGACCGAGAACGCGCAGAAGCGGACCGGCCGCGACCCGGCGGTGCTGCCGCGCAGCGTCGTCTACGACCCCGATCTCACCCTCACGCTCCCGCCGGCGATCTCGGCCACCAGCGGACTGAACGCCCTCGCGCACGCCGTCGAGGCGCTCTACGCACCGGACGGATCACCCGTCGTCGCGGCGATGGCCGAGCAGGGCGTGCGCGACCTGGCGGCCGCGCTGCCCACTTTCGTCACCGACCCCCGGGACCGGGAAGCCCGCGCCGCCGCGCTCCAGGGCGCCTGGCTGTGCGGGGCCTGCCTGGGGGCCACCACGATGGGCCTGCACCACAAGCTCTGCCACGCCCTGGGCGGCACCTTGGACCTGCCCCACGCCCAGACCCACGCCATCGTGCTGCCGCACGTGGCCGCCTTCAACCTGCCGGCCGCACCACAGGCGAAGGCGGCGCTGTCCCGCGCCCTGAACACAGGCGACCCGGCAGCCGCGCTCGCGTCCCTTGCCGACACCGTGGGCGCACCCCGCCGACTGTCACAACTCGGCGTGACGGAGAGCGACTTGCCCCCGATCGTGGAGACAGTCCTGGCAAACCCGTACTCCAACCCGCGCCCGGTGGGCCGGGCCGACCTGGAGCGACTTCTGACGGGTGCGCTGTGACGGCCCGCGTTACCTCAACGCTGTGAGGCGGAGGCGGCAGTCACAGCCGTAGCCAGGGGATCGCGGGCCGGGCGGCCGAGGAGATCCGTCAGGTCGGGAGTGGTGCCGTCCAGGAAACCGTGTCGGACGCCGGTGGCGATCGACGTGAGCATGGGCGGCTGGAACGGCAGGAGTCCCGGCGTCTCGTCGAGCAGCCTGCGGCGGTACTCGCCCAGGCCGATGGTGCGGTGCGGAACGCCGAGAACGTCGGCCACCTGCCCCGCCGTGATCGGCGTACCGACCAGGTCGTACACCCGCCCGCGGTGTCGGTCCGGGTCGGCCGCGACGGCCGCCGCGGCGTCTGCGAGATCCTCCCGCGCGACCGCCGCCAGAGCGCCCTCCCCGAAAGCTGACTCCACACCATCGCCGGCCCACATCAGCAGGCCGCCGAAGAGTTCGGCGTACAGGCCGTTACGCAGGATCGTCCACGGCAGTCCGCTCGCCCGCACCAGACGCTCGGTCGCGCGGTGCGCCAGCGCGAAGCCGAGATGGTCACCGGCCGTGGTCAGGCTCGTGTAGACGACATGGCTCACGCCGTCGCGCTCGGCCGCGTCCAGAACCGCCTTGTGCCGCCTGACGACCACGTCGTCCTCGGCGTAACCGGCGGAGATCAGCACCAGGGTCGACACCCCGGCGAGGTCGAGGCTCGCGTGGTCGTCGAAGTCGAGGTGCCGTGTCCCCTCGCCCGGCGTGCGGCTGCCGCCCGTGGCGGTGGCTCCGCCGGCACGTAGCGCCGCGAGAGTGGCCGCGCCGAGGTTCCCGTTTGCTCCCGTCACCAAGATCATGTCAATCGCAGTCTTTCGTCGTGGTTCTCTTCAGTAACTACGCTTGATCCTCGATCGCACGCTCACCGGCCACAAGAAGGCACTTTGATGTCAGTCACGCACACCGGGGTAACCGCCCCAGCCGAGCTCGACCCCTGCGGCCGCGAGGACCATCCCGACTGCGGCATCCGCGACGTCCTGGACCGCATCGGCGACAAATGGTCGGTGCTCGTGATCGTCGAGCTCGCGGGCGGGCCCCGCCGGTTCCGCGAACTACAGCGGGCCGTCGACGGCATCTCCCAGCGGATGCTCACGCTCACCGTCCGCCGGCTCGAACGCGACGGCCTCGTACTGCGCACCGTGTACCCGACCGTCCCGGCCCAGGTCGACTACCGCCTGACCGAGACCGGAGCCGGCCTGACCCACCTGGTCAAGGCACTCGCCGACTGGTCACTCGCTCACCGCGCGGTCATCGCCGAGGCGCGGCACGCATACGACGAGACGCACCCTGACCATGACATTCGCTGACGAGGACCGCTGCCCCGTACCCGCGTCTACGTAAGCGCGGGCACCCGTCGTCATCCGGAGCCGGCCCTGACCACCCGGTGAATGCCACGCAAGCAGTTGGCGACCTTGACCCGAACAGTCCGTTCAGAGGGATCCCGCCCGGCTTTGCGGCCATCTTGCATGTCGAAGCAAGCCGGAAGGATCTGTCTCGCATGGCCAGCACCGACGTGCCCACAATGCCCGCCCCGCCAGGGGACCGCGCCCGTTTGCGAACGGTGATGCTCGACCCGGAGCGATGGCGGAGGCCCAGAGGCGGGCAACCGGCGTACGCCCGGCCCGCACTGGCAGCCATCCTCCTCCTGGCGGCCGTGCTGTTCGCGTGGGACATCCAGAACGCCCCCTACCACTCGTTCTACTCCGAGACCGTGCGGAGCATGAGCATGAGCTGGAAGGGGTTCTTGTTCGGCTCGTTCGACCCCGGCAACTCGATCACCATCGACAAACTGCCCGGCTTCATGTGGCCGCAGGCGCTGTCCGCGCGGATCTTCGGCTTCCACCCGTGGGCGATCACGCTGCCACAGGTGATCGAGGGCGTGCTGAGCGTGGCGGTGCTCTATCGCGCGGTACGGCGATGGGCCGGGGTGAACGCGGGGCTGCTCGCGGC
Source organism: Streptomyces sp. NPDC046821 (assembly GCF_040645335.1). Classification (NCBI taxonomy): domain Bacteria; kingdom Bacillati; phylum Actinomycetota; class Actinomycetes; order Kitasatosporales; family Streptomycetaceae; genus Streptomyces; species Streptomyces sp. NPDC046821. Next base: position 39,682 of record NZ_JBEYYB010000015.1, on the reverse strand, counting down.
GGGCGCGTTCACCCTCACGCCGGTGATCGCCGGGCTGTTCCGTACGGAGGTCGAGGACCCGGCGTTCACGCTGTTCCTGCTGCTGGCCGGCGACGCCACGCTGCGGGCGGCGCGCGAGGCCCGGCTGCGGCCGCTCGTGCTGGCCGGAGTGTGGGTGGGCCTGGCGTTCCAGGCCAAGATGCTGGAGGCATGGGCGGTGCTCCCCGCACTCGGGGTGCTCTACCTGGTGGCGGCCCCGACGACGCTGCGGCGCCGTGTCGGCCACCTGGCGGTGGCGGGCGCGATGTGCGTGGCCGTATCGCTGTCCTGGGTGCTGCTGGTGACGATGACGCCGGCCAAGGACCGCCCGTACGTGGACGGCACGACGGACAACTCGTCGATCAGCCAGGTGGTCGGTTACAACTTCCTCAACCGCTTCGCCTCGCTCGGCGTCACCCCCGAGCAGACCGGCAGCGTTCCCACGTCGGCCATGGCCGGAACCACGCCGTCCCCGAACGACGGCAAGGCCCAGCCCGCCCGGGAGTGGGCGAAGATGCTCGGCAAGTCGCTGTCCTCGCAGGTCGGGTGGCTGTATCCGGCGGCAGCGCTGTCGGCGGTGTGCGGAGTGCTCTGGCGGCGCGGGAGGCCGCGCACGGACATGCTGCGGGCGGGCTTCCTGCTGTGGGGCGTGTGGCTGGCGACGTTCTTCATGGTGTTCAGCGCGGGAGCCGTCGGCGGGCACATCTACTACATGGGCATCGTGGCCGTACCGATCGCCGCCCTGTTCGGCGCCGGAACGGTGCAGTTCTGGCGGGCCTGGCGCTCGGGGGACCGGCGGCGGGCGTGGGCGCTGCCGACGGCGGTCGCGTCCACGGCGGCCTGGTCGGCGCTCTGCGCGGCGCGCTACCCGACGTTCGAGCCGTTCCTGGCACCGGTGGCCGTCGCCCTCGGCGCGGCGGCGCTGACGCTGCTGGGCCTGTCCCGCAGGAGCGCCGGCCGCGCACGGCGGCGCACGGCGGTGCTGGGGCTCGGGGTGGGGCTCGCCGCGATGCTGCTGCCGTCCGCCGTCTGGGCGGCGTCGGTCCTTGACCCGACGTACGGGCACTCGGGCATGGGCGCGGCCGGACCGGTGCGTCCACACCACACGCAGCGGCACGCGACCGAGGCCATGAGCAGCGGTACGCGGTCTCAATCCGGCCATCCGACTCGCCCGCATCTGACAGCCGCGGGAGCCAGCGAACCAGATTCCCTCGCCCCGGCGGAACGCAGCCTGCTCACGTACACCGGGGCTCACCGGATGGGAGCCAAGTACCTCTTCGCGACCACGAGCTGGCGCACGGCCTCGCCGTTCATCCTGTACGCGGGCGCCGACGTACTCCCGATGGGCGGCTTCACCGGCACGGCCCCCAGCCCCACCACCGCCGGACTACGTCACCTGGTGGCCACGGGCCAACTGCGCTACGTCCTGCTCGGCGGCCCCGCCACCCAGACCGGCCACGCCAACGCGGCCTGGGTACGGGCCAACTGCGCACGGGTGCCCGACCGGCCCGAGCAGTTCTACCTCTGCACTCCGGCGACCCCCTGACCCGCCGAACCGCCCTGGCACGGCGGGGCATGGGGGAGCGGGGTCGCGGTCTGATGCCGGCCGGCAGACGCCGACCGACGCGGACAAGGCTGCGCTGGGCGACCTCGCCGTGCACCTCCCACTGATCTTGGGCTAGTAACGACGTGTGCGGCAGTTGAACATAGGAGACGACCTTTCAGCCATGCTGTGCTTCTGGCCAGACCTGAAGCAGCCACTCTTCGACGCCCTCGAAGAAACACTCGTCGACGGAACGTGCCGCTGCTTCCGCGCGACCGCGGCAATAGGCACGGAGACGGTGCTTCCCAGACGCTCCAAGGTCCACCGGGCCTACGTCCGCTGCGGGGCTGTGATCCCACTCCCGCAGTTCAACCTGCCCAGACCGGCTGCTGAAGACAGCCTCCTCTACGGCCTCCCAGGAGCCGTCAGCACGACAAGGCTCAACAGGCCAGACTTCGAGACGGACGTCGGGGCGGAAGTCATTGGCCGCCGTACGGAACAGAGCCCCGCGATCCCCTTGGACCACGATGCGGTCGGAGCCTTTCCACGAGGGGAACTCGGGCAGAGAGCCCTCGTCCGCCAGCAGGAACTGCCGGTATTCGACACGAGGGCGCCCTTCGACGGCAACCAGAGGAGCATCGGCGCTGGCCATGAGCGAGATTCCTTTCTTGGGGCCGCTCGCCATCGGGAGCGGTTGACAGCGCGCAAGGCGCGCAAGGCGCGCCACGCGGGTCGGAGCACCGTCACGCCGTCCAGTCAGGGCGCCGCCCCAAGTACCTCAGCAGCTCCGCCGTCACATCGTCGCCCGGCTCAGCCGGAATCACCGGCGCGAAGGCGAACGCTCGCAGCGGCTCGACGAACTGCCGTGCCGCAGCGAGCAGTTCGGCCGCGAGTTCCGGGGTCAGCGGCGACGCCTGACCGGTAGCGACGGCGATGTCCCAGGCGTGCACCGCGGCATCCAAGGCACAGGCGCTCACGCCGAGGGCGGCCGGCATCTTGTTCGGCGGCAGCGGGACGGGGACATCCTCCTGTCCCGGAGCCACCGTCGCCCACGCGGCTCTGCTCACCCGCACCGCGGCCTCCGCCACCGCCAGCGGCTCGCCGTCCAGCTTTCCGGAGGGTGCGAACGGGTCCTCGGCCGGGCCCTCGCCCTGGCCGAGGAACGCGGCGTAACCGAGCTGGTCGCCCGCCGCGTGCTGCAGCACCTGCAGGGCATTCCACTCACTGCACGGGGTGGGCCGCGTCCAGTCGGCAGAGCCCACACCTCTGACGGCGGAGAGCAGCGCTTCGTGGGCCTGGTCCAGAACCGGCCAAGTCGTAGATGTACTCACGGTGTTCACCTTCCTGGTCACGTCACGATCAAGCTCACCCTGACATGACTGCAGTTCCGGGACCACGGCTTTCCGGAACACCACTTCTTACGCCGCCACGGAGAACCTCTCCTCCGCGTCGGCCAGCCAGAAGAAGACCAACGGCAGACCGAGCTCGATCACCGCCAGCGCGATCTGGAACCACTGCGGCCAGCCGTGCACGGCGAGCGAGAGCAGCCGGCCGATGCCGCCGAGCAGGAAGATGCCGGCCAGCCACCGCACCGCCTGAGCCGGAATCGGGCGCTGCCGCGCGGCCCAGAGCCAGGCCAGCCCGTAGCCGACAAAGCTGGCCCCCATGAACCGGCCCCAGCTGTCGACCGTCGCCCCGGCGGAACCGGCGCCCGGAATCGCCGCGTTACCGAGCGCCACATGGAACAGGCCGATCGCAACGCAGGCCCAGCCCATCAGATGCGTGAGTAGGCGCAGAGCCCTGGCCATAGTCCCTCCGAGCCGAGCAGGCGGACGTAAGTAGACGTACGTCTACTACAGTGGAGGCGCTAGTAGACCCATGTCAACTAGACTCTCGTTCGTGTCTCCCCGTCAGCGACTCACCCCTGCCGACCGTCGCGCCCAGCTCCTCGCCGTCGGCGCACGACTCTTCGCCGCCCACCCGTACGCGGATGTGCTGATGGAGGATGTCGCCGAAAAGGCCGGTGTCTCCAGGGCCCTGCTCTACCGTCACTTCCCCAGCAAGCACGCCCTCTTCGCCGCGGTCTACCAGCAGGCGGCGGACCAACTGCTCGCCGAGACGCGGCTGGACCCCGCCGACTCTCTCGTCGAACAGCTCATCCAGGGCATGGACGTCCACCTCGACTACTTCATGGCGAACCGCAACGCGGTCCTCGCCGCGAACCGGGTCCTCGCGGGCGACCCGGTGATCCAGACGATCATGACGAACGAACTGGACGCGCTCCGCGAGCGGCTGCTGGCCGTGCTCCCGCTCACGGACGAGGGTGACCGCGAGGCGGTGTCCGGCGTCCTGAAGAGCTGGCTGGTCTTCGTCCGGGTCCTCTGCATCGACTGGCTCACCCACGAGACCTGCACCCGCACCCAGCTGCGCGACGTCTGCGTCGGCGCGGTCCTCGGCGCCCTCCGGCCCCTGCTCACCGAGGACCCCGCCCCGGACTGGCCGCCGCCAACGCCGCGCGGATGAGCATTGGGAAGTCGCGCGGCATCAACCAGTCAGCAAGTGGTGACCGTACGGCTCGGCCACGATCACGGCGTCTCGTCGGCGCTTGACGAGTCGGCCGTTCTCGACGTCGAAGTACTCGGTCGAGACGTCCTCCAGCGCGTCCCGGTTCTCCTCGCGGTCCAGGTCGTAGGCGTCGCCGAGCGGTCCGGCCGAGCGGGCGTGGACGGAGGCGATGAGTGCGTGGTCCTCGTCCGTCAGCCGGAGCTGGGTCAGTTCGACGTTGGCCTGGATGTGGCGTGCGTGCCGGGCGCCCTGGATGACGGCGGCGACGGCCTCCTGGTCGAGCACCCATCGACTGGCGACGGCCGGGATCGTGACGCCGTGGCGGTCGGCGATCGTCTTCATCGCCTCCAGGAGCTCCTGGTAGAGGCCCCAGCCACCGAAGTCTTCGATGATCCGGTAGTACTTGTCGAGGGAGACGTTCTCGAAGTCCGGGCTTCCCGGGTCGGGAATGCCGCGCCACTTGTCGCTGAAGAGGCCGCCGGCGATCGTCCCGTAACAGAGGAGCTTGACGTCGTGGGTCCGGCAGTACTGCGCCAGACCGTTTTGAGGCCGTCGGTCGGTGGCTGAGTACTGGACCTGGTTGGACACCACGTCGACGCCTGCGTCGATCAGTTCTGCCAGGCGCGCCGTGTTGTAGTTGGTGACGCCGACATACCGGATCTTGCCGGCCTTCTTGAGGTCCTGCAGGATGCCTGCCACCTCGACGTGGTTGCCGATCTCGTAGTTCCACCAGTGGAGTTGCATCAGGTCGGGGCAGCAGGCATTCGACGACGCCCGCACCGATTGCGGAGCGCGCGCGGGTCGCCGAACACCGCATGGCCGAGGCCGGAGCCCTGATCCCCGACGACCTGCTCGACAGATTCACGTTCTGCGGCACACCGGGTGACGTCATCGAGCACGCCACCGAGGTGTACGAGGCCGGAGCGACCCGCATCGAGTTCGACACGCCCTTCGGTCTGACCGAGCACGGCGGAATCAAGCTGCTCGGCGAGCAGGTACTGCCCGCCCTGCGCGCCCGCGGCATCGGAACCCTCTGAAGACCGACCACCATCGGATCCCTCTGAAGACCACCGCCGGATCCCTCTGAAGACCACCGTCGGATCCCTCTGAAGACCACCGGCTTCGCCTCATCACCCTCGCACCCGGTCGAGGAGGTTCCCGTGCGGCGGACCCTCCTCAACTTCAGGAAGAACCAGGAGACGCGCATGAAGAGTGTCGACACACCCGATGAGCACACGACCCGCCCACCCACGCCCCACGCCGGCACCCGACGGCCGGACATCTCGCCGGCCCTCTACCGGAAGCTGGTGTGGCGCGTCCTGCTCCTGGTGGCGGTCTGCTACTCCATGGCCCTGGTCGACCGCGTGAACGTCGGCTTCGCCAAGTTGCAGATGAGCGAGGGCATCGGCCTGTCCGCCGCCGCGTACGGGCTGGGCGCCGGAATCTTCTTCATCTCGTACTGCCTGCTGGAGATACCGAGCAACCTCATCCTCGAGCGCGTGGGCCCACGCGCCTGGATCGCGCGCATCATGGTGACGTGGGGCGCGATCACCTGTCTCACGGCGCTCGTCCACACCCCCGGGCAGTTCTACCTCGCGAGGCTCGCGCTGGGCGCGGCCGAAGCCGGGTTCTACCCCGGGATCGTCTACTTCCTCGCCCGCTGGTTCCCACAGAAGCGCCTGGCGAGATCCCTGTCGAGCCTTGTCGTGGCCGCCTGCCTGGCCAACATCCTCGTCGGCCCCCTGTCGGGCTTCATGATGACCCACCTCCACCAGTTCGCGGGCCTCGCCGGCTGGCAGTGGCTGTTCATCGGCCAGGGCATCCCGGCGATCCTGCTCGGCATCGTCTTCTACGTCTTAATGCGCAACACCCCGGCCGAGGCCCCCTGGCTGAGCGAGCCGGAGCGCCGTGAACTCACCGACGCGGTCGGTGAGTTGGCCAAGCACGACCCCCAGGTCAAACTGTCGACGCGGGTGCGGTCCGCGGTCACCGACGGCAAGGTCTGGCTCTTCGGCGGACTCATGGCCGCCGCCTACCTGGGCGTCTACTCGGTGGTGTTCTGGATGCCCACCATGGTGGAGGCGAGCGGTATCCACGATCTGACCGTCGTCGGGTTGATCTCGGCGGTGCCCTTCGTCGTGGCGGCCATCTGCACCATCTGGGTCAACGCGGTCGTCGACCGCACCGGCGCGGCCCATCGCATCGTCGTCATGATGATGATCGGAGCCTCGGCGGGACTCATCTTCGCCGTTGTCGTCGGGTCCTCCCTCGCGCTCACGCTCATCGGGATCTCCGTCGGCACCGCGTTGTTCAGCGCCGCCAACCCCGCCATCTGGGTCATCGCGAAAGAACACCTCGGCAGCACCACGGCCACCGCGGCAGCACTGGCGCTCATCAACTGCATCGCCTCGTTCGGGTCGTTCCTCGGGCCGTACATCATGGGTCTCGGACAGCAGTGGACCGGTGGCACCCGGATGCCTCTGATCGCCATCGTCGGGGTCGCGGGGGAGCGACCACGTCCGCCGCGCCGCACGCGGCTACCCGGCCGCGGTCCGGCGCGTGGTCAGCCAGCTGCTGTAGCGGCGCAAGTCCTTGCGCTGCCGGAGCTGGTCCCTGAGCAGGGCGACGGCGGGTCGCGTGCGGGGAGTTGGGGAGCGGCCGTCCGCGAGGCGGCGCAGTTGGTGGCGGACGAGGGCCATGCTCGCGGAGGAGGCGAGGGCCTTGTCGGTCCAGGCCACCGGGCGCAGGGCGTGGTCCGCTTCGGTGCGGGCGGCCCAGCGGCGGGGCAGGTCGGGGGTGACGGCGAGGGCGGTGCCCATGCCGATGACGGCGACGCCGTCCGCGAGGGCCCGTTCGGCGGTTTCGCGTCGGGTGATGCCGCCGGTGAGCATGAGCGGGAGCGGGCTCGTACGAACGAGGTCGGCGGCCAGGTCGAGGAAGTAGGCCTCGCGGGAGCGCGTGCGCTCGTCGGCCGGGCGGCCGGTCATCGCGGGGCTCTCGTAGCTGCCGCCGGAGAGTTCGACCAGGTCGACGCCGAGCGGGGCGAGCATGGCGATCACCTGGCGGGCGTCGTCGATGTCGAAGCCGCCGTGCTGGAAGTCGGCCGAATTGATCTTGACCGCGACGGCGAAGTGTGGCGGGACAACGGCACGTACCGCGCGGACAACGTCGAGCAGCATCCGGGCGCGGTGTTCGAGCGGGCCGCCCCAGGCGTCGGTGCGGGTGTTGACCAGAGGGGAGAGGAACTGCGAGAGGAGGTACCCGTGGGCGGCGTGGATCTCCACGCCGTCGAAGCCGGCCTCGGCGGCGCGGCGGGCGGTAGTGGCGAAACGCTCCACGGTCGTGGTGATCTGGTCGGGTGTCATGGCGGTGGGGCGGCCGAAGCGTCCGCTGTGCCGGCCGAGTTCGACGCCGCGGTCGGTGGGGCCCCAGACCACACCGGGCAGTCCGGAGGGCACCTGGCGGCCCGGGTGGTTGATCTGCATCCACACCGCGGCGCCGCCGGACTTGGCCGCTCGGGCCCAAGCGGCGAACGGTTCTAGGGGCGAGTCGGCATCGAGCACCACACCGCCGGGCCCCGTGAGCGCCTCGGCGTGGACCATGACGTTGCCGGTGATCAGCAGGCCGCTGCCGCCCGCGGACCAGCCGCGGTAGAGCGCGAGCAGCCGCCGGTCGGGCAGCTGGCCGTCACCGGCGAGGTTCTCCTCCATGGCCGCCTTCGCGATCCGGTTGGGCAGCACCGCGCCCGAACCCAGGTGCAACGGCGTGAACAGGTCGTCCGCCATCGGGGACTCCGCTCCCTCGACTAGAATGTGTGCGCTGCTCACATTAGCCCAGGATGTAAGCAGTGCATACATGAGTGAGGGTGACGCATGGCACAACAGACCGGCTCCTACCACCACGGCGACTTGCGTACCGCCTGCCTGCGCGCCGCGCACGACCTCCTGGAACAGGACGGCAGCGCCGCGCTGTCTCTGCGCGCGGTGGCCCGCCGGGCGGGCGTCTCCGCGACCGCTCCCTACCGCCACTTCGCCGACCGCGACGCGCTGCTCTCCGCCGTCGCCGCGCAGGGCTACCGCGAACTCGCCACACGCCTCACCGCCGCACACCCCGCCCCGCGGACCCCCGAGGACCTGGCCGCCGTCGCCGCCGCCTACGTCCGCTTCGCGATCGAGCAACCCGCCCTGTTCCGCGTGATGTTTGCCGAACCCTGCGACCCCGCGGACGCGGAACGGGCCGCGGCCACCGCCGCGATGCGGGACTACGTCGATGCGATCGTCGCCGACACGTTCCCCGCAGCCGACGGTGAGGCGATGTCGACCGCCGTGTGGGCGCTGGTCCACGGCCTGGCCTTCCTCCACCTCGACGGAAAACTCGGCCCCACCGACCCCGCCGCGACCGACGCCCACGTCCGGGCGGCGGTCCGTGCACTGCTGAACACCACCCGACCCGCCCCTGCCGCGGAACCGAACCAGTAAGCCGCACGGCCCACGTCTGCTCCCCGCCGCACGCACGTCAACGCTACGACTTCCTGCGTCTGCGACGTGCGCGCCCGGACATGCCGGCCGGCTGCGTCATTCGTCCCACTGATCGAGGAGGACGTCCGTGAGGTCGGCGCTGGGTTCGGTGGCGCCGAGGGTTTGTTCGGTCCAGATGATTTTGCCGCGGGCGGTGTAGCGGGTGCCCCAGCGCTGGGCGAACTGGGCGACCAGGAACAGCCCGCGGCCGCCCTCGTCGGTGGTCTTGGCCCGCCGCAGGTGGGGGGAGGTGTTGGAGCCGTCGGCGACCTCGCAGATCAGGTGGTCGCGGTCGTGCAGCAGCCGGAGCCGGATGGGCTGGGTGCCGTACCGGATGGCGTTGGTGACCAGCTCGCTGATGATCAGTTCGGTGGTGAATCCGATCTCCTCCAGGCCCCAGCTCTCCAGTCGGCGTGCGGCCTCGCCCCGGACGGTGGAGACGGCCGCGGGGTCGGCGGGCACGTCCCAGGTGGCGACCCGCTCGGGGTCCAGCAGCCGGGTGCGGGCGACGAGCAGCGCGACGTCGTCGCGGGGGCGCTCGGGCAGCAGGGCGTCGAGTACGGCCTGGCAGGTCTCCTCAGGCGTGCGGTCCGGGTGGCCGGCCAGAGCGCTGCGCAGCAGGTCCAGGCCGGTATCGAGGTCGCGGTCCCGGTCCTCGACGAGCCCGTCGGTGTACAGCACCAGCTGGGAGCCGGCGGACAGCTGAAGCTCGGCGGTCTCGAACGGCAGGCCGGCGCCCAGCCCCAGCGGCGGGGAGATCGGCACCTCAGGGAAGGTGACGGTTCCGTCGGGGGCCACCAGGGCGGGGCCCAGATGGCCGGCGGTGGCGGCTTCGGCCCGCCCGGTGACGGGGTCGTAGACGGCGTACAGGCAAGTAGCGCCGGTGACGGCCGGCTCGTCCTCGCCGTCGGCGGCCTGATCGCTGTCGAGGTGGGTGACCAGCTCGTCCAGGTGGCTCAGGAGCTCGTCGGGGGCCAGGTCCAGGGCGGAGAAGTTGTGCACAGCGGTACGCAGCCGCCCCATGGTGGCCGCGGCGTGCAGGCCGTGCCCGACCACGTCCCCCACGACCAGGGCCACCCGGGCGCCGGGCAGCGGGATGATGTCGAACCAGTCGCCGCCCACCCCGGCACGGGCGGGCAGGTAGCGGTGGGCCGCCTCCAGGGCGGACTGATCGGGCAGGGTGCGGGGGAGCAGGCTGCGCTGGAGGGTTACGGCCATGGTGTGCTCGCGGGTGTACCGGCGGGCGTTGTCGATGGCCAGCGCCGCCCGGGCGGCCAGTTCCTCGGCGGCGGACAGGTCGTCGTGCTCGAAGGGTTCGTGGCCCGAGCGCCAGAAGTCGGCCATCCCCAGCACCACGCCACGGGCCTGCAGCGGCACCGAGATCAGCGAGTGGATGCCGTAGTCCAGAACCCTCTGGGCGCGTTCCGGATCCTGGGCGCACCAGCTCTCGGAAGCGGCCAGGTCGGGCTCGAGGACCGGGCGGCCGGCGGCGATGGGGTGGTCGGCGGAGTGGAAACGGATGAGCTGCCCGACGGGGTAGAGGGGCGCGTCGTCCCGGATGCCGCGGACGGCGGCGCGGCGCATCTCGGTGTGCGCCCCGGCTGGCTCCTCGCCGCGCAGGACGGGGTCGAGGAGTTCCACGGTGACGAAGTCGGCGAACCGGGGGACCGCCACCTCGGCCAGCTCTTCGGCGGTGCGCTTCACGTCCAGCGTGGTGCCGATCCGAACCCCGGCGTCGTAGAGCAGCCGCAGCCGTTGCCGGGCCACCTCGGCACGGCCCGCCAGGGCCCGCAGCTCGGTGGTGTCCCGGAGCGTCGCGACGACGCCGCCCAGCCCGCCCCCGTGCGGATCGGTGGTCCGGACGTTGACCGCAAGGAGTCGCTCCCCGGCCGGATGAACCTCGTCGGTCGCCGCCCGCCCCGAGACCAGCAGATCAGCCATCTCCGGTCCCAGGCCCAGCTCGCCGACCAGGCGCTGCTCCGCGTCGGCCGGCAGGTCGAGGAGGCGCCGCGCCTCGTCGTTGGCCAGCACCAGCCGCCCGTCACCCCCGACGATCAGCACTCCCTCCCGCACGGCGTGCAGCACCGCGGTGTGGTGCTCGTACATACGGGTCATCTCAGCCGGACCCAGGCCGTGCGTCTGCAGACGCAGCCGCCGGCCCACCAGCGCGGATCCGCCGGTGGCGAGGAGCAGCGCGGCGGCGGCGGAGCCGAACACGACCGGCAGGTGCTGCATCACGGCGCTGTTCACGGTCTCGACCTTGACCCCGGCGGACACGATGCCGACGACGGAGCCGTCGGCCTTGGTGACGGGGACGACGGAGACGACGGAAGGGCCCTGGCTTCCCGCGAAGGTCGCGGTGGCGGTCTTGCCGTGCATCACGTCGGCCAGGAGATCGCGGGGGCCGATGACGTGTTTTCCGATCAGGTTCGGGTCGGGGTGGGTGTAGCGGATCCCGGCCGTGTTGGAAACGACGATGGCGTCGACACCGGCTCCCTTCCTGGCCTGCTCGGCGAGCGGCTGCAGCACCGCGGTCGGGTTCGGGCTACGCAGCGCCTGCACCATCCCCGGGGAGTGCGCGAACGCCTCGGCGGCGGCGAGCGACCGCTGGCGGGCGTCCAGCGTGGTGTCGTGCCGGGCCTGCAGCACCAGCGCCACCACCGCGGCGGCGACCAGCAGCAGCACCGTCACGATCTGCAGCAGAAACACCTGGCCGGCGACGGTACGCACACTCAGCAGCGATCCGAGGCGCCGCCCCGCCGACCGGTGAGGAACCTCCTGCCCGCCCTCGCGCCGAGTCACCGCCCGGTTCCCCGAAGCGCAACCTCAGACCGCCCCTGCGCACACCCGATGGCGCACAGACGGCAAGACGGTATCGAGGAGCTGCGGAAACATCCCGGCATGACCATATGTTCCTCCACATTCACCAGTGTCGCCGACCAGAGGAAGACGACCGGCACCGGGCCGGAACCGACCGCTTCACCGGCCCCGCCCCGACACCTGGGCCGACCGACGAGTCGGTCGGCCTTCGCTCCGCCGCTGCGGCTTCGTCATCGACTACCCAGTGCGGTAGGAGGATCAAGCCCTCGGATCGTAGGAACTTCAGGGCTGTGTCCTCGCCACGGTCGAGTTCGCACGCCGACCCCCGCGTCCTCGCCCGGCAGCGTGCCCGGGAGGAGGGGCAGCGCTGTGCAGTTCTTCGGACGACCGAGCTGAGCAGGTGGTCTGCGCGCCCCGGCGTACTAGCTGCCTGCTTCAGCCGGCGCGGCCTCTCGTTCAGTGGGCGGCGAGGGACGCGGGAGTGTCGCCGAGGCCGCGCCCCATTTCGTGGAGATGGACTTCCGGCGGTGACCGGCCTGGCGAGGTCGTAGGTTTCGGTGGGGCGGGCGACGCAGTGCCGACAGGCCAGCGCCGGCGAGCGATCCGGGCGGCCGGGGATGAAGGGGTCGGTTTGCTGGCCGAGGAGAGGGGGCGCGTGCAGGAGGGGCGTGCGGGGCTGACCGCCGGCGAGCCGGTCGATGTAGTCCTGCTGGGAGGCCGGCCAGTGACTCTGGTTCAGCAGTCGTTCCTCAGCCGGCATCGACCGTAGGCAGGACCGAGACGCCGTACCGGGAGAAGACGCAAGACACCCCACCAAATGCCCGGAGACGACCGAGACGTCGCCCCGCTTGCCCGGAGATCTCCGAGACTGCCCGGACATCACAGAGACAGGACATCCGGGCAGTGGCCATTCGTCCTTGCCCAACGCCCTACGGCATTTCGTGCGCGATTCGTACGGTAAATGTACGCGACTTGCACGGTTCGTGGGGTAGGTTGTGGGTCAGGAGGTATTTCATGTCCGAGCTGTTCGACGCGGTCGATGCCTTGCTCGCATCACGTTCCCCGCTGCCGCCGCCGGCCGAGCGCAAGCGCCTGCGCACCGCGCACGGCCTGACGCTCGACGATGTGGCTGCCGCACTGCAGGTGCGACGGGCCACGGTGGGCGGATGGGAGTCGGCCAAGAAGCCGGTCGAGCCGCGAGGGCCGGAGCGTGAGGCCTACGCACGGCTGCTGGACGGACTCGCGAAGCTGTACCCCGCCCCTGCCGTCCGGCAGGCCCAGGAGGATGCGGAGGTGCCGGAGGCGTTCGCCGGGCCCGCCGCCGCTGCGCCTTCCGTCAACGAGACGGAGCCCGACACCGCAGCCGGATCGCCGCCGAAGCCGGCCCGGCCCGAGCCCGGTGCCACGACGGCTCAGGCGGCTGCCTCGCGTGCGCCGGCCCGCGCTGCCTCGTCGTCGACGTCGCGCCGTCCGGGAGCGAAGAAGGCCGCAGCAACGACTGCCCCTGCGGCCGGCACCGACGCGCGGTACGAGAACGGGCCACTCGCCGTGGTCGACGTCGATGCCGACGGGCAGGTGCTGGCGTACTGCACCGGCGGCCTGGTCCTGGACGTGCCCGCTAAGTCCCTTCCGTCGCTGGTCGACTGGACGCTCAAGGAGGCGAAGCTCGGACAGCCGAAGCTGTCTGGGCCGGGCAAGGATGCCGACCCACTGCTCGTGCTCACCGAGGCCGCCCTCGAGCGCTACGGTCTCCCGGCCACCCTCACCGAGGAGGAGAGGCTCGCTGGGCGCATCCCTGAGGGCCACAAGGTCATCAAGCAACTGGTGCGCGCGGAGTGGAAGCTGACGAAGCGCGGGTTCGGCCCGTGGGCGCGGATCTACCGCCCGGCCACCGGTTCGGAGCGGGCCTGCGTGCAGTTGTGCATCCCGTCGTGGAACGCGCTCGATACCCGGCACTGGGGCGAGTCCGGGCAGCTCCCGCCGGCCGAACTCGCCCGAGTGCTCGGCGTGTACGCGTCCCGGGTGATGACTCCGCGCGGCTCGACGGCGGTGACCGGTCTGGAGCTGATGACCGCACTGCACCCGGCGACCCGCGCCTCCGCGCTGGATGCCGACGGTATGCGGCACTCCGAGCGCAACCCCGGTTCCCTGGGCAAGGACCCGGTCGACCCGGCGCCGTGCGAGGCCCCCGACGGCCACCCCGTCCTCAAGGACCTGCCCCGCTTCCACATGCGCGGCCAGGCGGAGAAGATCTTCGAGGAGGCGTACGACTGGGCGCGGCCGATGACCGACGCGGAGTGCACCCTGCGCCACCTGGTCGGCATCGACGTCAACATGGCCTTCGCGGCCGGCGCGAACGGCCTGCCCGTCGGTCTCGCAGCCCCGACGCACGTCACGAACCCGGTCTTCGACCCCAAGCTGCCCGGCAGTTGGCTGGTGGATCTCTCACACGTCGACCTGTCGAAGGTGAAGGTCGCCAAGGACCAGTGGGTGGAGCTGGACGCGAGTCTGCTGCCCAGCGCGTTCACGCCGAAGGGCGACCATCCGACGGGCCTGGCCTGGTACGCGACGCCCACTGTCGCCTACGCCCAGGAGCTGGGCTACGAGGTGCGCCCGACCGAGGCGTGGGTGCGGCGGGAGAACGGCCGCTACCTGGACGGCTGGTACACGCGGCTGCGCGACGCCTACCTCGCCACGATGGCCGACCTCGGCGTCGACGCCGAGCTCGCCCCGGAAGACTTCCTCACGGCGATGGACGGCTACAAGGCCCGGGACCCAGAGCTCGCGATCGTCGTCTCGGCCATCAAAGCGACTGTGAAGGGCGGCCTGGGCAAGCTCCGCGAGCGGCCCCGCGGTGAAGGGTGGCGGCCCGGCGAGCCGTGGCGCGCCCTGTCCCGGCCCACCTGGCGGCCGGACATCCGCGCGGCGGTCATCGCCCGCACCCGCATCAACCTGCACCGCAAGATCATCAAGCACGCCGCCTTCACCAGGCAGTACCCGATCGCGATCCTGTCCGACTGCGTCGTCTACGCCGCGGCCGGGCCGTCACCGCTCGACTTCCTGCCTTACCGGGAGGGCAAGCCGCTGCCCGGCGGCTTCAAACTCGGCATCAACCCCGGCCTCGTCAAGCACGAGGGCACCCAGTCCGTCCTGTGGGGAGAAGAGGTCCGCGAGCGCTTCAACGCCCCGGAACTCAACCTCGCCCGGTACATCAAGGACGGCACCGTCACCGACGTCGACAACGGAGAGTAGGAGAGGGCCACGATGAGCCTGTTCGGGGACGGCCTGGACGCCGCCGTACAGAAGGCGTTCACGCGCCCGGCGCCCAAGAATGCGGGCCCGCAGATGCGATACCTGGTCAAGCAGATGGCCGGCACCAAGGCGGTTGCCCAGATGCTGCGGATCTCCCAGCGCACCGTCGAGCGGTACGTGAAGGACCAGATCAAGAAGCCCCGCCCGGACCTCGCCGCGCGCCTGGAGCGCGAGGTGAAGAAGCGCTGGCAGCCACAGATCCGAGCCAAGGCCAGGGCGAAGGCCGCCAGCACGGGCGGCATCGTCATCGACACCCGCGCCCGCATGGGCTACACCGCGCCGATCGGGTCCACCGACCAGGACCGCATCCGCCACCTCACCATCGCCCTGCCACCCGGCTACGCCGCCCGCCTCTTCGAAGCCCAGGAGGCCGGTGCCAGCGACGCCCGCCTCCAGGAGATCGCGGCCGAAGCACTCAAGGAGGTGTACTTCCAGGACGGCGGCCGCCGGGCCGGCTCCCTGGAGGAGGTCCGGTTCACGGACATCGAGCACCTCGAGTTCGAGCTGTAACGGCCCGCTCCCCGAACAGCGGGCAAGCCCCCGGTGCGGTCGAGTACTTCAGCTGACGGATGGGCGATCTACCAGCGCGTTGATGCGACAGCGGGCCATGTGACTGAGCCGGGACACGGTAGGTGGAACGTGGCCACGCATCGGCTCGCTGCGGTTGGTCGGTGTCAACCACTGGGGCCGATTGGGGAGGCGCGGGTTTCACCGGGCCGGAGTGTTGCCGCGGCCTGGGACGGTGCCCCACGCGGTGTGGAGCACCGTCCCAGACACTCCGGTGACCGGCCAGGCCACGCGGAAGGCGCCGGTTATTCGGCCTGGCTGCGGTAGACGAGAAGCAGGGACTCGCGTTCGGCGCCGGCGGGGCCGTCCTTGAACGCCAGCAGGGCGGGGGTGTTGACGGACTCGTGGCCGACCAGCTTTTCGGGCTCGCTCCAGCCGCCGTCCTTGGTCCAGGTGGCGTGCCGCAAGTTGGTGGTCCCCTCGGCGGAGGGGTAGACGACGTGGAGCTTGCCGCCGTAGGAGGCCGGCGCCGCGCCTTGGCGGGACGCGTGGTAGGGGTTCTCGGGATTTTCGGGGTCGCCGGCTTGGGGGTTGGGCTGGCTCATGGGCTCGTCGCTGCTCGTCCAGGTGGTGCCGTCGAACACGGTGTGGAAGAGGCCGAGAGCCGCGGATGAGTGACGCAAGACCATGTGGAGCCGGCCCTCGTGAACGGCCAGGGCAATGGTGACGCGCCGGGACTGTGAGACGTTCCTGTCCCCCTCCCTGGAGCCCGCGACACGACCGAACCAGGGGCGCCGATGGATGCTCCGTCGGGGCCGACTGCGGGCTCCCACTGGCCGTTGGGCTTGAGGACCCTATGTCCGGCGTAAGTGTCGCCAGGCGCCCTGTAGAGGAGGTGGACCTCGCCGTTGAAGACGGCCATGGCAGGCGGGCACATGTCCACTCCGGGCGGGGCGCCGGCCTGGGGTCACTGCGGGCGCCGTAATGCGTCGGTGAGTTCGGTGGTCGGTGTGGTGGGGGTGGAGGAGTTCTGTGCGGTGTGCGAGGCGGGGTTCGGTGATCGGTACGGCCGCGATGCCAGGGCGGCCGGCGGCAAAGGGGAGGGCCGCTGTGGCGAGGCCGGCTCCGGCGGCGACCAGGGCGGTAAGGCTGCGGATGTCGGTTCCGGTGTAGGTCAGCTGGTGGCCGAAGCCGTCTGACTGTGCGGCGGCACGGATCTGCGCCAAGGGCACGGCGGCGTCAGGTGCGTCGATCCACCGTCCTGGACCGCTCACCGACGCGCTCGCGGACGTAGTCGTGGATGGTCGACGTACGCCTCAGCTGACCCGAAGACCGACCGCCAGCGTCAGTTCGAGGACCCGGTGTGGTGATGCGAGGTCCGGGAACAGGTCCCGCAGCTGTGACATCCGGTACCGGACGGTCTGGGGATGGACGAACAATGCCGCCGCCACCTCGTCCCGCCTGCCCTGGTGCAGCAGCCACTCCCGCAACGTGTCCTCTAGCCGCCGTGCGGTCGCGGCAGGCAAGGTCTGCAATGGTGCGAGGGCTCGGGCACGCAGGTCTGCGAACGCGTCCGTGTCGGCGCTCAGTACCAGCTCGGGCAGGTGGTCTTCGGTGTCGCGGATATCAGGGGAGAGGGAGCGGGCGCGTGCGGCTCGTGCGTAGGAGGCGGACGCGCGAGTCCATGGCCGGGCCGGGCCGGCCACGGCGGTGCGGTCGGTGAGCTGCCGCAGGAGATGTGACCGGTCGGCGTCGGGGACGAGCAGCACACCGGTGGCGTCGGGCAGGTCGTCGAGGACGAGGGTGCTGGGGTCGAGTGTGCGGTAGGCGGGCCGGGCCTGGGCGGCGGGCAGCAGGACCGCGGTCAGCGAAACCGGAGGTTGCCACCCGGCCCGTTGAGCTGAGGCCAGCAGCACGTCCGGGCTCGCGCCGGCGATCAGGTCGCGGGCCAGGTGTTCCAGGTGGCGCTCGTGGGCCCTGCCCCGGGCGGCCAGTTCGTCGGCGTGGCCCGCGGCGCTCGCGGCGGAGAGTTCGTCGATGTAGGCGAAGGTCAGCTCGGCGAACTTGGCGACCTCGGCGGCGGGCAGACCTGCGGGTACGGCGCCCGCTGCCAGGCATCGCCAGGCCACGCGGGCGCCGACGCGGTAGGCGCTGAGCAGGGCGTCCATGGAACGGCCGTCGCGGACCTCGCCGCGGCCCAGTTCGTAGGCGGCGTCACCGGCGTCGCCGCCTGTGGCGTTCTGGCTCGCGAGGTCCAGGTAGTGCCCCAGGGCGGTGCGCACGGCCCGGCGGATGGTGGCGCCCATGTGGCCCGAAAGGGCGCCCGCGTAGGGAGGGACCTCGTCGATGATCGCCTGGACGACCTCGTCGGCGGTGGTCTTCAGTTCAGCCCGAAGTGCTGTGACCGTCGTCTCATCCAGGGCCAGTTCGCTGGCCCTCCGGATTACATGACTCACGTTTTTGTTCCCTGCGAACAATTCAACCGACCAGATTTACGTCCTGCGGTCAAGATTTTACGCCCTGAGGCGCAGCAAGCTGGAGTCATGACGAGTGCAGCCCTCCGCAGCAGGGCGTGGAAACTGCTGGAGATGGTCACGACGCCGCTGCTGCCGTCGGACTACCTCGACCTGGTCAGCCCGCTGCGTGCGGGCGCCGACCTGCGGGGGCGCATCGAGGCCGTGCACCCCGAGACGGGTGACGCCGCGACCATCGTGATCAGGCCGGGACGGGGCTGGCGCGGCCACACGGCCGGTCAGTACGTGCGGATCGGGGTCGACGTCGACGGGGTGCGCCTGTGGCGTGCCTACTCCCTCACCTCGCCGACAGGCCGCCCGGACGGCCGCGTCACGATCACGGTGAAGGCGATCGAGGACGGCAAGGTCAGCAACTACCTGGTGCGCAGGGCGACACCGGGCACGCTGATCCAGCTCGACCAGGCGACCGGTGACTTCGTGCTGCCGCCGGCCAAGCCCGCCAAGGTGCTCTACCTGACGGCCGGCAGCGGCATCACGCCGGTGATGGGCATGTTGCGTGACACCGAGTTCGACGACGTCGTCATGGTCCACTGCGCGCCACAGCCGCACGACGTGATCTTCCGCAGCGAACTGCACGACCTGGTCGCGGCCAAGAAGCTGCGGCTCACCGAGGTGCACACCGACACGGACGGCATCCTCGACATCGCCCGTCTCGACCACCTCGTGCCCGACTGGGCCGAGCGTGAGACCTGGGCGTGCGGGCCCGCGGGCCTGCTGGATGCCGCCGAAGAGCACTGGACTGGGCACGGCGTCCAAGAGCGCCTGCACACCGAACGGTTCCGCCCCGGCATCGTCGTCACCGGAGACGGCGGCGAGGTCACGTTCAGCGCCACCGGCAAGAGCGTCGACGCGGACGGTGCCACGCCGTTGCTGGACATCGGCGAGGAGGCCGGCGTGCTCATGCCCTCCGGGTGCCGCATGGGCATCTGCTTCGGCTGCGTCACGCCGCTCAAGGCGGGCGCCGTCCGCGACCTGCGCACCGGCGAGATCACCGAGGCCGAGCCGGGCGTCCTCATCCAGACCTGCGTGTCCGCCGCAGCGGGCCCCTGCGACATCGAACGGTAGGAACACCTTGACCGCCATCGACCCCACCGCCCACCTGACCGCGGAGCAGATCGAGGAGCTCGGCCGCGAGCTGGACGCGATCCGCGACGAGGTGATCGCCGGCCGCGGCGAGAAAGACGCCGCCTACATCCGTAAGGTCATCTCGGCGCAGCGCAAGCTGGAGCTGGTCAGCAGGGGCGTGCTGCTGTTCTCGATCTTCCCGCCCGCGTGGCTGCTCGGCACCGCCGGTCTGTCCGTGGCGAAGATCATGGACAACATGGAGATCGGCCACAACATCCTGCACGGCCAGTGGGACTGGATGCGAGACCCGAAGATCCACTCCACGACCTGGGAGTGGGACCACGCCTCGCCGTCCGAGCAGTGGAAGCACTCGCACAACGAGCTGCACCACACGTACACCAACGTGATCGGCAAGGACAACGACCTCGGCTACGGCATCATGCGCGTCGACGAGGACCAGAAGTGGCACCCGTTCCACCTCGGCCAGCCGCTGTGGAACTTCCTCAACGCCTGCTTCTTCGAGTACGGCATCGCCGCGTACGACCTGGAGCTCGGCAAGAACCTGAACAAGCGCCGCCGCAAGAACCCGGAGTTCCGCGCGCGGGCCAAGGCCGTGGGCCGCAAGATCCGCAAGCAGGTGCTCAAGGACTACGTGATCCACCCGCTGCTGTCGGGCCCGTCGTTCCTCACCACGCTCGCCGCCACGTTCACCGCGAACGTGGTCCGCAACATCTGGTCCCACTCGGTGATCATGTGCGGGCACTTCCCCGAGGGCGTGCAGGTCTTCGAGCGCCGGTCCATCAAGGGCGAGACGCGCGGCCAGTGGTACCTGCGCCAGATGATGGGCTCGGCGAACATCAGCGGCAGCAGGGCCATGCACTTCATGACCGGCAACCTGTCGCACCAGATCGAGCACCACCTGTTCCCGGACCTGCCGAGCAACCGGTACGCCGAGGTCGCGGTGAAGGTGCGCGCGCTGTTCGAAAAGTACGAGCTGGAGTACGTCACCGGGCCGCTGCCCAAGCAGGTGTTCTCCGCATGGCACAAGGTCTTCCGGCTCTCACTGCCGAACAAGAAGCCCCAGGTCAAGACGCCGGACCGCGAACAGGAGCTCGTCGCGGCCTGATTCCCGCTATCGGTTCAGACGTCCCCACCGGCACTCCGCCCAGCAGGTTGGGAGCGTGGACGTGTCCTTCGAAGAACGCCTCCTGACCTGCCGAGGCGAAGATCCGGTGGACGGGCTTGCCTGAGTAGGACAGGCGGAACGCGAACAGGCAGGGAAGCGTTTCGGCGATGGCTGTTCGAGAAACTCACCGAGGCCGGCAGGAGCTGCCCCGCCGCCATGGCCTCGGCCTACGCCTCGGCCAACCGCTTCCATGGCCTGCGCAGTGAAGACCTGGACCTGCTCGTCACCATCACCGACACCACCGTCGACTCGGTGCAGGCCGCGCATAAAGCCGACCTTGGCGAATGGGCGATCGAACAGCAACTACGAGACCACCCGGATCTTGCTGTGCTCGACGCCGGCCTGGATCGCCGTTCCTGAACCAGAGAAGAGCCCCTGTCCAGCTCCACCCGCGCCGGGTCCTGGCCGACGTCGACCGGTACGTCGACCATGAACACCCGCACCCCGTGAACCCCAGGAAGTGCTCGGGTTTTCGCTCGTAGCGCCGGTGCAGGCGCCGGCATCCCGACAGTCACGACAGCCACGACAGCCACGACAGCCACGACAGCCACGACAGCCACGACATGGTCCGCTCGACCACCCAGCGGTAGCGTCCCAGGCGCCCCGAGCCGGCGTGATTTCCTCAGACCGCCTCTGCGTACCGGTCGATGGCGACGTCATCAGGAATCGCAGAGTTGCGAAATTTAGCAATTCGTAAGATTGTGTAGGCCGTCGTGCGCGGAGAGCTTGCCGTGGTGTGGTTCCGCCCCCGGGCGCGGCCGCCTGTCCGCCTGCGCGGTGGGGGTGGGGCAAGAAACTTAAGGAGGGGGTCCGTGTCGGTTCCGCTGTACCAGGCCAAGGCCGAGTTCTTCCGTATGCTCGGCCATCCCGTGCGTATCCGGGTCCTGGAGATGCTCCAGGACGGGCCGACATCGGTACGGGATCTCCTGGCGGCCATCGAGGTCGAAGCGTCGGCCCTGTCTCAGCAGCTCGCCGTGCTGCGCCGCTCCGGCATCGTGACCTCCCAGCGTGAGGGGGCGACCGTCGTGTACGCGCTCGCCGGCGGCGACGTCGCCGACCTGATGCGGGCCGCGCGCCGCATCCTCACCGAGCTGCTCGCCGGGCAGAACGAACTGCTCGCAGAACTCCGTGAGACGGACACCGAGGGAGTCGCGGCGAAGTGCGCTCATCTCTGATCGGCCGGGCGTGGGGTCGGGCATGGGCCCTGCTGCCCGCCCGCACCGACCTCGACCAGGCGCGTCGTGATCCGCGTCGTGACCTGCTCGCCGGCCTGACAGTCGCCATCGTCGCGCTCCCGCTTGCCCTCGGATTCGGGGTCACCTCCGGCCTCGGCGCCGAGGCCGGCCTGGCCACCGCCGTCGTGGCCGGTGCCCTCGCCGCGATCTTCGGCGGATCGAATCTGCAGGTGTCGGGTCCGACCGGCGCCATGACCGTCGTCCTCGTCCCCATCGTCGCCGAGCACGGCCCCGGCGGAGTCCTCACCGTCGGCCTGCTCGCCGGACTCATCCTCGTCGCCCTCGCCATGGCACGCGCCGGCAAATACATGCAGTACGTGCCCGCCCCCGTGGTCGAGGGCTTCACCCTCGGCATCGCCTGTGTGATCGGCCTGCAGCAGATCCCCAACGCCCTCGGCGTCACCAAACCTGAGGGCGACAAGATCCTCGTCGTGACCTGGCGAGCCCTTCAGGAGGCAGGCAAAGCCCCCAACTGGACCGCAATCGCCCTCGCCGGAGCGGTCGCAGCCGTCATGCTGATCGGCGCACGGCTGCGCCCCACGATTCCGTTCTCGATCGTTGCCGTCATCGCCGCGACGCTCGTCACGCAGACCTTCCACCTGGACGCCGCCCGGCCCATCGGAAAGCTGCCCGCCGGCCTGCCCGCGCCATCGCTGTCCTTCCTCGACCTCGGCTCGCTCGGATCACTGCTTGCCCCCGCCGTGGCCGTCGCCGCCCTGGCCGCCCTGGAGTCGCTGCTCTCGGCGTCCGTGGCCGACGGCATGACCGTGGGCCAGAAACATGACCCCGACCGTGAACTCTTCGGCCAGGGCCTGGCCAACATCGCCGCCCCGCTCTTCGGAGGCGTACCCGCCACCGGTGCTATCGCCCGCACCGCGGTCAACGTCCGCACCGGTGCTTCCTCCCGCTTGTCCGCGCTGGCGCACGCCGTCGTCCTCGCGGTCATCGTCTTCGCAGCCGCACCACTCGTCTCCAAGGTCCCCCTCGCGGCCCTCGCCGGCGTCCTGATCGCCACCGCGATCCGCATGGTCGAAGTCGGCTCGCTGCGCGCGATGGCCAGGGCGACGCGGTCCGACGCGCTGATCCTCGTCCTCACCGCCGTGGCCACGGTCTGTCTCGACCTCGTCTACGCCGTCATCATCGGCCTCGCCGTCGCAGGCGCCCTGGCCCTGCGAGCCGTCGCCCAACAGGCCCGCATGGACCAGGTCCCGCTCGATCACGGCGAGCACACCGACGAGGAACACGCCCTGCTGGACGAGCACATCGTCGCCTACCGCATGGACGGGCCGCTCTTCTTCGCCGCCGCCCACCGCTTCCTCCTCGAACTCGCCGAGGTCGCCGACGTCCGCGTCGTCATCCTGCGCATGTCCCGCGTGACGACCATGGACGCCACCGGCGCCCTCGTCCTCAAGGACGCGGTCGAAAAACTCAACCGGCGCGGCATCGCAGTCATGACCTCCGGGATACGCCCCGGCCAGTACCAGGTCCTCGACTCCGTCGGCGCGCTCACCCTGTTGCGCCACGAGGGACGCTCGTACGCCACCACCCCCGAGGCCATCGCCGGAGCACGAACCCATCTCGAGCGCGCCGGGATCCTTCCCGCCGGGCCGACCGACACGGGTCCCCGCGCGGGCTCTCAGGAAGAGACCGTCCGATGACATACCCCACCGGCGGCGGAGCGGGATGCCATGGTCCATGGCCGTAAGCCTCGTTGACGGGGCATGGTCACTGCGCTTCTCCCTCACGGTGGCCGCTGCCGCTGCCGCTGCCGCTGCCGCTGCCGCTGGTGCGGCGGCGTCGGAGCAGACTTCGCCAACGCACTCGACGAAGCCGAGCCCGAGGCACGAGAAGCCCTGATCCGAGGCGTGCTCGTCCGGACGATCGACGCAACCGGCTATCTCCGGGAGGCGGAAGAGGGGGTGGCCGCCGCCTTGATCGCGGCGCAATGCCCGGAGGGTGACCCCGTCGACAGCACCTACGGTCCGGAATCACCCATGCCCCTGTTCCTCTCCGACCTGCGCGCACTCGCCGACGAAGCCCTCGCCCGCATCGTCAGCGACGAGGATGGGCCGGCCTCAAACTGGGTCGGCCCGGAGGCTGGAAGAGGTGGCGAGCCATACGCACGCGCCTCCGCGCGGTGTTTGCCCCGTCACCCCCTTCCAACGCTCTCTTCGATATTCAGCCGTAACCGAGCGTTACTCGGCATGGAACTTGAGCCAGAATCGGAACTCGCGAACATCACTACCCCGCGCTCTGTCCGCGTCTCCCAGGCGACTTGATCCAGGCCCTGCCTGCCCTCCGCCTCCCGGATGTTGCCGGGCTACGTGCTCGGGGTGTGGTCGCAGGCCCCGCGGAGGAAGTGCCGGCCTTGCGGCGGGCCCTCGGAGTCGGCGGTCGGGGCGGGCGTCGAGCCCCGCGCCCGAGGTGATGGCTGTCGTGTTGCTCGTCGTCGGCACGGCCACCCGTTTTTTGCCCGGCGCACGATTTCGTGTGCCGGGTGGGCTGTCCGGGGGCTGGTCTTGCGTAGGGGATGCCGCACTGTTCGCGTCGGCGGCCCGGTGACACCTGGGTTTGCGCTCAGTGCCCGACCGCTGCCTTGGCCGCGACGATCACCAGGCCGAGCAGCAGATTCACCGCGCCCTGGGCGACGACCTGGGGCCGTGAAGCGCCCGCACGACGTGCGCCCAGGCATGCCCAGAAGACCTGCTGGGCGACAGCGACACCCAGGGCGAGCCAGGCGTTCTCGCCCGTGCCCAGCTTCGGACTGACCAGGACCGCGAGGGCGGGTAAGGCGGCTGCTTCCACGATCGGCC
The DNA here is from genome assembly GCF_040645335.1 of Streptomyces sp. NPDC046821. Lineage (NCBI taxonomy): Bacteria > Bacillati > Actinomycetota > Actinomycetes > Kitasatosporales > Streptomycetaceae > Streptomyces > Streptomyces sp. NPDC046821. The sequence continues at coordinate 15,567 of NZ_JBEYYB010000015.1, read as the reverse complement.
ACTCGTGGCTCGCGATTCTGCGAATCTCCGCACGAGTGACGGACGTACCCGCCTCCCGCTCGCCGGCAACGTGCGCGTAGACATGGGCAAGCCAGAAGACGATGCCGGTGACAAGCAGCAGAAGGATCAGCTGAAGTCTGGGGAAGGGCTCGTGCACGCTCGAGGCCGCCAGAACGGACGCGGCCAGGAGCGATCCGTACACCGCGCCGGCGTAGTCGGTGCGGCGGGTGAGCGGGGACGGTTCGGAGTCGGGCGGCGCATCCTTCACACTGGCGATTCTGTGGGTGAAGTCCGACCACCGCAGCCCGCGACCACGCGAGGTCCGGCAGTGTGGACGTTTGCCCACCACGGCTATAGCGGGGGCGGGAGGCTGGACATACGCCTTGCAGCCTGGACGAAGACGCCCAACCTCCCAGGCCGACCTGATCCACGCACTGCCCGGCCTCCGCCTCTCGGACGTCACCGAGCTGCGCGCCCGAGGCGTGGTGGGAGGCTCACTGAGACAGCGCCGGCCATACGGCGCACCCTCGGAGCCGGCGGTCGCGCCGACGAGGCCCCCCGCCTGAGCCGACGGCCGCCGTGTGCTCGTCGACCTCGACCAGGCCGTCGAACTCCGACCGGAGCGGCAGGGGGCGTACCGATCTCGCCCGTTGCCGGGACGCGGACGTCAACCTGACGCCTTCGAGCCAGGGCACCAGGTCGCCTCTGACAGGCTCCGGCCATGAGATTGCACCATCAGACGTTGGTCATGGACAACGCCGGGCCGGTTGGCCTGGAAGTCGGATCCTCACCCGGTGCCGGATGCGGTGTACTACACCCTCCTCGTCGGCGACGAACTGGCCCTGGTGCTGCCGCAGGACACCGGGGAGCGCGAGACGTTCCCCGCCGACCCGGAGAACGGATCGCCCAAGTGCGGGCCGCAGCGGCGGAGCTTGCCGAGCAGCACGCAGCCGCCGGCCTGACCGCGGCGAATCCGGCCGCACACACCGGCGGGACCGCTCGTCCCACTGCGGCTCGCCCAGCGCACTTCCACCGGAATCGGCTTGATGCGGGTCGTGGGGCGGCCCAACTCCGTGGAACGCTGGGCCGATGATCACTAGTACGCCGGATGACGCGGAGTCGCTTGCCTTCGGGGCCCTTGAGTGGCTGCTGAAGGCTGCACGGGACGTCGACGCCGGTTTGGCCTGGCCAAGCACTCTCGTCGACGACCAGGTCACGCCGGTTCTCTGCTCAGGAATCCGGACAGTGTGGCCTGACCCGAGCTGAAGAAGGTGTGCGGCACCGGGTGGACGACGAACGCCCAGACGAACGCCAGGAGCAGGACCGCACCCGAGGCGTAGGTCATGATCCGCGCATAGGCGTGGATCAGGTTGTAGCCCCAGATCGTGGCCGCGATGCTGGCCGCCGCGAGCAGCACGATGCCGGCCTTGCTGCTCAGATGCGGTATCACCGACGCCAGCGACTGTCCTCCGAAGACCAGGATCGAGATGAAGAAACCGAGGTACATCACGACCACGATCAGGACGACCAGCAGCGCACCCCAGGAGCCGAACTGCCCCTTGGTCTGCACCATTTGAGGCACCCCGAGCCGCGGCCCCTGGGCGGAGTGCAGCGGCCATGAAGATCGCGCCGAACAGGTTCCCGACGGTGATCCCCAGCGCTGCCGACCAGGCCGGCTGGCCGAACAGGGTGGTGGCGAGTCCTCCGGTGACAATGGACAGGATCATGATGTTCGTGCCGAACCAGATCGTGAACATGTCCCGGTTCGTGCCGTGCCGCTGGTCGAGCGGGATCGGCTGGATGGTTGCCGACTCGGCACCGGATGCGGACTCGCCCGGGCCGGCCGGTTGCTCACTCATGCCGGCTCCCCGCCGTCGGCGTGCCGGGCCCGGTTGACCATCACGTGCTTGGTACGTGAGTAATCGTCGAGCGCGTACGCCGACAGGTCGCGCCCGTAGCCGGACGACTTGAACCCGCCCCATGGCATCTCGGTGGCGAATGCGAGGTGGTCGTTCACCCACACCGTGCCGAAGTCCAGCCGCCCGGGCAGATCGGCGGCGCGACGGGCGTCCTCGGTCCAGACCGAGGCGGCCAGCCCGTAGGCGGCGCGATGGGCCGCCTCGACCGCAGCGTCCTCGTCGGTGAAGGTCTCCACCGTGACCACGGGCCCGAAGATCTCCTCGCGCGTCGCCTCGGCACCGTCCTGGAGGTCCACGAGGACCGTCGGGAGCGCGAAGTATCCTTCGCCTTCCGGTGCCCTCCCGCCGGTCGCCGCCCGCGCTCCTTCCGCGAAGGCACGGTCGAGGAAGCCGAGCACGCTGTCGCGGTGGGACTCCGAGACGAGCGGTCCCATCTCGATGTGCCCCCGCCGCCGGGTCGCCCATGGCCAGCGACTCCACCCGGGGCACGAGACGCTCCAGCAACTCGTCGTGGACGGACCGCTCCACGAGGATCCGGCAGGCCGCGCCGCAGTCCTGGCCCGAGTTGCCGAAGCGGGCGAACCGGATGCCCTCGACGACCGCGTCCAGGTCGGCGTCAGCGAACACGATGACCGGCGCCTTGCCGCCGAGCTCGAGGTGCACGCGCTTGAGCGTGGCCGCGGCCGCGCCGGCCACCGCATGTCCGTTCCGCACGCTGCTCGTCACCGACACGAGCGCGACATCCGGGTGCGTCGCGAGCGCCTCGCCGACCACCGGTCCGGAGCCGGTGACGACGTTCAGCACCCCGGCGGGAAGCACATCGGCGAGCAGCCCGGCCATGCGCAGCGCGGTCAGCGGTGTCTGCTCCGACGGCTTCAACACGCAGGTGTTGCCCACCGCGAGGATCGGCGCGATCTTCCACGCCGCCGTGAGCAGGGGGTAGTTCCACGGCGTGATCGCGGCCACCACCCCGACCGGCTCCCGCACGATCATCGACGTGTGGCCGGTGACGTACTCCCCGGCGCTCAGACTCGACTGCGCCCGGACCGCGCCGGCCATGAACCGCAGCGTGTCGATCGTCCCGGCGACGTCGTCGCGGGCCAACGGCATCGGCTTGCCGGTGTTGACCGACTCCAGGTGCGCCAGTGCCTCTGTGTGTGCTTCCAGCACCGCCGCGGCCCCGAGCAGCACGTCGGCGCGGTCCTTCGGTGTCCGCTGCCGCCAGCCGGGCAACGCCGCCCTGGCCGCGGCCACCGCCTTGTCGACGTCGGCCGGTGTGCCCTGCAGGGCCTGGGCGATCGGCTGTCCCGTCGCGGGGTTGAACACCGGTTGTGTCTCCGTCCCGGCGCCCTCCCAGGCGGCACCGTCGACGAAGTGCGTCAACACCGCGGTTTCCGCACCGACCGACGCCGGTTCGCCTACCGGGTGAGCCACCGGGACCTGCCTTTGTGCCTCGATCATCGTGGAATCCTTCGTTCGTGAGCTCAACGGATCGCGAAGCCGCGATCGACGACGGTGGCCAACATGTCGATGTAGGAGTCGACATCGTCGCGGGCCGTGCGCGGCGGAGGGTCGTGGGCGAGCGCGGCCTTCGTCCGGGGGCTCAGGAAGTAGGCACCGGCGGTCAGGACGGTGAGGGCCTGGAACTGCTCGGGTTGCTGCGCGCAGAGCGCGTCCAGAGCGGCTTCCGGGTCCTTGCCGACACATCGGGCAAGGGCCTCGGCGAACGGTTCGGCCAGGTCAGGGCGGTAGCCGAGCGCCTGGTCGAGCAGCGCGTCCGGCACACCGGCAGCGGTGGCCGACGGCATCGGACCGGACGCGGGAATCAGTACGTCGGCGAGTGCGGCGAAGAGACGCCGCTGGTCGGAATCGAGCATCACGGTGTCCTCAGTCGGCGGCGGGCTGGTGGTGGCGGTTGTCGGCGAGGTGGCGCATCGCCCGCAGCGCGACCGCCATGACGGTCGCGGTCGGGTTGACGCCGGTCGAGGTGACGAACACGCTCCCGTCGATGACGAAAAGGTTCGGCACGTCGTGCGTGCGGCCGTACTGGTCGACGACGGAGGTGGCGGGATCGGTACCCATGCGCGCCGTGCCCAGGAGGTGCCAGCCGCTTTCCCGGACGACGGGGGCGGGGTGCACCGAGGTCGCGCCCGCGGCCAGGTGGGCCTCGGTCGCCCGGCCGACATGGAACTTGAGCATGCGTTCGGTGTTCTCGCTGATGGTGTAGCGAATCCTGGGCACGGGGATTCCGTCGGAGTCCGTGGCGTCCGGGTCGAGGACGACCTCGTTGTGGTCCTCGGGCAGGTCCTCGGTGGTGATGCCCCACTCGGTGTACCGGCCGAAAGTGGTACCCAACCGGGTGTGGAAGGCGGGCCCGTAGGTGTCGCGCCAGTCCTCGCCCGGCTCCCACAGGGTGTGGGTGAGCGGGCCGCCGGTCGGCATCAGGTTCCACTTCGCCCCGCGCACGAACCCGCGGCCGGTGTCGGTCTCGTAGAACTGCATCGACTGCAGTGCCTGCCCGGTCGGACCGAGCCACGTCTCGAGCCCTTCCTCGTAGGTCCCGTACACCGAGGCGTAGGGATGCACCATGAGCCGCTTGCCGACCAGGCCCGAGGAGTTCGCCAGACCGTCGGGGAACTGGGCGGAGGCCGAGTTGAGCAACAGGCGCGGGGTGCCTGTCTCGTTGGCGGCCGGCACGGTCACACCCGCGGCCTGGTGGCGCACGACTCCGGCGCGATCGACGTACTCGGCACCGGTCACAAGGCCCCGATTGTCGACCGTGAGCCGCCGCACCCGGGCCCCGGTCACCAGCACGGCGCCGGCGGCGATCGCGTCGCGCCAGTGCGTGAAGTCGGTGCTCGCCTTCGCCCCGGTCGGGCATCCCGACTCGCAGGCGCCGTACCGCAGGCACGCGGGCCGGTTCCTGAACTTGCGCGAGGCGATGGCGTTCGGGGCGGGCCACCAGTGCCAGCCGAGCTTGCCCATGCCCTTGGCCGCGGCGAGGCCGTAATTGCCGATCGGCATCGACGGCCTGACGGCGGGTCACCTCTGCTGACCTGTGCCTTCGGTCCCTTTGACACGCTCGAAGGTGAGGGACACCGTGCAGTCATGGGTGGTGGGGTCAGGCCCCGGCCTCACCACCGTGGGACCCCCTGTACGCCGACCCCGACCCGCACCAGCACGCCGCCCCCGCCTTCGGCGGCCAGGGAACGGCGCGGCCGCGCGCCGCGAGGGCCGTGGCGTACTGGGGAGGAGGATCGCGTCGTCCCTCAGCGCACCCTCGGTCGACGCCAAGTGGGCCTCGCCCAATTGCTTCCAAGGCCGTAAGCCGTCCATCGGGCCGAACTCCGGACGGCACCTGTGCCGGCCATCCAGTTCGCGATCCACGTGCGGCTGTGCATCGCAGTGGACGCTGGCAAAAAGGCGCCATGCCCATTCCCGCCAGGACCTGTCCAGGTCTGTGCGCCACAGCCCCCACCACACTCTTCGCAGCACTCGGGGATCACCCCCTCCCGGGTCCGATGAAGAGAGGGCTCCATGACCAGAGTTCCCCGGAGACGCAGAGCCGGGTTGTTCTCGGCCTCACTCGCGCTCGTCCTGCTCCCGGCCGGTATGGCAGGGCAGGCCGTCGCGGCCGGACCGGACGGCGGCGGCCAAGCGGCCGCGCGCACCAGCGCCGAAGCCGCCGCACGCCCTACGGCCACCGCCCACGCCACCCATACCGTCACGCTCGTCACCGGCGACAAGGTCAATGTCACTGACCTCGGCCAGGGCAAGAAGACCGTCAGCGTGGACCGCCCGAAGGGCGCCACCGGCGCCGTCCGCACCGAGACGACGAACGGTCAGATCACCGTCGTCCCGGACGAGGCGCTGCCGTATCTGAACGCCGGCACCCTCGACGCGCGGCTGTTCGATGTGAGCGAGCTGATACGCCAGGGCTTCGCCGATGGAGACAAAGGCGCGGCGGACGGACTGCCGTTGATCGTCACTTACGGCAGGAGCGCGCGGACGGCGTCGAGTGTGCCGCAGGGCGCCGAGAAGGTGCGGTCCCTACCCAGCATCGGCGGCGCTGCGGTCCGCGCCGGCCAGGAGCGCGAGTTCTGGCGGTCCGTGGCTCCGCAGGCCGCCAAGCCCGCCGCGCGTGCGGCGACTTCGGACGGCGCGCGCTTCGCCGACGGTGTCGAGAAGATCTGGCTCGACGGGCGCGTCAAGGGCGACATGGCCGAGTCCAACGCGCAGATCGGCACGCCCCAGGCCTGGGAGTCCGGACTCACCGGCAAGGGCGTGACGGTCGCCGTGCTGGACACCGGTATCGACGCCGGGCACCCGGATCTCACGGGACGCATCTCCCAGTCGAAGAGCTTCATCGAGGGGCAGGAGGTCGCCGACCGAAACGGACACGGCACCCATGTCACCTCCACCGTCGGCGGTACCGGTGCTGCGTCGGACGGCAAGGAGAAAGGGGTCGCCCCGGACGCCACGCTCGCGGTCGGCAAGGTGCTCAGCGACCAGGGCTCCGGCAGCGAGTCGCAGATCATCGCTGGGATGGAGTGGGCCGCGCGGGACGTGCACGCCAAGGTCGTCTCGATGAGCCTCGGCTCAAGAGAGGGCAGCGACGGCACCGACCCGATGGCGCAGGCCGTGAACACGCTCTCCAAGGAGACCGGCGCCCTCTTCGTCATCGCCGCCGGGAACTCCGGCGCCCCCGGCTCGATCGGCTCGCCCGGCGCCGCTGACTCCGCGCTCACCGTCGGCGCCGTCGACTCCGCCGACCGGGCCGCGTACTTCTCCAGCCAGGGTCCCCGCTTCGGCGACAACGCGCTCAAGCCTGACGTGTCCGCGCCCGGCGTGGGCATTCTCGCCGCCCGCTCCCAGCTGATCAGCGGCAGCGGCTACTACACCTCGCTGAGTGGTACGTCGATGGCGACGCCGCATGTCGCGGGCGTCGCCGCGCTGCTCGCCCAGAAGCACCCCGACTGGAGTGGCGCGCAGCTCAAGGACGCGCTGATGTCGACCTCGAAGCAGCTCGGCGCGTCCGCGTACGCACTGGGCGCGGGCCGGGTCTCCGTGCCCGCCGCGATCACCGCGCGGATCACCGCGACCGGCAGTGCCGACCTGGGCTTCTACAGCTGGCCCTATGCGGACAACAAACCGGTGACCAAGACGCTCACCTACGCCAACGCCTCGGACCAGCCGGTCGAGCTGAGCCTCGCCGCGCAGGGCGCTCCCGACGGCGTCGTCTCGCTCGCCGACACGAAGCTGACCGTGCCCGCGCACGGCACCGCGTCCACCACGGTGACCGGTGACGGCGCGAAGGCTGCCGTCGGCAACACCAGCGGACAGATCGTGGCGAGCGCCGACGGTGCCCCCGTCGCGCACACCGCCTTCGGCATGGTGAAGGAGAACGAGCGGTACACGCTCACCGTCCACGTCAAGGACCGCGACGGCGCCGCCACCGGCGCATACCTCGTGCTGCAGCAACTCGCCAAGGGCATCGACCCGTCCCCGGCACAGGTCGGCGACTCCGGCACCCTGAAGCTGCGGCTGCCGCCGGGCACGTACAGCGTGACGTCCTTCCTCAAAGTGCGCGGCAGCCACGGCGCCGACTCGCTCGGCCTCGGCTTCCTCGCCGCCCCCGAGATCAACCTCGACCAGGACCGCGAGATCACCCTGGACGGGCAGCAGCTGAAGGAGATCAGCGCCAGGGTCGACCGGCGCACCGAGACCCGTCAGCAGGTCATGGAGTACGCCCGCAAGGCGAACGGCGCCGACATAGTCGGCGCGGTCCAGGTGCCCCCGACGTACGACAGCATCTTCGCCGCCCCTACCGACAAGGTCACCGACGGTACCTTCGCGTACCGCACAACCTGGCGGCTGGGTAAGCCGCTCCTGGAGGCCGAGGCGGGCGACAAGCCACTGAGCGATGCCACCGTCCAGCCCGGCAGCGCCCTCACGGACGGCCACAGCACCGTGCCCGTCGTGGACGCGGGCAGCGGCGCACCCGCCGACTACACCGGCAAGGATGTGCACGGCAAGGCCGTTATCGTCCACGCCACCGGCGCGATCTCGCCGGTCGTCCTGGCCCAGACGGCCCAGGACGCAGGCGCCAAGGCCCTGTTCGTCACCGACGACCAGCCCGGTCGGCTGATGGCCTGGTTCGGCAACGCCGACCACACCGGCCGGTCGCTGCTCGTCGCCACGGTCAACGCCGCCGACGGTGCCCAACTGATCGACGCGGCCAAGACCGGCGAGCGCATCCACCTCACGACCACCCGCAACTCGCCCTACATCTACGACCTGTCCGACAGCCACCCCGGCGCCATCCCGGACAACCTGACGTACGCCCCGAACGCGAGCGAACTCGCCCGGGTGGACGACACGTTCTATGCGGTGAAGCCCATCCAGGGCAGTGAGGTCCGCGCCTCGCTCACCGACACCTTCCCCGTCGCGGTGGGCTTCCCGGAGCTCATCGACTACCCGGCCAAGCGCACCGACTTCGTCACCGCCGACCACGGCCTGAAGTGGCACCAGAGCGCGTGGGCCGCGTCCGGCGCCCTTGAGGAGCGCAACGGCCTGGCCACCTACCGGGGCGGCACGCGCAGCCAGGCCGACTGGTTCAAGCCCATCTGGCACCCCTGGCTCGGCACTGGGCTCGGCTGGGGCCAGCAGCGGGCCGGGAACGACCTCGAGTTCAACGTACCCGGCTGGGGCGACTCCGGACCGGACCACACCGGCTTCGGCGACGTGTACAACGACCCCTCCCTCCAGCAGACCACCGAGGTCTACGCCGACGGGCAGCTCGTCGACCGGCGCAAATGGTCGGCGGCGTACGCCAGGAACGCCGATCCGGCCGAGCACACCTACAAGGTCGTCACCGACACCGCACTCGACCCCGCACGGTGGAAGCTGTCCACGAAGGGCCACTCGGAGTGGACCGTCAAGTCCGCCGAGACGCCCGCCGACAGGTGGACGTACCTGCCGCTGCTCAACCTCGGCTTCAACATCGACACCGACATCGCGGGCAACGTCCGCGCCGGGCAGCGCCTGCCCGTCGGGATCTACTCCGAGTACTACAAGCGCGCGACGGGCACCGGGACCATCGGCGACGGCACCCTCCAGGTGTCCTACGACGACGGCCAGACCTGGACCTCCGTCGGCCTCGAACGCGACGGGAGCAAGGCCGCCTGGAACGGCACCCTGAACGTGCCCGCCGCCGCGCAGTACATCTCGGTGCGCGCATCCGCCAGCGATGATCAGGGCGGCAAGGTCACCCAGGAGATCATCCGGGCGGTCGGCGTGAAGTGACGCGCTCCGGCCGCTGAAGCCATGGGGTGAACCGTACGCGGCGCAACCCCGAGTAACAGGAGGGCGCCGTCTCCGTGGGACCTGGGAGGCGGCGCCGCTCGTGCCGTTCAGCCCGTCGGTTCGACGATGCCGCGGACGACACCCAGCCCGACCAGGTCCTGCGGACGCAGCCCGAGCTCATCCACGGTCCGCCGCACCTGGTCGGCCCGGCTTTTGAGGATCGCGGCGGCCAGTTCGGGCGCGATGACGGAGAGACAGCGGTCTGGCGTGGCCCCTGAAGCGCGTCAGGGAATTGCTGGGGATGCCGGACGTCAGGCCGGTGCTGCGGCTGGTGTGAAGCACGCAGCCGACTCCGCAGTGTGTCGCTACAACACGCCGGTCAGGGCGTTGTCCTCCCACTGGTCGACGACCTCGAGGTAGCCGGCTAGGACCCTGGGGTGCGGAGCCGACGATCCAGTTGGCCGAGCGGTGCGCTCTGCCCAACGGTTCGGTCGGCTGCCGGGAAGATCCAGGGAGTCACGCTGTCGGTGTCCTACGACGGCAACGCCACCTGGCGGCCGGTCAAGCTCAGCGGCAAGTCCGGCATCTGGAGCGCCCGTTACGACGCCCCCCACCACGGCTTCGTGTCGCTCAAGACCGAGGGCTGGGACGACGCGGGCAACCACATCAGCCAGGAGGTGATCCGCGCCTACGGTCTGAAGTAGGCAGCTCCGAGCCGGGCGGGGCTGGCGCCCCCTCCCGTCGTGTCACACCCCACCCCCGCGTGACTGACGGAACGACAGCCTCCGTAATCTGGCCGGGATTTCACTCGACCGACCACGAGGAGGTCCCGTGCTCTCGCTGTTCGGGCTTGGCCCTGCCGAGGAGGAGGTCTACCGCCTCCTGGTGGCCCGGGCCGGCGCCAACGCCGACGTGCTGGCGGCCGAGACCGGCCGTGCACCGGCGGAGATACTGCCGCTGCTCACCACACTGGCCCGGCGCGGCCTCGCGGTGTCCAGTGCGGACGGCGAGCCGTCGGTGGCCACGGTCTACACCGCCGCGCCCCCGGCCCTCGCGCTCGGCGGAACGTTGCGGCAACGCCGCGACGACCTGCGAGCCGCCGAAGAGGCCATGCTCGCGCTCACCGAGGAGTACCGCAACGCGGCCGCTGGCGGCGGCATCGTCGAGGTCATCACCGACCCCGGCGCGGTCCGGCACCGCTTCATGCAACTCCAGGAGTCCGCCCGGCACGAGATCCGGGCGATGATGGTGCCGGAGACCACCGTCGTGCAGCGCACGCACAACACCGCCGAGCCCGCCGGTGTGCGCCGTGGCGTGCTCTACCGCACCATCGTGGAGCGCGACATGCTCGGCCAGCCGGGCGTGGTCGCCGAGGCGCTGGACGCCCTGGCGGCCGGCCAGCAGGTCAGCATCGCGGAATCGGTTCCCGTGAAGTTCATGATCGCCGACCGCGATGTGGCCATGGTGCCGCTGATCCCAGGCCGCCGTACCTCCCCCGCCTCCATCCTGGTGCACACCTGCGGGCTGCTGGAGGCCTTGCTCGCGTACTTCGAACTCGCCTGGGAGCGCGCCTACCCGCTCTCTCCCAACACCGTGGGCGGCGTCACCGAGATCCGGCCCGACGGCCTGGACGAGACGGACGCCCGCGTCCTCGCACTTGTCCTGGCCGGCCTCACCGACCAGGCCGCCGCTAGCCAGCTCGGCGTCTCCCGCCGCACCGTCCAGCGCCGTATCGGCGAACTCATGCTCAAGGCGGGGGCCGAAAGTCGAATCCAGCTGGGCTGGATCGCTTCCCGCCGAGGGTGGGCATGACCAGCGCGTTGCACTCGGCGGCAACGCCAGCACCGCCCGGCCGACAGCTCTGGCCAGGCCCCCAGTACCGGCGCCGGAAGCTCCACCCTCGGCGCTGGTATGAGAGTCGCAGCCATTGTCCGACGGATGTTCTCGGTGGCCGCGCTCAGTATCTCGGCCAGCCGTGAGTCGAAGCTGTTGGTCATCGAGTTCCCTCCCTCATGGGTTGGATCATCTTGAGACATGGGAGCCTGCGCTGACCCGGCGGGTGATCGAGGCCGCGCACGAGCGGGCCATCGCTGCCGTGCTCGCCTGGATCGAGGACGAGTCCGCGATCATCCGTATCGGCGCCCAGGGCGTCTACCAGGTCCGCCCCGTGCACGGTCTGGTCGCCGCACGGTTCCGCCACTACGAGGCGCGCTCCGGGATGCCGCTGCTGCACGACCATCTCCTGCTGTCCGTCAAAGCCCAGCGCCCCGACGGCAAGTGGGGCTTCATGCACTCCACGGTCCTGTACGAGAACACGGTGGCCGCGTCCACGCTCTACAACGAGATCGTGATGGCCGAGGCGTGTGAGGTGCTGGGGCCGGCCTCCGAGCCGCGGACCGTCACCTCCGGGCGCCGCCCGGTGATGGATGTCGCTGTTCAGTGCCGCCTTCGCGGCCTCCAGCCCCTCGGGAGGACGGGGTCCGTGCTGTGTCACGCCCGCAGGTACGCCAGCACGGCCAGCACCCGCCGATGGCCCTCGGTGTCCACTGGCAGATCCAGTTTGTTGAAGATGTTGCCGATGTGCTTGTTGACGGCCGCCTCGCTGATGAACAGGTGTTTCGAGAGGCCGGCGTTGGTGCGGCCCTCGGCGACCAGGGCGAGAACCTCCCGCTCGCGGGTGCTCAGCCGCTCCAGTGGGTCCTGGCGCAGCTGGACCAACTGGTGGATCACCTCGGGGTCCACGACCGTCCCGCCCGTCGCCACCCGCTCGATCGCGGAGATGAAGTCGACCACCTTGCTCACGCGCTCCTTGAGTAGGTAGCCCACTCCCGCGCCGCCGCCGGAGTCCAACAGCCTTAGCGCGTAGGAGCGTTCCACGTACTGGCTCAGCACGAGCACCGGCAGTCCGGCGAACTCCTCGCGCAACGCCACCGCGGCCCGAAGCCCGTCGTCGCTGAGCGTCGGCGGCATCCGCACATCGGTGACGATCAAGTCGGGCCGGTCGGCCCGGACCGCTGCCAGCAGAGCATCGGCGTCACCGACCGCCGCAACCACCTCATGGCCGACCCGCTCGAGCAGCCCGACCAGGCCTTCGCGCAACAGAACGGCGTCCTCGGCCACGATCAGGCGAAGCGACATGGAACCTCCACATGCTCCACTCCCACCGGGTCGTGTGCCCCGCGGGATCCGTACTGCTGAGCAGGCGGTCACGCGCGTCCCACTGGTGGTGGACAGTGTGCCCGAGCGTGTCGGTGATCGAGACGATCTGGCCGTGCGGGTTCGCGCGGTAGGTGGTGGCGTGGCCGAGGGAGTCGGTGTACGTCGCGGTGGTGATGCCGTCGTGCTCCGGACCGGCGTACGCGATACGGGAGGTGAGGATGCCGTCGGTGCCCTGCGTCTCGACGACCCGGCCCGAGGCGTCGTAGACGTACCGGAACTCGGTGTCGTTGCTGTCGTGCCAGCCGGTTATGCGGTGGGGCGTCGTCGTAGGTGAAGCGGGTGAGGGCATCGACGGCGGTGCGGACCTCGGTCAGGTCGCCCGCCTCGTCGTAGCAAAAGCCACGCAGACGGATCGGTCCGGCGTCGGTGAGGGCGTGCAGTCCGGTGACGAGGGGGCTGTCCTCGGCGGTGGTGACCTGGAGGCGGTAGCCACCGGAGTGGGATATCTCGAGGAGCCGGTCGTCCTGGGCGCGTTCGATGGTGATGTAGTTGTGATTGCGGTCCTCGACCCGCGTCAGCCACCACGTCCCCCCGCGGGCCTCAGCGGCCTCGAAGTGGCTGGTCAGGCCGGTGAAAGGGTCCTGGATCACGAGCACGTACGAGGTCCCCTGGGACAGATACGTCAAGGGCAGCTGCTCGCCCGCCACGGGGTCGACCCGGTCGCCGACGATGTCTGGGGTTCGGGGGTAGTAGAGGCTGGAGCCGTCTTCGCGGTGCCACCACACGCCCTCGCCCGCGGGCTCCTTCTCCAGGCGCTCGTCGAGTGTTGAGGCCCAGGACGGGCCGAAGCTGATCCCGTGGGTGTAGCCGCTCAGGTGGGCGCGGTGTAGGACAAGCGGCAGGATGCCGGGCAGTTCGGCGTCGGTCTGGGCGAGGATCATCTGGCCGGTGGCCATGTCGATAGGGTCGCCGCAGGTGAACTTTTTCTTCAAGTCCCGTGCCCTCTGCGCCAGTTCAGCACTGACCTTGCTCAGCTTGTCCCGCGCAGACTTCGGGCGGCCGCTGTCGACATGTGGCTTTCCGCCGCCGCCCTTGCCACCGTCGTGCTTGCCCACGTTGATGCTGTTCACCTTGGTGCGGACGTCGTGGTCCTTGCCCTTGTGGGTGCGGGAGGCGCCCTTGACCCGCTCCGGCAGGGTCTCGGTGATGTGCTTGCTGATCTTCTTCAGGGCTTTCTCGGAGCCCTTGATCGCGCCGTGCAGCACGCTGTCGAAGGCTTTCGTGAACGGGTCGCGGCCCTTGCTGCGACCGAACGCGCCCTTGACCCGGCCCGCCCAGCGGATCGGAGGCGGCCGTTTGCATGTCGCTGCCGTGCCGGGAGACCTTGCCCGCGCCGTCCTCGAACTCGCCGTGATCGATACGGGTGACCTTGCCCGGGCCGCTGCCGGAATCGCCGGCCGAGTCAAGATGCATTCCGCCCTTGCCGCCGTGCCCGCCACCGGCGCTGCCCTTGGCCGCTGGCATGTGGAACGCACCGTCGGCCAGATCCAGGACCATATCCTCGACCATCGCCTCCAGCTTCGCGTTGACCGGCGCGGTGAGCTTCGCGAGCACCTCGTCGACGATCCGGTCCACGGCCTCGTCGATGATCCGCTTGACCGCCTGCCGCATCGCCTGGATCTCGGCCGCGCCGAGCAGCGCGGACAGGCCGCCGGTAGCCCACGCAAGACCGATGGACAGGCCCAGGTACGCGGCCATGAGAGCGAGTTCGGCCTCGGCCTTCGTCTTCATCCAGAAGATGATTTCGGCGAGGGTGTCACAGGCGTCCGCGAACAGCCGTGCCAGTTCCGGGAGTTTCTCCAGATGGCTGGCCTTGATCTTGTTCCAGTGCTTCTCCATGGAGTCGACGGCCCAGCCCTCGGAAGAGGACAGGATCCTCGAGAACGCCTTGTGGGCATCGCCGCCATGACCCTCGAACTTCTCGGCGAACTCCCGCATGGCCGTGGCCATTTCGCGATAGTCGTCCTCATCCACGTTCGGGAAGTTGATCCCGATGAAGTCCAGAACATCGTCCAGCCAGCCCGGAATCGTATAACCCATCCCCGTACCTCTCCCCGTGCCCCACGCCCTGGCCGCAGGCACAAAAGTTGCTGCGCATGCGATCAAGAACCCAAGTGGACGGCAGCGACACAGGTGAAAGCGGAAAGCCAGCAGTTGTGGCCATGCACCAGGCCGCCGAAGCTTCACGGTCAGGGCAGCGGGGGACCAGCGCATGACCACGCTCTGGGACGCAGACGGGGAAGGCCACACGGCTTGGAACATGCCGCACTCAGTTCCCCTGGGGGATACGCGGCGACATCCACGAAGCTCTCCTCACCCTCGGCGCGGAGCGGGCCGGGGGCGCTGAAAGTACATGCCGCACGCTGCGACACCGTCACCGTCCGAGACACGGAGGCAGGTGCCCAGCGGGAAGAGCGAAGCGCAACTCGTGTGGCCCGCTCGAGTGCAGGAGGATCCACTCATCGAGCCAACCCTCATGCGCAGCTTGGGTGATACCTCGACCTCGCCTTGACTGTGGGTGTTGCGCGCTCGGCGGTTCAGCCGGGGGAGCGACAGTTGCCACGCGACCTCGGTCTCCTGCGATGCGCAGCGCCAGAAGGAGATCAAGCGTGAGCCGGTCAACTGGTCTAGCAGGTGGGCGAGTTGCTGCGGTGTCTGCCCGCACAGGTGCATGAGGAGATCCATCTCGGCTGTGCCGGTTCCGTCGGGGCGGGTGTGCGAGGCCGCGGTGAGCGCGGCGAGCCGGACGGCGCCGGGGAGTACGCGCGGGGCGGGCCGGGGAAGAGGGTGCGAGGCCCAGTGCGCGGCCCGGGTGCGCTGCGGACGGTGCGACTGGGCCTGCACCGCCGCGTCGAGGAGGCGGACCTGCACCGGGCCGCGGCCCCTGCCGCGCTGCAGCCAGCCGGTGTACTCCAACTCCTCCTACAGTCGCGTGATCGGTCTGCCGGGAAGAGTAGAGGCGTCAGGCATCCCGGTCTTGGCCGGGCGGGGCAGGATACGGGGTACGAGGCTCGGTGAGGCGGAACGTGTCGGGGCGCGGGGCCGCTTCGGGCCCCGCCCGCCCCGGGACCGGGCAGGCCTCAGCCTGCGGGGCTGGTCCAGTCGGCGGGAATCCGGGCGAGGC
>NZ_JBEYYB010000014.1:125776-297986 GCF_040645335.1 Streptomyces sp. NPDC046821 | reverse complement strand
CTCCCCCCGCCCGTCCCGCCACCGCTCCCCCCCTCCCCCCCCTCACGTTGGAGATCCCTCTCAACCCCACCCCCCCGCGCGCGCGCGCCACCACACCCCCCCCCCCCCCCCCCACGGCTCTTTTGTGCTACCGGCCATCCGGGTAAGGTTAGGTTAGCCTCACCGAGAAGTCGGGACGGGCGTTCGCTGTTGTCGGGTCCCGAAAGTGGGAGGTGAACCGCATGTACGTCTGCAACTGCTTCGGTGTGACCGAGGACCAGGTCAAGAAGCACGCGGACGGCGGTGCGTGCACCCCTCGCCAGATAGCGTCGGCCTGCAAGGCGGGCACGGACTGCGGTTCCTGCGTGCGCCGCATCCAGGCGCTCCTGGGCCGTGGGGCCTGCTCCCGCCGCGAGCTGGTCGAGCAGGGCAGCGCGGCGCTCACGGCCGACGCGAAGGCCCTCGTGAGGCTCCCGGAAGCGGCCTGAGCGCGCACAGCTTCTGACGCGAGCTGACTGCTAGCTGTCCGGCTGCTCGATCTGCTGCGCCAGGTACAGCGCCTCACCGAGACTCTCGATCAGCTCCAGCTGGGTGTCGAGGTAGTCGATGTGGTGCTCCTCGTCCTCCAGGATGTCCTCGAAGATCCGCGCCGACGTCACATCGCCCTTGGCCCGCATGACGTCGATGCCGCGCTTGAGGCGGTCGATCGCCTCGACCTCGACCTGCCGGTCGGCCTCGAACATCTCCGTGACGGTCTGCCCGACCCGTACGTGGAAGAGCCGCTGGTAGTTCGGCAGGGCGTCGAGGAAAAGAATCCGTTCCGTCAGCCGGTCCGCGTGCTTCATCTCGTCGATGGACTCGGCACGGGTGTATTTGGCGAGTTTGGTCCACCCGTTGTTGTCCTGGATCCGGTAGTGGAGCCAGTACTGGTTGATGGCCGTCAACTCGCCCGTGAGCTGCTCGTTGAGGAATTCGATGACCTCGGGGTCGCCCTGCATCGCAGAGGCTCCTTCCACGTGGTGGACCTGGCAGATGTGCGCGCATCCTCGCACCGGCGCCGAAAACCGTCCAGTAAGTGCACGCTTAGTAGGAGTTGCCCGATTCGCCGACGGTCGGGGTCCCGCTGGTCACGTCCACTGCCCGGGGTCTGTCAGGATGGAGGCATGGGTCATCCGGTGGGTCGCGAGTCTGGGGGAGCAGTGCAGCCGGAGCTTCCACCGGGCCAGCGTCTGCAGCGCGGCTGGCCGGTCACGCATTACGGGCCGGTGCCCAAGTTCCGTCCGGAGCGCTGGGAGTTCAGGGTCTTCGGCGCCACCGTCGACGGCGAGAAGCGCTGCTGGACGCACGAGGAGTTCTCCGCGCTGCCGTACGGCACGGTCGTGGGAGACCTGCACTGCGTCACGAAGTTCAGCATGGTGGGCGCGGAATGGGGCGGCGTGACCGCGCGTACGGTGCTCGAACTGGCGCCGCCCGCGCCCGCGGTCACGCATGTGATGGTCTGGGCCGAGTACGGCTTCAGCGCCAATCTGCGCCTTGAGGACTTCGCCTCCGAGCGCACGATCTTCGCCACGCACAAGGACGGTGAACTCCTCACCGCCGAACACGGGTTCCCGCTGCGGCTCGTCGTGCCGCACCTGTACGCGTGGAAGGGCCCGAAGTGGGTCCGTGGCGTCGAGTACATGACCGCCGACCGTCGCGGCTTCTGGGAGGAGCGCGGCTATCACAACGTCGGCGACCCCTGGCAGGAGCAGCGCTACTCGTACCAGGAGGAGCCCGGGGACGGCCCCGAGCTCTGAGTCCTGGCGCCCTGCTCCCGCAGGGTGTCAGTGGTGGTACTGGTGCACCGCCGCGTGGCCCTTGCCGCGGCCGATCATCCACTTGTTGACCGGGGTCGTCACCACGAAGGCGAGCGCGAGCGAGACGGCCAGCGCGATCCAGAACAGCGCGTCGGCGAGCTGGGCGTCCATCGCGGCCGGCCACAGCACGATCACGCCGTTGTCGATCAGCTCCATCACGGCGATGGACAGGGTGTCCGCGGCGAGCGCGACGCGGAACGCGGTCCTGAAGTCGACGCCGGCCTTCAGGACGCCGCGCAGCGTGAGCGAGTAGCCGAAGAAGAACGCGAGCACGATGGCAAGCACCATCGTCGGCAGGTTGCCCCAGCCGAGCGCCGTGCCGATCACCATGCCGAGGATCTCGCCGATGGCGCAGCCGGTGAGGCAGTGGAGCGTCGCCTGCGCGGCCATGGACCAGCTGACTTTGCCGTGGCCGGCGTGGGCGTGACCCTCGTGGCCCTCGTGCCCGGTGTGGCCCTCGTGCGCTGTGTGCGTCTCGTGCTGCATGGCTCCCCCAACGTCAGTAGCGGTCCCTGCTCACTGGCAAGAACCGTATACCCCCTGGGGGTATTCCTCAACTGGCTTCGCGAGGGACGCCTACGCCTTGCGCAGCTCCTTCAGGCGGGCCACGTCCATCGTGGCGCCCGCCTTGCCGCCGGGCGTCTCGATGACCAGCGGGACGCCCGCGGTCGCCGGGTGGGCCATGAGCGCCCGGAACGGCTCCGCCCCGATGTGGCCGGAGCCGATGTTCTCGTGGCGGTCCTTGTGCGCCCCGACGACGTCCTTGGAGTCGTTCGCGTGAATCAGCTTGAGGCGGCCCTCGCCCACGGTCTCCACGAGCAGGTCCAGGGTCTGCTCCACCCCGGCCGGACCCGCGAGGTCGTGCCCCGCCGCGTAGATGTGGCAGGTGTCCAGGCAGACGCCCAGCATCGGATGCGCGTCGAGCGCCTCGAAGTACGGCCCGAAGTCCCAGGTCCGCGAGCACAGCGAGGAACCTTGGCCGGCCGTCGACTCCAGGAGGAGGTACGGGTCGTCGTCATGGGTCAGCTCGTCGAGCAGCGGCAGCATGTGCTCCCGCACCTGCGCGAGCGCCACGGCCCGCTCCCGGCCGCCGGTGGCCGACCCCGTGTGCACGACGACGCCGAGCGCGCCGATCTCCCGGGCCCGGCGCAGCGAGTGCCGCAGCGAGTCCACGGACTTCTCGACGGTCGCCTCGGTGTGCGACCCGAAATTGATCAGATACGGCGCGTGGACGTACGCCGGGATCCCCTCGTCGGCGCAGGCCGCGCGGAACGCCTCGTCCTGCTTCGGGTTGCCGGGCGGCGTCGCCCAGCCGCGCGGATTGGCGACGAAGACCTGCACGGTCTCGGCGCCGATCTCACGCGCGTACGGAAGTCCTACGGAGGCGAGGCCGCCGGCGACCGGGACGTGGCTGCCGACGGGATTGCGGGAGGAGAAGTCGAGGGTGCTCACCCGTCAAGGGTGGCACGCGCGCGTAGGGCTCCTGTCAGCGGATCGTGATGGTGATCTTCGACCCCTTGGCGGCCTTCTCGCCGGCGGCGACCGACTGCTTCTTCACGGTGTCCCCGAAGAGGCCGAGGATGCCCCGGTCGTCCTCGACCTGGAAGCCGGCGCGCTCGAGCTTCTTGTGGGCGTCGGCGACGCTCATGCCCACGACGTCGGGGACCTCCAGCATGGGCGGGCCCTTGGAGATCGTCAGCGTGACCGTGTCGCCCTCGGCGAGCTTGCCCGCGGCGGGGGTCTGCCGCGCGACGCTGCCCTTGTCCACGTCCGAGTACGCCTGCCGGGTGTCGATCTCGGGCTTCAGGCCCGCGCTCTGGAGGTCGGCGATGGCCGCCTCCTCGGTCTCGCCCGTCACGTCCGGGACGTCGACCGCGCTGCCCTTGCTGACCGTGAGCGCGACCGCCGAGCCCGACGTGCGGGTGGTGCCGTTCCCCGGGTCCGTGCTGATCACCGAGCCCCTGGCGACCTCGTCGCTGAAGTCCTGGCTGATCATGCCGGGCTCCAGGCCCGCGGCCTTCAGGGCCCGCTCGGCCTTGGCACGCGGCATCCCCGTCACGTCCGGGACCTTCACGTTCTGCGGGCCGAGGGACACCGTCAGGTCCACGCTGCCGTTGTCCCGGATGCGGGTGCCCGCGCCGGGGTCGCTGTCGATGACGGTGCCGCGCTGCACGGTGTCGCTGTACGTGCGCTTGACGTGGCCGACGCCGAGACCGGCCTGGCCCAGGCGTTCCTCGGCCTGCGCCTGCGTCTTGGCGAGCAGCGGCGGGACCTTCGTGAACTGGCCCGAGTTGATGTACCAGACGCCGGTACCGATGCCGAGGGCGAGCAGGACGCCCACGACGGCCGCGAGCACGCCCCGGCGCGGGCGACGCCCCCGGGAGGGCGCGGAGGGTGCCGTCGGCGGCGTCTCGAAGCGGCTGGTGCGGTGCAGCTCCGCCTGCGGGTCCTGGTCGTCGGACGGCAGCGGGGACCGCACGCCCCGGGTCCGCAGCGCGCGCGGGATCACGCTCGTACGGTCGTCGGAGATGTCACGGTCGCCGGCGTCGTCCGGGCGCGCGGCCGGCGGCACCGCGTCGAGCTGTCCGTCGCTCAGGGCGGCCCTGGCCTCCCTGACCTGGCCGAGCAGCGCGACCGCGTCGTACGGCCTGACCTCGGGATTGCGGGCGGTCGCCGACGCGACGACCTCGTCCAGCTCCACCGGGAGCCCCGGCACGAGCGCGGACGGCGGCGGCACGTCCTCGTTCAGATGCCGGTAGAGGACCTGCGCGGGGGAGTCGCCCGCGTGCGGCTTGGCGCCCGTGAGCATCTCGTAGAGCACCACCCCGCACGCGTACACGTCGACGCGCGGGTCGGCGGTGCCCGACTCGATCTGCTCGGGGGCGAGGTAGGAGACGGTGCCGAGGACGGCGCCCGTCGTGTTCGTGACCGTGTCCACGGCCCGTACGAGACCGAAGTCGGCGACCTTCACGCGGCCGTCGTCCCCTATCAGGACGTTCTCCGGCTTCATGTCGCGGTGGACGAAGCCGGCGCGGTGCGCGGCGCCGAGCGCGGCGAGGACCGGCTCCAGTATGTCGAGCGCGGCACGCGGCCGCAGCGCCCCGCGGGCCCTCAGGACGTCCCGCAGGGTGCAGCCCGCGACGTACTCCATCGCCAGATAGACGTACGGGCCGTCGGTGCCCTGGTCGAAGACCCCCACCACGTTCGGATGGGAGAGGCGGGCGACGGACTTGGCCTCGCGGATGAAGCGCTCGACGAACGAGACGTCGGCGGCGAGCGCCGGATGCATCACCTTGAGCGCGAGAACGCGGTCGAGGCGGGTGTCCACGGCCCGGTAGACCGTGGCCATCCCGCCGACCGCGATACGTGCGTCGATCCGGTACCGGCCGTCGAGCAGCTGCCCGACGAGAGGGTCCTGAAGGGTCGTGTCCACGCAGGTGAGTGTACGAGGAGCGACCGACACACCGGCCCGCCAGCCGCCGCCCACCGCCCCACTGCAGCAGAGCTGTGACCGTGGGTACGGACCTCAGAACGCAGGGCGCTCGGGGTCGAGCCTGGCCATCCCGGAAACCGGCGACGACGCCTCCGCGAAGTGCCTGCGGGGAATCCGGCCCGCCCGGAACGCGAGCCGCCCCGCCTCCACCGCGTGCCGCATCCCCTCCGCCATCAGGACCGGCTCCTGCGCCCGCGTCACCGCCGAGGCGAGCATCACACCCGCGCACCCCAGCTCCATCGCGAGCGCCGCGTCGGACGCCGTGCCCGCGCCCGCGTCCAGGATCACCGGCACGCGCGCGTTCTCGGTGATGAGCTGGAAGTTGTGCGGGTTGCGGATGCCGAGCCCTGAGCCGATGGGGGAGCCGAGCGGCATGACCGCCGCGCAGCCCACGTCCTCCAGCTTCCGCGCGAGCACCGGGTCGTCGTTCGTGTACGGGAGCACGGTGAAGCCGTCGTCGACCAGGGTCTCCGCCGCGTCCAGGAGCTCGATCGGGTCGGGCAGCAGGGTGCGCTCGTCCGCGATGACCTCCAGCTTCACCAGGTCCGTGCCGAGCGCCTCGCGCGCGAGGCGGGCGGTCAGGACGGCCTCACCGGCGGTGTAACAGCCCGCCGTGTTCGGCAGCACCTGGATGCCCAGCTTCTCCAGGACCGACAGCACGGAGCCCTGCACGCTCGCGTCCACCCGCCGCATCGCGACGGTCGTCAGCTCCGTGCCGGACGCCACGAGCGAGCGCTCCAGGACGTCGAGGCTGGGCGCGCCGCCCGTGCCCATGATCAGGCGGGACGAGAAGGACGTGCCGCCGATGACCAAAGCGTCGTCAGCCATGGTTCAGCCTCCCTGGACAGCGGTGAGGACCTCGACACGGTCCCCGTCGGTGAGTGCGGTCG
Organism: Streptomyces sp. NPDC046821; assembly: GCF_040645335.1. Lineage (NCBI taxonomy): Bacteria > Bacillati > Actinomycetota > Actinomycetes > Kitasatosporales > Streptomycetaceae > Streptomyces > Streptomyces sp. NPDC046821. Next base: position 291,768 of record NZ_JBEYYB010000014.1, on the reverse strand, counting down.
CGGCCCACTGCGTGCGCGGGACGACGGTTTCGTTGAGGGCGGCGGCGACCCCGGAATGCGCGGTGGTCAGCCCCGCGACGAGGGCGTCGAGCGTGGTGCCCGGGGCGACCTCGCGGCCCTCCCCGTTCACGGACACACGGGTGACGGACACGGTCATACGGGCTGCTCCACGGAGACGGTTGCGGGGGCGCTGTCGAAGCGCCGGGGGGTGAAGGGGCGGGCCTCTTCGGGGAGTTCGCCGGTGGTCAGGAGGTGGGCCATGCAGTCGCCGGTGACGGGGGTGAGCAGGACGCCGTTGCGGAAGTGTCCGGTGGCGAGCAGCAGGCCCGGCAGGGCGGTCGGCCCGAGCATCGGGGCGTTGTCCGGAGAGCCGGGGCGCAGGCCCGCGCGGGTCTCCGTCAGCGGCAGTTCCGTGATGCCGGGTACGAGTTCGTGGGCGTCGCGCAGCAGCTCGTAGACGCCGCCCGCGGTCACCGTGGTGTCCCAGCCGAGCTCCTCGCTGGTGGCGCCGACGACCAGTTCGCCGTCGACCCGCGGCACCAGGTAGAGGTGGCCGCCGCGCACGATGGCGCGCACGGTGCGGCTCAGGAACGGCGCGTACGCCTTCGGCACGGTCAGGCGCAGGACCTGGCCCTTCACCGGGCGCACCGGTGGCAGCACGGCGTCCGGGACCCCGGCGAGGCGGCCGCTGAGGCTGCCGCCGGCGAGGACGACCTGGTCCGCTTCGAGTTCGCTGCCCTCGGCGAGGACCAGACCGCGGGCGCGCTCACGTACGACTGTCAGCCGCTCGGCCCACTGCCGGTGGAAGGTCACCCCGGCGCGTTCGCAGGCCGCGACAAGGGCCTTCGCGAGACGCCGCGGGTCGATCTGGTGGTCACCGTCGACGCGCAGGCCGCCCCGCACGGAGGGGGCCAGCATCGGTTCGAGACGCCGACACTCGCGCCCGGTCAGCCACTCCGACTCCAGGCCCGACCGGAGCTGGAGGTCGTGCAGCTCGCGCAGGTGCGCGCGGTCGTCTGCGTCGAGCGCGACGGCCAGCGTGCCGCACGCGCGGTAGCCGAGGTCGAGCCCGGTGAACTCGGAGAGCTCGGCCGCGAACTCCGGATAGCGGCGCGCGGACTCCACGTTCAGGCCGAGCAACGTCTCCTCGCCGTAGTGGAGTTCGGTTACGGCGGCGAGCATCCCGGCCGCCACCTGCGCGGCCCCGCCGCCCGGAGCGGGGTCCACGACCGCGGTACGCAGACCGCGCTGAGCGGCCCGCCACGCGGTGACGAGACCGATGATCCCGCCGCCCACGATGAGGACGTCGGAGCCTTCTGAAGAACGCGGCATGGGCTTCCAGCCCCTCCCTTCGCCGGCATGACCCGGATCAGGTTCGTACGGTCGGAGGCCGCCCAGCCTCCCTCTCAGCCCGGTCCGTCCGGGCTCCCGCGAGTGCTTTACGGTGGCCACCCTAACCGTTGCCCCGATCCGCAGTAAGGGAGCCCGCCCGCATGGCCCGCTCGCTCGACGGTCTCGTCCTCTCCCCGGTCGCCGACCAGGCCCCCGGCCAGGTCGGTACGCGGACGCGTTTCACGTACCACGAGGAGGACGGCCGGATCTGGGCCGAGTACGCGGGCGGGGACGTCGTACGCGGACACCTCGTCGGCACGCGCGAGGGCGACCGGATCGACTTCCGGTACGTCCAGCTCAAGACGGACGGGACGACCGCCTCCGGGCACTGCGTCTCGGACGTCGTGGAGCTGCCCGACGGGCGCGTGCGGCTCGACGAGAAGTGGGAGTGGGAGTCGCAGCCCGGCAGCGGGACGAGCGTGGTCGAGGAGCTCCCGGCGGGCTGACCCTCGCCCCTGACGTGACGGACCCGCGGTCAAACCCGATGCTCCGTGTGGAAGACGTCACCGGACCGTTGTGATCCACCCGGCTGACTGACTGAACGTCAGATGCTTAAGGTGATCCGGTGAGCGAGCAGACCCAGAACCAGGCCCCGGCGGGGCGCCGCGTCGTGATCGTCGGCGCCGGGATGGCGGGGGTCCAGACCGCCGTGGCCCTGCGCGAACAGGGCTTCACCGGCGCGGTCACCCTGATCGGCGCGGAACCCCATCAGCCGTACGACCGGCCCCCGCTGTCCAAGGCGGTGCTGCTCGGCAAGGCCGAGGGATCCGCGTTCGACGTCGACTTCGAAGCACTCGACATCACGCTCGAACTCGGCCGCGAGGTCACCGGCGTACGCCCCGCCGAGCACGCGCTCGACACCGCGACAGGCCCCGCCCTCTACGACGTCCTCGTCCTCGCCACCGGCGCCGAACCCGTCACGCTGCCCGGCACCGAGGACATCCCCGGCGTCCATCTGCTGCGCACGCTCGACGACGCGGAGCGGCTGCGTCCGGTCCTCGCCGCCCAGCACGACATCGTCGTCGTGGGTGCGGGCTGGATCGGCGCCGAGTTCGCCACGGCCGCCCGCGAGGCCGGGTGCGCGGTCACCGTCGTCGAGGCCGCCGAGCGCCCGCTCGCCGGCGCGCTGCCCGCCGAGGTCGCCGCCCCCATGGCCGCCTGGTACGCGGACGCCGGCGCGGAACTGCGCACCAACGCGCGCGTGGAGCACATCGAACCCGGCGCCGTGGTCCTCGACGACGGCACCCGCGTGCCCGCCGGAGCCGTCGTCGTCGGCATCGGCGCGCGCCCCGCCACCGGCTGGCTCACCGGCTCCGGCATCGAACTCGGCGTCCACCGCGAGGTCGTCGCCGACCAGCACCTGCGCACGTCCGAACCCGACGTGTACGCCGTCGGCGACTGCTCGTCCTTCCCCTCCGGCAGGTACGGCGAGCGCCTGATGGTCCACCACTGGGACAACGCGCTCCAGGGCCCCCGCACCGTCGCCGCCAACATCATCGGCGAGACCCCGGCGACGTACGACCCCGTGCCGTACTTCTGGTCGGAGCAGTTCGGGCGCTTCGTGCAGTACGCCGGGCACCACGCCGGCGCCGACGCGACCGTGTGGCGCGGTGACCCCGAGGGCGCCTCCTGGTCGGTGTGCTGGCTGCGCGAGAACCGGCTCGTCGGCGTCCTCGCCGTGGGGCGTCCGCGTGACCTGGCCCAGGGACGCAAGCTCATCGAGTCGGGCGCCGTGCTCGACCCGGAGGTCATCGCCGACGCGGCCCGCCCCCTGAAGGCGGCCGTCGCGTAAGCCTTTCGTACGGCCGCGTTTCCCACTGTCAGTCCGGGATGGCAGGCTTGTCGTGTGACCGAGATTGACGCAAAGATCGATGCTCTCGTCCCCGAGTGGCTGACCCTCCCCGACATCGCCGAGCAGTTCGGCGTGGAGGTGACGAAGGTGCGGCAGCTGGTGAAGGACGGCCAGGTGATCGCCGTACGCCGCGGTGAGAACAGGGCGCTGCACGTGCCCGCCGCCTTCATCGACGGCGACAAGGTCGTCAAGGGCCTCACCGGGACCCTGACCCTCCTGAGGGACGACGGCTTCAACGACGAAGAGATGCTGGAGTGGCTCTTCACCCCCGACCCGACCCTGCCGGGCACCCCCGCGCAGGCGCTGAGCGAGAATCGCGGCACGGAGGTGAAGCGCCGCGCCCAGGCGCTCGCCGTCTGACCTGACAACCGTCCGGTGTGCGGGCCGCGTCCCTCGCGGCCCGCGCGCCACCGACCAGGGGGGATCCACCCATGGCCATGGCCGCCACGTACCGCGACCGGCTCGCCGACGCCCGGCTGTACCTGTGCACGGACGCCCGCAAGCGCCAGGGCGACCTCCCCGAGTTCCTCGACGCCGTCCTGGCGAACGGCGTGGACATCGTGCAGCTGCGCGACAAGGGCATGGAGGCCGGCGAGGAGCTGGAGCACCTGGCCGTCCTCGCCGACGCCGCCCGCCGCCACGGCAAGCTGTTCTCGGTGAACGACCGGGCGGACGTCGCCCACGCGGCCGGCGCGCAGGTCCTGCACCTGGGCCAGGGCGACCTGCCCGTCCCCGCGGCCCGCGCCGTCCTCGGCGACGACGTCCTGATCGGCCGCTCCACGCACGCCGACACGGAGGCCGCGGCCGCTGCCGTCCAGGACGGCGTGGACTACTTCTGCACCGGCCCCTGCTGGCCCACCCCCACCAAGCCCGGCCGGTACGCCCCCGGCCTCGACCTCGTGCGGTACACGGCCTCGCTCGGCACCGACCGCCCCTGGTTCGCGATCGGCGGCATCGACGCGGGGAACCTCGACGAGGTCCTCGAAGCGGGCGCCCGGCGTGTCGTCGTCGTCCGCGCCATCACGGAGGCCGACGACCCCGGCGCCGCCGCGGCGGACCTGGCCAAGCGGCTGCGCGCGCTCTGACCGGCGACGCGCGGCCTGACGGGCGATCCGCCCGGCCGGGCCTTCACCCGGTCGGACCTCGTCCGGTCGGGTGTCCGCGAACTGTCCGCTGGGTGGACGGTGATTAGGGAGACGGCCCTCCCGTGGCTAACCTGCCGGTATGGCCCTAGGGACCCCTTCCACCAGGACTGATCGCGCACGCACCGTGCGCGACATGCTCGCGACCGGCAAGACGACGTTCTCCTTCGAGTTCTCGGCGCCGAAGACCCCGAAGGGCGAGCGGAACCTCTGGAACGCGCTGCGCCGGGTCGAGGCCGTCGCGCCCGACTTCGTCTCCGTGACCTACGGCGCGGGCGGCTCCACCCGGGCCGGCACGGTGCGTGAGACGGAGCAGATCGTCTCCGACACCACCCTGACCCCGGTCGCCCACCTCACCGCCGTCGACCACTCGGTCGCCGAGCTGCGCAACATCATCGGCCAGTACGCGGACGCCGGGATCCGGAACATGCTCGCCGTGCGCGGCGACCCGCCCGGCGACCCGATGGCCGACTGGATCGCGCACCCCGAGGGCCTCACGTACGCGGCCGAACTGGTCCAGCTGATCAAGGAGTCGGGCGACTTCTGCGTGGGCGTCGCGGCCTTCCCCGCGATGCACCCGCGCTCCGCGGACTGGGACTCGGACGTACGCCACTTCGTGGACAAGTGCCGCGCGGGCGCGGACTACGCGATCACCCAGATGTTCTTCTACCCGGAGGAATATCTTCGGCTGCGTGACAAGGTGGAGGCGGCCGGCTGCGACACCCCCGTGATCCCGGAGATCATGCCGGTCACCAGCGTGCGGATGCTCGAACGGCTGCCCAAGCTGAGCAACGCCTCGTTCCCGCCCGCCCTGAAAGAGCGGATCCTCACAGCCAAAGACGATCCGGCGGCTGTACGCTCCATTGGCATCGAGTTCGCGACGGAGTTCTGCGCGAAGCTGTTGGACGAAGGTGTTCCGGGTCTGCACTTCATCACGCTCAACAACTCCACGGCGACACTGGAGATCTACGAGAATCTGGGCCTGCACGACCAGCGGGCCTGATCCCGGCCGTACTCCACGAGAGTTCCGGCCGTACGAGAGGGGCGTACATGGGCTGGACGGTCCTCTACATCGCGTTCGGAATCGTCGCGTTGTGGCTGCTCGGTGAGGTGCTGCTCCAGAACAAGGCACGGCTGCGGCACCGGCTGCTGGCCTTCGCCGGCTTCCTGGGCGTCGTCCTCGGGGTGCTGATCCCGTCGGTGATCGTCATCGGGGTCGGCGCGATCATGTTCGCCGTCGGCCAGACCTATGTGACGCTCTCGTTCCGCCGGGGCTTCTCCACGGGCTGGGCGCTCAAGGGGCAGTCCGGCGCGAGCAAGCGCCGCAGGAAGGAGCGGGTCCGCCAGGACCCGACCCTCGAAGTCTCCGACCTGGAGTACGAGGAGCCGGCGCCCGCCGCCCCGGAGCATGAGGCGCCCTCGGTGTACGCCACCGAGCCGATGCCCGACGACACCGGCCAGTACGGCGTCTACACCCCGTCCGCGCCCCAGCCCGACCCCGAGCCGAACTACGGCTACGACACGTACGCCGCCGGCTACGACCAGCACGGTTACGGCGGCTACGACGGCGGGCAGCAGCAGTACGCCGCCTACTCCGACCCGTACATCGGCACGCAGACGTACCCGGCCCAGCCGAGTTACGACGACGCGTACGGCACGGGCCAGCAGTACGGCGACCCGTACGCGGCCCAGGGCTACATGGAGACGCCGCCCGGCGGCGTCTGGGTGCCCCAGCAGCGCAACGGCGAGGCCCAGCACGACAGTTACGGCGGCGAACTGCCCGCCGAGCAGCCGTACCCGTACGACCAGAGCGGCCACCACGGGTACGACGGCGGGGCCGGGCACAGCGAGCAGCAGTACCGCTACTGAGCCTGGCTAGTGGTACTGAGCCCGGTGGGCGCGGGTCGTCACTGCGAGCCGCGGAAGTCCGGGCCCTCCACGATCAGGCCGGCCACCAGCGCGCCCGACATCCCCGCGTGCGGAAGCCCGCCGCCCGGGTGCGCCCAGCCGCCGACGGCGAACAGGCCCGGCACGAGCGTGCTGTTCGACGGGTGCAGGAAAGCGCCGGACGCGGCGGCCAGCGCGGGCGCCGGCACCGAACCGCCCTCCGCCCCCGTCGCCTCCGCGACATCGGACGGCGTACGGACCTCGTGCCACAGCAGGCGCTCGCGCAGCCCAGGCACCGCGCGGGCAGCCACCTCGATCACCCGGTCCACGTCCGCGTCCGTCACGCGCGCGCCCCGTGGCACCGTCACCGTCAGGGTGACCGCCTCGTGCTCCGCGTCGGGCACCACGGACGCGTCGTCGGGACGCAGCACCGTCACCGTCGGGCGCTCCGCCACCGCCGTGCCGCCGCCGAACAGTGCGGTCAACTCGGCGTCCCGGTCGGCTGCGTGGACCACCGTGCGGTGCGGGGTGCCCTCAGGGCGGGCCCCGCTCAGCGCGAGGAACACCGTGAGGCGGCTCGGCAGTCCTGACTGCGGCGGCACCTCGTCCTTGCCTCTCAGCGGGCGCTCCGGCAGCAGCTCTTCCAGGACGGCGGGCGCCACTCCGGCGATCACGAAATCGGCCTCGACGACGCTGCCGTCGGCCAGCTCCAGGCCCGCCGCCCGGCCGTCCTTCTCCACGATCCGCGTGACCGGCGCGTCGAAGGTGAACTCGACCTTCCGCGCCAGACACCGCTCGTACACCGCGCGCGCCAGCTCCCGCATCCCGCCGCGCACCGCCCATGTGCCGAAGGCGTCGTCCATGTAAGGCAGCACGGCCGCGCTCGCGGGCGCCGTCCGCGGATCGAGGCCGGACGCCAGCGCGAACTGCTCCAGGAGCGCCACGAGCCGTGGGTCCCCGCCCAGTTCGAGTTCGGCGATCCCGGTGAGTGTCGTCGCCGTCAGGTCCTTGCGCAGCATCCGGCGGCGGACCGGTGCGGGGTAGGGCTCGCGGTCCGCGAGGATCTGCCAGTTCGGCCACAGGGGCTCTTCGAGGAGGGGGCGGCGGGAGCGGTCCCACGCCTCACGCGCGCGGTTCATGAACGCCGACCAGAGCGCGCCCGAGCCCTTGCCGAGCGCCGCGTCCAGGGCCTCGGCGGTGCCGCCGCGCCGGGCGTTCGGCAGGTCCACCTGCTGCCCGTCGGCGAAGACGTGCCGCACAGCGGGCTCCACCTGGGTCAGGCCGATCGCGTCCTCCAGCGGCTCCTTGCCCGTCTTGACGAACAAGTCCCGGTAGACCGCGGGCAGTTGGAGCAGCCCCGGGCCCGTGTCGAAGGAGAACCCGTCCCGGGCGAAGCCGCCGACCGCACCGCCGTACGTCGACGCCCGCTCGTACACCGCCACCCGGTGGCCCGCCACGGCCAGCCGGGCAGCCGTCGCCATGGCGCCCATCCCAGCGCCGATCACCGCAATCCGTGCCATGCCGGTGACTTTATCGGCCGGGTCGGACGGGTCGGCGGGGGCGGGCGTAGCCAGAGCATGACTCCCCGTCGTGGGCCCGCGCACCCACGCCTGAGTATCCGTACCTAGTGCGCGAGATGAGTAGAAGCGCGGATGGGTCCTGACCTGCGTGGAAGAGAGAGTGGAGGCACGGAAGGGGGCGCGGCGCCGGCACCGCCGACACGGGGCGGCGGAACAGCGTGGCGCCCCCTTGGCCGCTCTCCTCGTCCCGGCGGGGGCGAGGGACGGGGGTCTGTACGACCGACGGGCCCACGGGGGAAACGGGGGAACGACGGGGTACGGGGGAACAACGGGGGACGCGCCGGTCGGGTGGGCCTGAGAGATCAGGTCCACCCGACCGGCGCTTCGTTGTGTGCGGGACGCGTCAGCGGCTGCCGCTCACACGCCCCTGGAGCAGTCGCGACAGCGCCGCGTGGACGTCGTCCAGCGAGCGCTCCGGCTGGAAGGCCTGCCAGTCGAGCGCGGCCACCAGGACCATGCCGACCAGCGCGGCCGCCGTCAGCGGGATGTCGATCTCCTCGCTCAGCTCACCGCTCTCGACCGCGCCGCGCAGTACGTCCTCCACGACGGCGACGGCCTCCTGCCGGACCACCGCGAGAGTGGACTGCCAGGCGCGGTTCGTGCGCCACAGCTCGGCCACGTAGAGCTGGGTGAAGGCCGGGTACCGGTCGATGAAGACGAGACCGGCCCGGATCATCGCGTCGAGCGCGTCGACCTTGCTGCCGCCGCTCGCGGCCGTCTTCTCCGACGCCTCCCGCAGCGACGCGGTGAGCAGGCCGACGCCGTGCCGGAGCAGCTCTTCGAAGAGGACCGATTTGCTGGCGAAGTTGTAGTAGACCGTGCCTTTCGCGACCCCGGCGCGCTCGGCGATCTCGTCGACCGTCGTGGCGGAGAACCCCTGCTCCGCGATGAGCGTGACCGCGGCCTCGTACAGCTTCTGCCGGGTGGCCTGGCGGCGTGTGCTGCTTTCCATGCCCCTGATTCTCACAGGCGTCCGGGCGGCCGCGTTCACAGGCTGAGCTCCGGGTGCAGCCGGTCGAGTGTCCACACCTGCTTACGGCGGGCACTCAGCGCGGTCAGGGCGAGGGCTCCGGCCGTGAACGCCACCAGGACGGCGCAGCCCTGCCACACGGGCCCGAGTCCACCGCCGGAGATCAGCCTCCGGAGCGCCTCGACGACGTAGGTCATCGGCAGGTAGGGGTGGATCGCGTTGAAGAACCCGGGGCTCGTCTGCACGGGGTACGTGCCGCCCGCCGACGTCAACTGGAGCATCAGGACGGCGAGTACGAGGATCCGCCCGGCCGCTCCGAAGCGGGCGTTCAGCCACTGCACGATCGCGGCGAAGCACGCGGTCACGAGGAACAGGAACCCGACCGTCCCGGCCGCCCGCACCATCTGGAGCCCGAGCGCCCAGTGCAGTACGGACATCAGCGCGCCCACCTGGAGCACCCCGAGCGTGGCCACCGGGAGCCAGCCGGCCAGCGCGATCCGCCAGGCGGAGGCACCCGCGGCGAGCGCGCGCCGGTTGAGCGGCTGGATCAGCATGTAGGCCACCATCGCGCCGACCCACAGGGACAGCGGGATGAAGTAAGGGGCGAACCCGGTGCCGTAGTTGGGCGCCTTGTGCAGGGACTGCGAGGCGAGCTGGACCGGGTCGGCCATGACGCCGGTGCGCTGGTCGCGGTCCTTCTTGTCGTAGTCGGGGATCTGCTTCACGCCGTCGTGGAGACCGCCGGCGAGCTTGCCGGAGCCGTCGGCCAGCTTGTACATGCCGCCGCTGAGCTCGCCCGCGCCCGTCTTCAGCTTGCCGACGCCCGTGTCGAGCGCCGCCGAGCCGGTCTTCGCCGTGCCGAGCCCGGTGTGCAGCTGCTTGGCGCCCTTGGCGACCTGGCCCGCGCCCTTGTTGAGCGCGTTGATCTTCGAGACGGCGGTGGCCACGTCCTGGTCGAGGGTCGGGGCGCGCTTCGCCAGCGCCTCCGACTGGTGCTGGAGCGTGGCGAGATGACCGTCGAGGGTGTCCAGGTCGCCGTGGTCGTTGTCGATCAGCACGTTCACGTCGTCGGCGACCTTCGCCACGTCGTCGGCCGCGATCTTGGCCTTCTTCAGGTCGGGGCAGGCCGGGTCGGGCAGCGGCAGGTTCTCGCAGCGCGCCTTGTAGACGCCGTCCAGGACGTCGGCGGCGGTGTGCGCTCCCTTGGCGGCGGGCGGCGCGGTCTTCACGAGGACGTCGAGGTTGTCGCGTATGCCTTTCGCGGAGTCGGCGACGAGCTGGGCGGTGTCGCCGATCGCCTTCTTGTTGTTCTTCAGGAAGGGGCGCACCTGGGCGTCGACGCCGTTGACCTTGTCGGCGAGCAGTTGCGTGCCCTCGGACACCTGCTTCGAGCCGTCCTCCAGCGCGCCCGCGCCCTTGTTCAGCTTCTTGAGCCCGCCGGCCAGGTCGGAGCTGCCCTTCTTGGCGTCCTTCAGGCCGTCGGCCAGCTCCTTGGACCCCTTCTTCGCCTTGCCGATCCCGCCTTCGAGCTGGTCGGCGCCCTTGGCCGCCTTCTGCGTGGCGTCGTGCAGGTCGGAGAACGAGATGAAGATCCGGTCGAGGAACGAGCGCGACGCCTTGGTGGACGCCGCCGAACGCACCTCGGAGAACACCGTCCGAGAGATCTGCCCGACGATGTAGTTGTTCGCGTCGTTCGTCCGCACCTGGAGAGCGCCGGTCTCCGGCGAGTCACCCGCACTGGACACGACACGCTTGCTGAAGTCCGAAGGCATGGTCAGGGACAGGTAGTACGTCCCGTCCTCGACGCCCTTGCGCGCCTTGGCCGCGCTGACCTCATGCCAGTCGAAGACCTTGCTGGCCCGCAGCCCTTCGGTGATGTCGTCGCCGGCGGTGACCTTCTTGCCCGCGGCCGTCGCCCCCTTGTCGTCGTTGACGAGCGCCACGGGAACCTTGTCGAGCCGCCCGTACGGGTCCCAGAACGACCACAGGTAGAGGGCGCCGTAGAGCAGGGGGAGCAGCAGGAGGGCGGCGAGCGCGGCACGCGGCAGCTTGCCCCTGCCGAAGCGCCTCAGTTCGAGCGCGGCGAGCCTAGGCGAGCGCATTCGCCGTCTCCTTGTCGTCGTCGTTGCCGTTCTCGGTGCCGTCCGCTGCGTCGTCTGCTGCGTCGTGTGCTGCGGCTTCTGCGGCGGCTTTCTTGGGGGCGGTCGATACGACAACGGCGCCCTCCGGGGCCTCGCTGCACACCGCCAGGACCGTCGTGCCGGACTCGGCGACGGACCTCAACAGGTCCCAGACTTCGGCCCGTTCGGCGTCCGAGAGCTTCAGGTCGGTGTCGTCCACGCCGAGCAGCCGCGGCTTGCCGATCATCGCGAGGGCCACGGAGAGGCGGAGTGCCTCGGTCCGCTCCAGGTCGCGCACGGCGGTGCGGGGGCCCTTCGGGAGGGCGTCCAGGTCGAGCCCGGCGGCGGCCAGGGCGGTGTCGATCCGCAGCCGGGACGCTGCCCGCCGCTCGGCCCGGGGGCGAAGGAGCGCCCGCAGGGAGCTGCCGAACCGCTGCTCCAGCAGTGCCCGTTCGCGCAGGTGCTCCCCGACGGTCAGGGCGGGATCGAGGTCGGTCACCCCCGGCACATGCGCCAGCGCGCTGATCCGTCGTACGGCGGACAGCTGCTTCGGGAGCCGGAGGCGGCCGACGGACGCGGTGCCCTCGGTGGGCTTCATGCGTCCGGTGAGGGCGAGCAGCAGACAGGTACGGCCCGACCCGGACGGTCCCTCGATCGCGACGAGCGCCCCGGGTTCGGCCTTGACGTCCACCCCTCGGAACGCCCAGCCACGCGGGCCCTTGAGCCCCAACCCCTCGGCGCCGACGGCGACCGCTCCCGGACCGTCCATGGCCAGGCCCCCCTGATCTCTCACTCTTGACCGCTCACCCTTTTTGAACTGACTGGTCAGTACAAAAAGTAGCCCGAACTGGCGCCCGAAGCAAAGGCGCAGGTCAGAGCCGATTGTCAGTGGCGTACTCCACGATGGACACATACGGCCACTGCGCCGTCACACAGACGACAGGAGGTTCGTCATGGCTGGACACCCGGCGTCATCGGCTGCTGCCGCCCGCCGCTCCCGCGCCACTGGCCCTGCCCCCTCACTCAACGGCCCCGCGAGCGACGTCCACCCCGTACTCCGTCGCACGGGCGCCCCGCCCGCCGCACTCGACCTGCTCGCCCAGGCGCGCACGGGACTCGACGAGGCGGCCCACCTCGACACCCCCAACGAGCGGTACGCCACGGCCCACCTCGCCGCCCTGCGCACCGCCGCCGCCGTACTCGCCGCCCGCGGCCGGCCCGAAGCCACCCCACGGCGCCGCGCGAAGATACGGAGCGCCTGGGAAGTGCTCCCCGAGATAGCGCCCGAACTGACCGAGTGGAGCGCCCTGTTCGCCTCCGGCGCCACCCGCAGGGCCCGCGCCGAAGCCGGCATCCGGGGCGCGGCCACCGTCCGCGACGCGGACGACCTGCTCCGCGACGTCGCCATGTTCCTGCGCCTCGTCGAGCGGATGCTCGTGCTCCAGCCCGTACTGCCCCAGCCGAGAACGGAGGACGAGGACGCGGCCACCGGCCGGAACGTCCCGGACGCCGGGTGACCTGGCAGCTCCCACGAGGCAATAGGGTGGAGGCGCCCGAACCCTCCACCCGGCTCAGCGCCGGCGCCGGAGGGGTCACCATCGCTCCGCCGCCAAGAGCCGGAGCCGCGCCGAGGAGTCACCTGCCGTGTCGGACCCGATGCGCCCCCGCGCTTCTCTCCGTACCGCCGTGGTCTGGGACGTCCTGAAGGACGCCCTCGACCGTCGCGTCAAGGCCACGGGGCGCGAGTCGCTCGACGTCCTCGACACCGGAGGCGGCAGCGGGAACTTCGCGGTGCCCGTGGCCGGCCTCGGTCACCGCGTCACCGTCGTCGACCCCAGCCCGAACGCGCTCTTCGCGCTCGAGCGCCGCGCGGCCGAGGCCGGCGTCGCCGACCGCGTGCGCGGCGTCCAGGGCGACGTGTCCGGCCTCTTCGACGTCGTCGAGCACGACGGCTACGACGCGGTCCTGTGCCACGGCGTCCTGGAGTACGTAGACGACCCGGCCGAGGGCGTGGCGAACGCGGTGGGCGCCCTGCGCTCCTCCGGCGTCCTCAGCCTGCTCGGCGCGGGCCTCGGCGGCGCCGTCCTCGCGCGGGCCCTCGCCGGCCACTTCAAGGAGGCCCGCCAGGCCCTCGGCGACCCGGCGGGCCGCTACGGCGACAGCGACCCCGTGCCGCGCCGCTTCAGCGCCGAGCAGCTCACCGAGCTGGTCGAGGCGGCGGGCGTCGAGGTCGGCGCCGTGCACGGTGTCCGGGTCTTCGCCGACCTGGTGCCGGGCGTCCTCGTGGACACCGAGCCGGGCGCCCTCCAGGAGCTCCTCAAGCTGGAGGCCGCCGCCGCAGAGCTGCCCGCCTTCCACTCCGTCGCCACCCAGCTGCACATCCTCGGCGAGAAGCGGTAGCCGACCGCCGGCCCCGCTGCCCCCAGCGCCCCGACGCTGCCCCGCTGATCAGCGGCGCAGCGGCGGATGGAGTACACCACACGCCCCCCGCTTCGGGGCCGGGCGCCGTATGATCGAGGGAGATGGTCCGGCATGACGGGACGGCGGCTTGGGCATGAACGCCTCAGCGAGCCGGTCCGGAGTGGCGGGCCTGGCTGGCGAAGTTGGCGCAGAGGGGCGGGTTTCACGGGGGCGATTCCCTGCCTATCCTGAAGGGGACCCCCGGTCGCCCCGGCGACTGCACGATGAGGAGGACTCCGTGCCGCTCTCGGAGCACGAGCAGCGAATGCTCGAGCAGATGGAGCGAGCGCTGTACGCCGAAGATCCCAAGTTCGCGACAGCGCTTGAGGGAAGCGGGCTGCGTACGTACACCCGACGTCGGGTCTACCAGGCAGTCACGGGCTTCCTGGTGGGAATCGCGCTCCTCATGACTGGAATGGTCCTCACGCAGATCTGGCTCAGCGTCGTGGGGTTCCTCGTCATGCTGGCCTGTGCGGCCCTCGCGGTGACCGGATGGCGCAAAGCACCCAAGCCTGGTGAACAGCCGGCGGCGGGAGCGGCGCCCGGAGGCCACCAACACACCCGACGGCACCAGAGCAGGCAGCGCCGGTCGATGATGGACCGGATCGAACAGCGCTGGCAACGACGCCGGGACGAACAGGGCGGCGGCGGCCGCTGAGGGCTGCCGCCCGGAACTTGACGACGTAGCTGAGGGGCGACCACCTGCGGGGGGTCGCCCTTTTGGCGTGTCTGGGGGCGGTGGGGAGCGGGGGCGGGGCCGGGGGCGCGGGTCGTGTTTGTGGGGTGGTTATGTGCGTCTGCGGCTGGGTGCCGGTCGGGGGTGTTTGCGGGGCTGGTTGCCGGTCGGCCATGTTGCGTTTCCGTCAGCCCCGCACACACCCTCGCGGATCAGTTCTGCTGGCCCGAAGGGCGGCGTAGGAGTGTTTGCCAGCGGGTGGTGAGTGAGGCCCGGCGCTGTCTGAGGGTCCAGGCCACTCGGACGGTCGAGCGGGGGGCGAGTGTTGCGCGGAGGCGGGACCGGCGGCTTGCCTGGGCGTGCAGGGCACGTTCGACGCGGCGTACGTCGTCGCCCAGGCCTGTTGCCGGTTGCGGGTTCGGGGCGTAGAGGACCTGTTCCACCGCCGTCGCCAATCGATGGACGGAGTCCGCCGCGGACGCTTCGAGCCGGCCGACGGTGATGATCCGTGCCGCCGCCTTGCGTGGCGTCTGCGAGTCGTCCGGCGCGATGCCGTGGTCCCACGCCGTGTCGGTCAGCTCCCGCCATGCGGCCAACGTGCGGGTCGCTACGTCCTCGTCCGTGCGGCCGGGCGCGCCGAGCCGCAGGGACCGTACCCTCCGTCGCCACAGCATCGGGAGCAGCGGCAGCAGCACCACCAGCCCGGCGCCCAGGGCGACGAGGGCGATCGTGCCGAAGGGCGGGCCGTCGTTGCCGGACGTGCCGATGACCGTCGGCGCCTTGCTCGCGCAGCCGCCCAGCTTCCGGTCCGCCGCCGGGCAGTCGTCCGACGCCGAGGGCGCCCCCGCCGACGGCTCCGACGAGGCGGCCTCGTGCGGCGCCGCCGGATCGCTCGGGTTGCCGACAGGAGTGTCGGAACGGGTGTAATCCGGCACCGTGCCACGGCTCGGCGTCGGCTCGAAACGGGTCCAGCCGACCCCCTCGAAGTACAGCTCGGGCCATGCGTGCGCGTCCCGCAGGCCGACCGACATCCGGCCGTCCCCCTGCGGGGAGCCCGGTGTGAAGCCGACCGCCACCCGGGCCGGTATCCCCAGCGTCCGCGCCATTGCCGCCATCGAGAAGGAGAAGTGGACGCAGAAGCCCTCCTTGTCCTTCAGGAACCGCGCTATGGCGGCGGAACCACTGCCCGCCGAGACCTGGGTGTTGTACGTGAAGCCGCCGGTCACGGCGAAGTAGTCCTGCAGCTTCACGGCCCGCTCGTAGTCGTTGGCCGCGCCCTGGGTGACCTTCAGCGCGGTTTTCTCCACGATCGCCGGCAGGGAGGCCGGAACCCTCGTGAACTCCCGCCGCAGATCGGCCGGCGGCTCGGGTGCGTTGGCCAGCTGCGCCGCGGTCGGCTTCACGATCAGGCTCTCCACGCTGTACTGCTTGCCGCGCGTGGTCTCGTTGTGGTCCCCGACGAGGGCCCGGCCCACCGGCTCGTACCGCCAGCGTCCTGAGATGTCGACCTTCGTCGCCGGGTACGGGAGCGGCAGCCACTCCTGGGCGTACCAGTCCGCCGCCGCGATGTTCGTCCGTATCGCCGTCCTGCGGACGTCCGCGCCGAGGCCGCGCGGGTTCGGGAACGGGGAGGGGACGTCGATGATGCTGCGCTTCGCGGGCCGCCACGTCGTCCCGTCGAACTCGTCGAGGGAGACGATCCGCAGATACAGGTCCTGGGTGTCCTTCGAGTTCGTGCGGTACGACATCACCTCACGGTCCTCGGGCTGGTTCAGGCTGTCCTTGAGGGAGACGAGGGGATTTACGGCGGAGATGGTGCCGCCGCCACCCGAGCCCACGCCCGCCCCCACCCCGTTCGCGCCGAGCAGGCCGCCGTCGAGCGTGGGCAGGGCGAGCGGCACGACCAGGGCGATGCCCAGGGCGAGCGCGCCGATGCGGCGGCCCGTGCGGACGGGGGCGACGGCGCCGGTCGTGCCCTGTGCCGCGCCGCCCGGCGAGCGGGCGGCCGTACCGCCGAAGACGCGCCCCCACTGCGAGAGCCGGTCCCGGCCCTCGGCGAGAAGGAGCAGCAGATAGCCGCCGGCGGCGAGCAGGAACCACAGCCAGTCGGTGCCGCCCTGCGAGAGGCCGGCGGCGACCGAGTACAGGGCGAGCAGGGGCAGCCCCGCGGGCGCCGCGCTGCGGAACGTCACCGCGAGCGCGTCCACGGCGAGGCCGATCACCACGACGCCGGCGACCAGCATCAGGCGGATCCCGTCGGTCAGCGGCGCCGGGATCGAGAAGCGGTTCACGTCGTCGGCGCCCGCCTGGAGCAGGTCCCCGAAGTGACGGAAGGTGTCCGGGCCGGGGATCACCCCGCCGACCGCCTCGCGGTTCGCGAAGAACAGGGTGAGCAGCAGCAACGTCACGACGGCCTGCGCGGCGACGGTCAGCGGCCGCGCGAGCGGGACCCGCCGGGCCAGCGCCCCCACCCCGGCCTGGACGACGAGCAGGAACGCGGCCTGAATGATCCAGGACGCCATGTCCACCAACGGCAACAGGGCGCAGGCCGCCAGGAACGTGGCGGTCGTCGCGCACAACGCGAGCCGAGCGCCTCCACTCATGACTGGGCCCTTCCGTGGGTGCGACGGGCGGTGCCCCTGTGTGGGGGACGCGTCGCATCCTGCCTGCTCAGGGGCGCGCGGGCGCCCTGGTTCGCCGGGTCCACGTGTGGAGCGATCACATCCGTACCGTGCACACTCCGCGCCGCACTCAACTCCACTGCCACGGCCACACGTCCCGCCCCCACTCCGTTCACGACCACCCCGACGCCCCCGGCCCCTTCAGGCCGCCGCCGGCAGCCCTGTGGTGGTCCGTCTCGCGCCAGAGGTCCGGCAGGGAAGCGCCGGGGCCGACCGGCAGGGCCGCCCAGCCTGCCTCGCGGAGCATCCGCAGGCTCTCCTCGCAGCGCGCCGAGCCGAGCGCCGAGCCACCCGCCGAGCCGCCACCCGCCGAGCTGAGCGCCGAGCCGAGCGCCGAGCCACCCGCGGGCCCGCCCCCCGGCGGAGCCCCGCGCGTCCACCCCTCCCTGTCCAGCATGAACGCGACCGCACCCCCACTCCGCTGCCGCATCTTCGCCGCGACCGCCGCCTGTTCCTCGTCCAGGTCGCCGAAGAAGGCGATCAGAAGCCCCTCGCCGCCCCCGCGGATCGCGTCGTACGCGGGGGTGAGCCCCGGGCCGTCCGAGTGGTCCACGACCGCGAGGGTGTCCATCATCAGTCCGGCCGCCTCCGCCGACTCCTGGCCCGCGCCCGTGAACCCGTCGGCCCCCTCGCCCGGCACCGAGTTCCCCGCGTCGGTCAACAGCCGTACGGAGAAGCCCCGTTCGATCATGTGGAAGAGGACCGAAGCCGTGCCGGACACGGCCCACTCGAAGGCGGAGTCGGGCCCCGCGCCGGGGAAGGCGACGCTCCGGGTGTCGAGGAGCACCGTGCAGCGGGCCCGCTGCGGCTGCTCCTCGCGGCGCACCATCAGCTCGCCGTATCGCGCGGTCGAGCGCCAGTGCACGCGGCGCAGGTCGTCCCCGTAGCGGTACCCGCGCGGGATCACGTCGTCCTCGCCGGCCAGCGCGAGCGAACGGTTCCGCCCGTCGCCGTACCCCTTGGCCTCGCCGGACAGCCGTACCGCCGGCAGCGGCTGGACGCGCGGGGTGACCGTGAGGGTGTCGTACGCGGCGAAGGAGCGGGTCAGCTCGCACATGCCGAACGGGTCGCTCAGGCGCAGCTGGAGCGGGCCGAGCGGATAGCGCCCGCGCAGGTCCGAGCGCACGCGGTACGACACCTCCCGGCGCCCGCCCGCCTCGACCCGGTCGAGGATGAAGCGGGGCCGGGGCCCGAGCACGTACGGCACGCGGTCCTGGAGCATCAGCAGACCGGTGGGGAGCCGCGAGACGTTGTCCATGCGCAGCTGGACGCGGGCCTCGCTGCCCGCCGGCACGCGCGCGGGGGAGAGGCGGCGGCTGCCGGTGACTTGGTAACGGGTGCGGTAGAGGGCGAACGCGCAGACCAGCGGCAGCACGGCGAGCAGCAGTCCGACCCGGAGCAGATCGCTCTGCCCGAGGACGTACGCGCAGATCGCGGCCGCCACCCCGGCGGCGAGGAACGAGCGCCCTCGCGTGGTCAGCCCCGAGAGGGCGACCATCGGCCCGCCCTTGCCGCCGCCCTCGAAGGCACCCCCCGAGGCCATCACGGCCTCCGGGCGCCGGGCGGCTGATGTCCGTACGTCGGGGAACCGTGGCCCGGGGTGGCGGGCACCGGTGTGTGCTGGAGGATCTCCAGGACGACCTGCTCGGACGTGCGGCGGTTCAACTGGGCCTGTGCCGTGGGCAGCAGGCGGTGCGCGAGGACCTGCACGGCGAGCGCCTGCACGTCGTCGGGCAGCGCGAACCCGCGGCCGCTGAGCGCCGCCGACGCCTTCGCGGCACGCAGCAGATGCAGCGTGGCGCGCGGCGAGGCGCCGAGCCGCAGGTCGGGGTGGCTGCGTGTGGCGGAGACCAGGTCGACGGCGTACCGCCGCACCGGCTCGGCGACGTGGACCGCGCGGACGGCGTCGACGAGCTTCACGATGTCGTCAGCGTGCGCCACCGCCTCGAGGTCGTCGAGCGGGGAGACCCCGCCGTGGATGTCGAGCATCTGAAGCTCGGCCTCCGGGCTCGGGTAGCCGATCGACACCCGGGCCATGAAGCGGTCGCGCTGCGCCTCGGGCAGTGGGTACGTGCCCTCCATCTCGACCGGGTTCTGCGTGGCCACCACCATGAAGGGGCTGGGCAGTTCGTACGTCTGCCCGTCGATGGTGACCTGGCGCTCCTCCATGGACTCCAGGAGCGCGGACTGGGTCTTGGGGGACGCGCGGTTGATCTCGTCGCCGATCACGATCTGCGCGAAGATCGCGCCCGGCTTGAACTCGAAGTCACGGCGCTGCTGGTCCCAGATGGAGACACCGGTGATGTCCGAGGGCAGCAGGTCGGGCGTGAACTGGATGCGGCGCACCGAGCAGTCGATGGACCGCGCGAGCGCCTTGGCGAGCATCGTCTTGCCGACGCCCGGCACGTCCTCGATGAGCAGGTGTCCCTCGGCCAGGAGCACCGTCAGGGCGAGCCGTACGACCTCGGGCTTGCCCTCGATCACGCTCTCCACCGACCTGCGGACCCGATCCACGGTGGTGGTCAGTTCGTCCCCGACGCCCGACTGCGTTCGAGCGGGGGCACCCCCATGGCTCGCCCGATCCTCATAGGTCGTCACCCGGCCCTCCTCGGCCCGTACCTGCCGGCCGACGCTGACGCTGCGGACCGGCCCACCCCGAAACACGAACACCACGCGCGACGGGTTCCGTCCCGTCGCACGAGGTGGCACTCCGCATTCTTGTTGCGTTACCGGTTCGTGTCACTCGCCTGTGGATAACTGCCTGCGATATGCCGGGCTTACGGTCTTTTGTCCGGCGAATCAGGCGAGTTGGGGAGGTCCGGCGGGGTGGGCGGGCCGACCGGCTCAGGCCGGGTCGATCTCCCGCAGCAGACCGGTCGTGACGTCGAAGACGAACCCGCGCACGTCCTCGGTGTGCAGCATGAACGGCGAGGTCCGCACGCGCTGCATGGACTGGCGCACGTCCTGGTCGACGTCGCGGAACGCCTCGACGGCCCAGGCCGGGCGCTGCCCGACCTCCATCTCCAGCTCGTGCCGGAACTCCTCGGTGATGCTCTCCAGACCGCAGCCGGTGTGGTGGATGAGGACCACGCTGCGGGTGCCGAGCGCCCGCTGGCTGATGGTGAGCGAGCGGATGACGTCGTCGGTGACAACACCGCCCGCGTTACGGATCGTGTGGCAGTCGCCCAGTTCGAGGCCCAGGGCCTTGTGCAGGTCGAGCCGGGCGTCCATGCAGGCCACCACGGCCACGCGCAGGACGGGACGCGCGTCCATGCCGGGATCGGCGAACGCGGCGGCGTAGCGCTCGTTCGCCTCGACGAGACGGTCGGTCACAGTGCCGTCGACGGATATGGCGCCTTCGGACTCGGCGGGGAGGTGTGCGGAAGTCGTCATGGCTACGACGTTAATGGTCATGGCTTTGACAGGCCCTCTGCCAGAGGGGACAAAGAACGTCATAGGACTTGGTGTGAGGTAACCCACAGGCGTGGTCGTCCCTCACCCAGGCGGGTGATTTCTCCCGGAACGTGGCTTCGGGCAGAGGCGGCGCGCGACGCGCAGGCCGGTTGATTGACCGGGCGACACCGTGGACTAAAGTGACGCGGAAACCCCAGGAAACACCGAAGATCCCGGCACTTCGCCGGACTTCCCACACTCTTCCCACGTGCGCGACGTGCACGTACGGCCCGGCCGCCGTCCGCTTGGGGCCGGCCGCCGCCCCGCACCGCGCCGGAACTGAGAGGGCCCCTTGAGCCAGACCCGACATGTCCCGGTGATGCTCCAGCGCTGCCTGGACCTGTTGGCCCCGGCCCTCGCCGAACCGGGCGCCGTCGTCGTCGACTGCACACTCGGTCTCGGCGGACACAGCGAGGCCCTCCTGTCCACGTTCCCCGCGTGCCGGCTCGTCGCCCTCGACCGCGACAAGGAGGCCCTGCGCCTCTCCGGCGAGCGGCTGGCCCCGTTCGGCGACCGCGCCACCCTCGTGCACGCGGTCTACGACGAACTGCCCGAGGTCCTCGACCGCCTCGGCATCGCGCGCGTGCAGGGCGTCCTCTTCGACCTGGGCGTCTCCTCCATGCAGCTCGACGAGGCCGACCGCGGCTTCGCCTACGCGCAGGACGCGCCGCTCGACATGCGCATGGACCAGACGACCGGCATGAGCGCCGCCGAGGTCCTCAACACGTACCCCCCGGGCGAACTGGTGCGGATCCTGCGCGCGTACGGCGAGGAGAAGCAGGCCAAGCGGATCGTGTCGGCCATCGTGCGCGAGCGCGAGAAGGAGCCGTTCAGCAACAGCGCCCGGCTCGTCGAGCTGATCCGGGACGCCCTCCCGCAGGCCGCCAAACGCACCGGGGGCAACCCCGCCAAGCGCACCTTCCAGGCCCTGCGCATCGAAGTCAATGGCGAACTCAGCGTCCTGGAGCGGGCGATCCCGTCCGCCGTGCAGGCGCTCGCCGTCGGCGGACGTATCGCCGTCCTCTCGTACCACTCGCTCGAGGACCGGCTGGTCAAGCAGGTGTTCGCGGCCGGCGCCGCCACCACCGCGCCGCCCGGCCTGCCCGTCGTCCCCGAGCGCTACCAGCCGCGGCTCAAGCTGCTCACGCGCGGCGCCGAACTCCCCACGGAGGAAGAGGTCGCCGAGAACCGCCGGGCCGCCCCGGCACGGCTGCGGGGTGCGCAGCGCATCCGCGAGGAGGTCTCCGAGTGAGTCCCACGCGCGCGAGGAGGGGTCGATGAAGCCCAGGGGCGAACTACGGGGGAGGGCCGCGCGACTCGCGCGGCTGCTGCCCTCGGGACCCACCGGCAAGAGCCAGGCCGCCCGCACACCGTTCGTGCTCCTCGTCGTCCTGCTGCTCGGCGGCGGCCTGATCACGCTCCTGATGCTCAACTCGGCGCTCAACGAAGGGTCGTTCAGGCTGAACGACCTCAAGAAGCGGACGACCGACCTCACCGAGGACGAGCAGGCCCTCCAGCGCGACGTCGACGCCTACGCGGCCCCCGACGCCCTCCAGCGCCGCGCCCGCAAGCTCGGCATGGTCCCCGGCGGCGACCCGGCCTTCCTCAAGCCCGACGGCACCGTCGGCGGCGTCCCCAGCCAGGCCGCCGCCGCGCCCGTCGCGCCCCGGCCCACACCCACGCCGACGCCGACCCCGACCGCGACGCCGACCCGCGCGGCCGGTACGTCCCCGGCCCCGAGCGGCTCGCCGACGGCCACCCCGGCCACTCCGGCCACCATCCCGGCCGCGTCCGGCCAGCCGAAGGCCCCCACGCCGACCCCCACGTCCTCGCAGGTGAAACCCGCGCCCTCGACCACCGGCAGGTGACGGAATGACCGACAGGGAGCCCCCGCGACGCCGGGTCCCCGGCCCCTCCAGGCCCGCGAGGAACGGCCGCCCGGCCACCCCCCGGCGCCCGGCCCCCGCCCCCCGCCGCCCCGCCCCAGGCGCGCGGCGCCCACGCCCCGCTCCCGCGAAGGCGCCCGCGGCCCTGCGCCTCGGCAGCCCGCGCCCCCGGCTGCGCATGATCAGCCTCGGCCTCACCCTCATCCTCGTAGCCTTCGTCGTCCGCCTGCTCCAGGTGCAGGCCGTCGACGCCAGCACGTACGCGGCAGCGGCCGAGCAGCACCGCTACGTCGAGCACGTCCTCGCGGCGGAGCGCGGCGGGATCACCGACCGCAGCGGCGTCGCGCTCGCCACCAGCGTGGACGCGTACGACATCACCGCCGACCCCACGATGTTCCGCCCGGCGGACCCCGCGACGACCAAGGGCACCCCCGCCCCGGTCGTGCCCGCGGACGCGCCCGAGCAGGCCGCGGCGCTGCTCGCCCCGATCCTCGGCACGGACGCCGACGTCCTCGCGAAGAAGCTGCGGACGCCGAACACGCGTTACGTCCTGCTGGCCCGCCGGCAGACCCCCCAGGTCTGGAAGCAGATCAAGGACCTCAGGACCACGCTCTCGGAGCGGGCGGGCAAGGAGAAGAAGGCGAGCGTCATCGCCGGCGTCTTCGCCGACCCCAGCAGCAAGCGCGTGTACCCGAACGGCGATCTCGCCGCCGGGATACTGGGCTGGGTCAACTCCGAGGGCCAGGGCGGCGGCGGCGTCGAGCAGCAGCTCAACAAGGACCTGGCCGGCAAGCCCGGCAAGATCAGGTACGCCCAGTCCGGCGGCCGTCAGGTGCCCACGGCCGGCAGCAACGAAGAGCCCGCGGTGCCCGGTTCGGACGTCGAGCTCACCATCGACCGCGACATCCAGTGGGCCGCCCAGCAGGCCATCACCGAGCAGGTGAAGAAGTCCGGCGCGGACCGCGGCTACGTGATGGTGCAGGACACCGCGACCGGCGAGGTCCTGGCGATGGCCAACGCGCCCGGCTTCGACCCCAACGACCTGTCGCAGGCCAACTCCACGGCCATGGGCAACGCCGCGCTCCAGGACGCGTACGAGCCCGGATCCACCGCGAAGGTCATGTCGATGGCCGCCGTGCTCCAGGAGAACGCGGCCACCCCCGACACCCATGTCACGGTGCCCAACCGGCTGCACCGCGGTGACCGTCTCTTCCAGGACGACGTCGACCACCCGACCTGGCACCTCACGCTCAACGGCGTGCTCGCCAAGTCCAGCAACATCGGCACCATCCTGGCGGCGGGCCAGCTCGGCAAGACCCAGCCCCAGGCCAACCAGGTGCTCTACTCGTATCTGCGCAGGTTCGGCATCGGCCGGCCGACCGGGCTCGACTTCCCCGGCGAGACCGCGGGCATCCTGGCCCCCGCCGGCAAGTGGTCGACCTCGCAGCAGTACACGATCCCTTTCGGCCAGGGCTTCTCCATCAACGCGATGCAGGCCGCCTCCGTCTACTCGACCATCGCCAACGGCGGCGTCCGCATCGAGCCCACGCTCGTCCGCGGCACCAAGGGACCGGACGGCAGGTTCACCCCGGCCCCGAGGCCCAAGGAAACCCGGGTCGTCAGCGCCAAGACGGCACGGACCATCGCGCAGATGCTGGAGTCCGTCGTCGACGACGAGGAGGGCACCGGCGCCAAGGCCCGTATCCCCGGCTACCGCGTCGCCGGCAAGACCGGCACGGCCAACCGTGTCGATCCGGCCACCGGCAGGTACAAGGGCTACACCTCGTCGTTCGCCGGGTTCGCCCCCGCCGACAAGCCGCGCATCACCGTCTACTGCGCGATCCAGAACGCCACCAAGGGCAGCTACTTCGGCGGCCAGATCTGTGGCCCCATCTACAAGCAGGTCATGGAGTTCGCCCTCAAGACGCTCCAGGTCCCGCCCACCGGGGCGGCGCCCGCCCGGCTGCCCGTCAGCTTCACGCCCTGATCCGAGCCCGAGAGTGACCAGGTACCGCCCGTGACAACGATCACCCCCGACCCCGGGAACCAGCCCACGCCACGCCCCTCGCTTCGCTCCATGGGGGGTGAGCCCGGTACGCTCACCGCCGTGCCACACGCTGATCAGTCCCAAACCACCCAGAAGGGCGTTCCCGTGACCTACCCGGGACCGCCGCGACCGGTGCAGGTCACCACGACGCGACTTGCCGACCTCGCGGATCAGCTGGGTGTCCCCGCCCCCGAAGGGGCCGCGGCCGAGACCGGGAGCACGGGCATCACGCACGACTCCCGCGCCGTCCGCCCCGGTGACATCTACGCCGCCCTGCCCGGCGCCCGCTTCCACGGCGCCGACTTCGCCGCCCAGGCCGCGAGCCTCGGTGCCGTCGCCGCCCTCACCGACCCGTCGGGCGCCGAGCGCGTCGCGGCGGCGGGCCTGCCCGCGCTCGTGGTGGAGAACCCGCGCGCCGAGATGGGCGAGCTGGCGGCCACGATCTACGGCCACCCCGGCCGCGATCTGCTCCAGATCGGCATCACCGGCACCTCCGGCAAGACCACCACCGCCTACCTCATCGAGGGCGGCCTGCGCACGATCCGCAACACGGGCCTCATCGGCACCGTCGAGATGCGGATCGGCGACGAGCGCATCAAGTCGGAGCGCACCACCCCCGAAGCCACCGATCTCCAGGCGCTGTTCGCGGTCATGCGCGAACGCGGCGTGGACGCGGTCGCCATGGAAGTCTCCAGCCACGCCCTCGTGCTCGGCCGGGTCGACGGCTGCGTCTTCGACATCGCCGTCTTCAACAACCTCAGCCCGGAACACATGGAGTTCCACTCCGACATGGAGGACTACTTCCGGGCCAAGGCGCAGCTGTTCACCCCGGCCCGCAGCAAACGGGGCGTCGTGAACTACGACGACGAGTACGGGCGTCGCCTCGTGCAGGAATCCGAGGTGCCCGTCGTCACCTTCTCCGCCGAGGGCCACCCGGACGCCGACTGGCGCGCCGAGGACGTCGAGGTCGGCCCGTTCGACTCCACGTTCGTGGCCGTCGGCCCCAAGGGCGAGCGGATCACCGCCAAGTCCCCGCTGGCCGGCCCGTTCAACGTGGCCAACGCGCTCGCCGCGATCGTCTCCCTCGCCGTCGCGGGCATCGACCCGCAGCAGGCCGCCGACGGCGTCGCCGCCGTACCGGGCGTCCCCGGCCGCCTGGAGCGCGTCGACGTGGGCCAGCCCTACCTCGCGGTCGTGGACTACGCCCACAAGACCGACGCCGTCGAGTCCGTGCTGCGCGCGCTGCGCAAGGTCACCGAGAACAAGCTGCACATCGTGCTCGGCTGCGGCGGCGACCGCGACAAGACCAAGCGGATGCCGATGGGCGCGGCCGCGGCCCGCCTCGCCGACACCGCCGTACTGACCTCGGACAACCCCCGTTCCGAGGACCCCCTCGCGATCCTCGCCACGATGCTCGCCGGTGCCGCCGAGGTGCCGGCCCACGAGCGCGGCGAGGTCCAGGTTTTCGAGGACCGCGCGGCCGCCATCGCCGCCGTCGTCGCCCGCGCACAGCCGGGTGACACCGTCCTCGTCGCCGGCAAGGGACACGAGCAGGGCCAGGACATCGCCGGGGTGGTGCGTCCCTTCGACGACCGCCTGGTGCTTCGCGAAGCTATCCAGCAAACCCAGGGATGAAGTTGTGATCGCCCTCTCCCTCGCCGAGATCGCCACAGTCGTCGGCGGGCAGACGTACGACATACCGGATCCGTCGGTCCAGGTGACCGGACCCGTCGTCATCGACTCCCGGAAGGTCGAGGACGGCAGCCTGTTCGCCGCCTTCGTCGGCGAGCGCGTCGACGGCCACGACTACGCGGCCGACGTGATCGACAAGGGCGCGGTGGCCGTACTCGGCTCCCGCCCGGTCGGCGTGCCCGCCATCGTCGTCGAGGACGTGCAGACGGCGCTCGGCGCCCTCGCGCGCCACGTCGTCCAGCGGCTCGGCGCCACCCTCGTCGCCCTCACCGGCTCCGCGGGCAAGACCAGCACCAAGGACCTGATCGCCCAGGTCCTGCGCCGCGACGCCCCCACGGTCTTCACCCCCGGCTCGCTCAACAACGAGATCGGGCTGCCCCTCACCGCGCTGACCGCCACCGACGAGACCCGCTACCTCGTCCTGGAGATGGGCGCCCGCGGCATCGGCCACATCCAGTACCTGACGGGCCTAACACCCCCGAAGGTCGGCGTCGTCCTCAACGTCGGCACCGCCCACATCGGCGAGTTCGGCGGACGCGAGCAGATCGCACAAGCGAAGGGTGAACTCGTCGAGGCGCTGCCGAGCGCCGAGGACGGCGGCACCGCGATCCTCAACGCGGACGACCCACTCGTCCGCGCGATGGCCTCCCGCACGAAGGCGAAGGTGCTGCTCTTCGGAGAGGGCGCCGACGCCGACGTACGCGCCGAGAATGTCCGTCTCACGGAGAACGGACAGCCCTCCTTCAGCCTTCGCACACCCTCCGGGTGCAGCGACGTGACCTTGCGCCTGTACGGTGAGCACCACGTGTCGAACGCGCTCGCCGCGGCCGCCGTCGCCCATGAACTCGGCATGTCCGCCCCGGAGATCGCGCTCGCGCTCTCCGAAGCGGGCACGCTGTCCCGCTGGCGTATGGAGGTCACCGAGCGCCCGGACGGCGTGACGATCGTCAACGACGCCTACAACGCGAACCCCGAGTCCATGCGAGCCGCCCTGCGCGCGCTCGCGGCCATGGGCAAGG
The DNA here is from genome assembly GCF_040645335.1 of Streptomyces sp. NPDC046821. Taxonomy (NCBI): domain Bacteria; kingdom Bacillati; phylum Actinomycetota; class Actinomycetes; order Kitasatosporales; family Streptomycetaceae; genus Streptomyces; species Streptomyces sp. NPDC046821. Next base: position 264,911 of record NZ_JBEYYB010000014.1, on the reverse strand, counting down.
GGCGCCGTACGTGGGCGGTGCTCGGACAGATGGCCGAGCTCGGCGACGAGTCGCTGACCGAGCACGACGCCGTCGGACGGCTCGCCGTCCGGCTCAACGTCAGCAAGCTCGTGGCAGTCGGGGGCAGGGAAGCGTCCTGGCTGCAACTGGGCGCTTACAACGAGGGTTCGTGGGGTGAGGAGTCGGTGCACGTGTCCGACGCACAGGCGGCGGTCGACCTGTTGCGCAGCGAGCTGCGCCCGGGTGACGTCGTGCTCGTGAAGGCCTCCAGGTCGGTGGGCCTGGAGAGCGTGGCACAGGCGCTGCTCGACAGCGGCATCGACGCCGGGGCTGATGCCCGATGATGAAGCAGATCCTCTTCGCGGGTGTGATCGGCCTCTTCCTGACCCTGGTCGGGACGCCGCTGCTGATCAAGCTCCTTGCCCGCAAGGGTTACGGCCAGTACATCCGTGACGACGGCCCGCGCGAGCACCACAGCAAGCGCGGTACGCCGACGATGGGTGGTATCGCCTTCATCCTGGCGACGTTCATCGCGTACTTCCTGAGCAAGGTCATCACCGGCGCCTCGCCGACCCTGTCGGGCCTGCTCGTGCTCGGCCTGATGGGCGGCATGGGCCTGGTCGGCTTCCTCGACGACTACATCAAGATCGTCAAGCGGCGTTCGCTCGGCCTGCGGGCCAAGGCGAAGATGGCCGGCCAGCTGACCGTCGGTATCGCCTTCGCGGTGCTCTCGCTCCAGTTCGCCGACAACCGCGGCAACACCCCGGCCTCCACGAAGCTCTCCTTCGTGCAGGACTTCGGCTGGACGATCGGCCCGGTCCTGTTCGTGGTCTGGGCGCTGTTCATGATCCTCGCGATGTCGAACGGCGTGAACCTCACGGACGGTCTCGACGGCCTCGCCACCGGCGCCTCCGTGATGGTCTTCGGCGCGTACACCTTCATCGGTGTCTGGCAGTTCCAGGAGTCCTGCGCCAACGCGCAGACCCTCACCAACCCGGCGGCCTGTTTCGAGGTCAGAGACCCACTCGACCTGGCGGTCGTCGCCTCCGCCCTGATGGGCGCCTGCTTCGGCTTCCTGTGGTGGAACACCTCGCCCGCCAAGATCTTCATGGGTGACACCGGCTCCCTCGCGCTCGGCGGCGCCCTCGCGGGCCTCGCCATCTGCTCCCGTACGGAGTTCCTGCTCGCCCTGCTCGGCGGCCTGTTCGTCCTGATCACCATGTCCGTGGTCATCCAGGTCGGCTCCTTCCGCCTCACCGGCAAGCGCGTCTTCCGCATGGCGCCACTGCAGCACCACTTCGAACTCAAGGGCTGGTCCGAAGTCCTTGTCGTGGTCCGCTTCTGGATCATCCAGGGCATGTGCGTGATCGTCGGACTCGGCCTCTTCTACGCGGGATGGGCAGCGGACAAGTGACGACTTCGTCCCCCTGGCAGGGCAAGAACATCACCGTCGCCGGTCTCGGCGTGAGCGGCATCAGTGCCGCCCGCGCCCTGGCCGGCCTCGGCGCTTCGGTCACCGTCGTGGACGGCGGCGACAGCGATGCCCACCGCGAGAGAGCGGCTCTCCTCGAAGCAGAGCGGATCTCCGTACGCCTCGGGGACGCCGAGACGCTCCCCGCGGGCACCGACCTCGTCGTCACCTCGCCGGGCTGGAAGCCCACGTCACCGCTCTTCGCGGCGGCGGCCGAGGCGGGCGTCGACGTCGTCGGCGACGTCGAGATCGCCTGGCGTCTGCGCGGCCCCGGCGCCGCCCCCTGGCTCGCCATCACCGGCACCAACGGCAAGACCACCACGACGCAGATGCTCGCCTCGATCCTGCGCGCGGCCGGCCTGCGCACCGCGGCCGTCGGCAACATCGGCACCCCGATCGTGGACGTGATCCTGGAGGGCGACGACGCGTACGACGTGCTCGCCGTCGAACTCTCCTCGTACCAGCTGCACTGGGCGCCCTCGCTGCGCGCCCACTCCGCGGCCGTCCTCAACCTCGCGCCCGACCACCTCGACTGGCACGGCTCCATGGAGGCGTACGCCCACGACAAGGGCCGTATCTACGAGGGCAATCAGGTCGCCTGCGTCTACAACGTCGCGGACAAGGCCACCGAGGACCTGGTCCGCGAGGCCGACGTCGAGGAAGGTGCCCGCGCCATCGGCTTCACCCTCGGCACCCCCGGCCCCTCCCAACTCGGCGTCGTGGACGGCATCCTGGTCGACCGCGCCTTCGTCGACAACCGGCAGAAGAACGCCCAGGAGCTGGCCGAGGTCGGGGACGTCAACCCGCCAGCCCCGCACAACATCGCCAACGCCCTCGCGGCCGCCGCCCTCGCGCGCGCCTTCGGCGTCAACCCCTCCGCCGTACGCGACGGACTGCGCGCGTTCACACCCGACGCGCACCGCATCGCGCACGTCGCGGACGTCGACGGGGTCGCCTACGTCGACGACTCCAAGGCGACCAACACCCATGCCGCGCAAGCCTCCTTGGCCGCCTACGAGTCGATCGTGTGGATGGCCGGCGGGCTCGCCAAGGGCGCCACGTTCGACGAGCTCGTGGCCGGTTCCGCGAAGCGCCTTCGGGGCGTCGTCCTGTTCGGCCAGGACCGCGCGCTGATCGCCGAAGCCCTGGCGCGACACGCCCCGCAGGTCCCGGTGGTCGACCTCGACCGGACCGACACTGGGGCGATGTCCGCGGCGGTCCAGGAAGCCGCGCGGCTCGCACGACCGGGGGACACGGTGCTGATGGCCCCGGCCTGCGCGTCGATGGACATGTTCACCAACTACAACAAGCGTGGCGAAGCGTTCGCGGATGCGGTCCGCGCGCTCGGCTCCGCCAGCGTCTGACGGGGCCTTCGGGTGCCCGGTGACGCCGGGCACCCTCGGGAGGGGATCGTGGCAGCGTCGTCGTCGTACAGCGGTGGGGTGCGCTGATGGCAGGAACCGGCACGGCCCGGCAGACCCGGGTCAGCCCCGCGCAGCGCCTCTACCTCCAGGCCCGCCGCGCCTGGGACCGCCCTCTCACCGCCTACTACCTGATCCTCGGCTCCAGCCTCCTGATCACGGTCCTCGGCCTCGTGATGGTCTACTCCGCGTCCATGATCACGGCGTTGCAGAACGGGCTGCCCAGCTCGTACTACTTCCGCAAGCAGTTCCTCGCGGCGACCATCGGCGGGATCATGATGTTCGCGGCGATGCGGATGCCGGTGAAGCTGCACCGGGCGCTCGCCTACCCGCTGCTCGCCGTCAGCGTCTTCCTGATGGCCCTCGTGCAGGTGCCGGGGATCGGAGTCACCATCGGGGGCAACCGGAACTGGATCTCCCTCGGCGGCCCCTTCATGCTCCAGCCCAGCGAGTTCGGCAAGCTGGCCCTCGTCCTGTGGGGCGCCGACCTCATGGCGCGCAAGCACGACAAGCGACTGCTGACCCAGTGGAAGCACATGCTGGTGCCGCTCGTCCCGGTCACCTTCCTGCTGCTCGGACTGATCATGCTGGGCGGCGACATGGGGACGACGATCCTCCTCACCGCCATCCTCTTCGGCCTGCTGTGGCTCGCCGGGGCGCCCACGCGCCTGTTCGCCGGCGTGCTCTCCGTCGCGGCCACGATCGCCTTCTTCCTGATCAGGACGAGCCCGAACCGTATGCAGCGGCTGTCCTGCCTCGGCGCCACGGACGCGGGCCCCGACGACATCTGCTGGCAGGGACTGCACGGCATCTACGCCCTCGCCTCCGGCGGATTCTTCGGTTCCGGCCTGGGGGCGAGTGTGGAAAAATGGGGCCAACTCCCCGAAGCGCACACCGACTTCATCTTCGCCGTCACCGGTGAGGAACTGGGCCTCGCGGGGACGCTGTCGGTGCTCGCCCTGTACGCGGCTCTAGGCTATGCGGGTATCCGCGTGGCCGGACGCACGGAGGACCCCTTCGTGAGGTACGCCGCGGGTGGCGTGACCACCTGGATCACGGCCCAGGCCGTGGTCAACCTCGGTGCGGTGCTCGGTCTCCTGCCGATCGCCGGTGTCCCGCTCCCGCTGTTCTCGTACGGGGGGTCGGCCTTGCTTCCGACCATGTTCGCCGTAGGACTTCTGATCGCCTTCGCGCGGGACGAACCCGCGGCGAAGGCGGCCCTGGCCATGCGGCAGCCTCGGATGAGATGGAACACGATGCGACGGCGCGCCTCGGCGCGTACGTCCGGAGAGCGGTGAATTTCGGTGCATGTCGTACTCGCCGGCGGGGGGACCGCCGGCCACATCGAGCCCGCGCTCGCCCTCGCGGACGCCCTGCGCAGGCAGGACCCGACCGTGGGCATCACGGCCCTCGGTACGGAGAAGGGGCTCGAGACGCGGCTCGTACCCGAGCGCGGATACGAACTCGCGCTGATCCCCGCCGTACCGCTGCCGCGCAAGCCGACGCCTGAACTGATCACCGTCCCGGGCCGGCTGCGCGGCACCATCAAGGCGGCCGAGCAGATCCTGGAGCGCACCAAGGCGGACTGCGTCGTCGGCTTCGGCGGCTACGTCGCCCTGCCCGGCTACCTCGCCGCCAAGCGCCTCGGTGTGCCGATCGTCGTGCACGAGGCCAACGCCCGCCCCGGCCTCGCCAACAAGATCGGCTCGCGTTACGCGGCAGGCGTCGCGGTCTCCACGCCCGACAGCAAGCTGCGCGACGCCCGGTACGTGGGCATCCCGCTGCGCCGCACCATCGCCACGCTCGACCGGGCCCGGGTGCGGCCCGAGGCGCGCGCCGCCTTCGGCCTCGACCCGAACCTGCCGACGCTGCTGGTCTCCGGCGGCTCCCAGGGCGCCCGCCGCCTCAACGAGGTCGTCCAGCGCGTCGCCCCGCTGCTCCAGCAGTCCGGCATCCAGATCCTGCACGTGGTCGGCCCGAAGAACGAACTGCCGCAGGTCCAGCAGATGCCGGGGATGCCCCCGTACATCCCGGTACCGTACGTGGACCGGATGGACCTCGCGTACGCCGCGGCCGACATGATGCTCTGCCGCGCGGGCGCGATGACCGTCGCCGAACTCTCCGCCGTCGGGCTCCCCGCCGCCTACGTCCCGCTGCCCATCGGCAACGGCGAACAGCGGCTCAACGCCCAGCCGGTGGTCAAGGCCGGCGGCGGCCTGCTGGTCGACGACGCGGAACTGACGCCCGAGTGGATCATGGGCAACGTCCTCCCCGTCCTCGGCGACCCGCACCGGCTGTACGAGATGTCCCGCGCCGCCTCCGAGTTCGGCCGCCGGGACGCCGACGAACTGCTCGTCGGCATGGTCTACGAGGCGATCAGGTCCCGCCGTTAGCCCCAGTGGCCCGACGGCGTGGCAGTGATGGAAGGCAGGGAGTGTGGCCGGCGCTACGACTGCAGATCGCGGTGAGCGGCAGAAGCCGAAGTCCGGCCCGCCCCGGCCCCCTCGGGGGCCCCGCCTGAAACTCCCGCGCCCGCGCGTCCTGATCCTCGCCGGGGTCGGCCTCGTGCTGCTCTCCGCGGGAGTCGTCTGGCTGCTCTACGGCTCGCAGTGGCTCAGGGCGGAGCGGGTGACGACCTCGGGGACCGAGGTGCTGACGCCGGCGGAGGTGCGCGCGGCCGCGGCCGTTCCGGTCGGCGCGCCGATGATTTCAGTCGACACCGATGCCATTGCGGACCGACTTCGCCGGAAATTGCCCCGTATCGACTCGGTCGATGTCGAGCGTTCCTGGCCGCACGGAATCACATTGAAAGTGATCGAGCGCAAGCCGGTGCTCATTGTCGAAAAAGGGGCAAAGGGCGACATTGGCCAGAGTGGTCAGAGTGGCGTAAATGGTGAAAGTGACGCCAAGGCGGGCAAGTTCGTCGAAGTGGACGCCAAGGGTGTCCGATTCGCCACCGTCCAGAAGGCGCCCGCGGGCGTTCCGCTTCTGGAATTGACGCCGGATCAGGCAGGCGCCTTCGCGAGCCTGCGCCGCTTCGGCGCCGACGCCCTCGTGCGCGAAGCAGTCCGGATCGCACGCGACCTGCCCAGGGCCGTCGCCCACGACACCCGCGCCGTCAAGGTCCGTTCGTACGACTCCGTCTCCCTCGATCTGGCCGGCGGCCGGACCGTCGCGTGGGGGAGCGGCGAGAAGGGCCGCTTGAAGGCGTCCTCGCTCGTCGCACTCATGAAAGCCGCCCCGAAGGCGCGGCACTTCGATGTGAGTGTTCCCACCGCCCCTGCGTCATCAGGGAGTTGACGCATATCGGCGCAGGCCAGCACCCTGGTTGGGCACTGCTACGGCTGATCACATAGGGTGAAAAGAAAAACGGGAGGTTCGGCGTGTTCGTTGAACGCGCGCCACTTGTCGACTTAGTGTCCTGTTCGGAAGAGTCCAGGGAACAGACACACTGGTAACCCTAAACTTCAGCGTTAGGGTTCGGGTCGGCAGACAAGTAGTCCGGGCCGCCCCAATTCGGCATCAGTCGTCGCAACGTACATATGCGAGGCGGCGACACGTAACTCGAGGCGAGAGGCCTTCGACGTGGCAGCACCGCAGAACTACCTCGCAGTCATCAAAGTCATCGGTGTCGGCGGCGGTGGTGTCAATGCCATCAACCGGATGATCGAGGTCGGTCTCAAGGGCGTCGAGTTCATCGCCATCAACACCGACGCGCAAGCCCTGTTGATGAGCGACGCGGACGTCAAGCTCGACGTCGGCCGTGAACTCACCCGCGGACTCGGCGCCGGAGCCAATCCGGCCGTCGGCCGCAAGGCGGCCGAGGATCACCGCGAGGAGATCGAGGAGGTCCTCAAGGGGGCCGACATGGTCTTCGTCACCGCCGGCGAAGGCGGTGGCACCGGCACCGGCGGCGCACCTGTCGTCGCCAACATCGCCCGCTCGCTGGGCGCCCTGACGATCGGTGTGGTCACCCGGCCGTTCACCTTCGAGGGCCGCCGCAGGGCGAACCAGGCGGAGGACGGCATCGCGGAGCTCCGCGAAGAGGTCGACACCCTCATCGTCATCCCCAACGACCGGCTCCTGTCCATCTCGGACCGGCAGGTCTCCGTCCTCGACGCCTTCAAGTCGGCGGACCAGGTCCTGCTCTCCGGTGTCCAGGGCATCACCGACCTGATCACCACCCCCGGCCTGATCAACCTCGACTTCGCCGACGTCAAGTCGGTCATGTCCGAGGCCGGTTCGGCCCTCATGGGCATCGGCTCGGCCCGTGGCGACGACCGTGCGGTGGCCGCCGCGGAGATGGCGATCTCCTCGCCGCTCCTCGAGGCCTCCATCGACGGCGCCCGCGGCGTGCTGCTCTCCATCTCCGGCGGCTCCGACCTCGGTCTCTTCGAGATCAACGAGGCCGCGCAGCTGGTCAGTGAGGCCGCGCACCCCGAGGCCAACATCATCTTCGGTGCCGTCATCGACGACGCCCTGGGTGACGAGGTGCGGGTCACGGTCATCGCGGCAGGCTTCGACGGCGGACAGCCGCCGAACAAGCGGGAGAACGTGATCGGCAGCACGACCGCCAAGCGCGAGGAGCCCGCGTCGCGCCCCGCCGAGTCCCGCCCGTCCTTCGGCGGCCTCGGCAGCGTCACCCCGCGCGATGAGCCGCAGATCCCGGAGCCCGTCGAGCCGGCGCCCGCGCCCGCCCCGACGAACGACATCCCGTCCGCCCCGGTCACCCCGCCGCAGGTCCCGGCGGCCCGTCCCTACCAGGACAGCCAGGCCGAGGAGCTCGACGTCCCGGACTTCCTCAAGTGATGTCCGGTTCACGCGAGATGCAGAAGTGAAGTCCTGAAGTGATAGGACAGCGCGACCACGCGAGCGGCGCCCACTTCGCCTTCACCGACCGGTGGGGCGGGGTGAGCGCCGCTCCGTACGAGGAGCTCAATCTCGGCGGCGCGGTCGGGGACGACTCGGCCGCCGTACTCGCCAACCGCAAGACCGCGGCGGAGTCACTCGGCCTCGACCCGGCCCACGTGGTCTGGATGAACCAGGTGCACGGCCCCGACGTAGCCGTCGTGGACGGACCCTGGGGATCGCCGGAAGACATCCCCTCCGTCGACGCGATCGTCACCGCCCGGCGCGGACTCGCCCTCGCGGTGCTCACCGCGGACTGCACCCCCGTTCTGCTCGCCGACCCCGTCGCGGGGATCGCCGCCGCCGCTCACGCGGGACGGCCCGGCATGATCGCCGGAGTCGTCCCCGCCGCCGTCGCGGCGATGGTGGAACTGGGCGCCGACCCCGCCCGCATCGTCGCCAGGACCGGGCCCGCCGTGTGCGGGAAGTGCTACGAAGTCCCCGGCGCGATGCGCGCCGAGGTGGCCGCCGTGGAACCCGCGGCGTACGCCGAAACCAGCTGGGGCACCCCCGCCGTCGACGTGACCGGCGCAGTGCACGCCCAGTTGGAGCGCCTCGGGGTGCGCGACCGGCACAAGTCGCCGGTGTGCACCCTCGAGTCGCACGACCACTTTTCGTACCGCCGCGACCGCACCACCGGTCGGCTCGCCGGCTATGTCTGGCTGGACTGATGGGACATGACGGACCGTAAGGCTCAACTCGCAGCGAACCTCGCACAGGTGGAGGACCGTATCGCTTCGGCGTGCGCCGCCGCCGGTCGCAAGCGCGAGGACGTGACCCTGATCGTGGTCACCAAGACGTACCCCGCCAGTGATGTGCGGATCTTGTCGGAACTCGGTGTACGAGATGTGGCGGAGAACCGCGACCAGGATGCGGCGCCCAAGGCCGCGGAATGCGCGGACCTGCCGCTGAGGTGGCACTTCGTCGGTCAGTTGCAGACCAACAAGGTGCGCTCCGTGGCCGGTTATGCCTCTCTCGTGCAGTCCGTCGACCGGTCGAGGCTCGTCACCGCGCTGTCGACCGCCGCCGTGCGGGCCGAGCGCGAACTGGGCTGCCTGATCCAGGTCGCACTCGACGCCGAGGAGAACGGGCGGGGCGAGCGCGGTGGCGTAGGACCGGGCGGAATCGGGGAGTTGGCCGCACTTGTGGCGGACGCTCCGGGTCTGCGTCTCGACGGTCTGATGACGGTCGCGCCGCTGACCGGTGAGTACGCCGGTCGCCAACAGGCGGCGTTCGAGCGGCTGATGGATTTGTCGACTGACCTGCGCCGCGCTCATCCGGCTGCGAACATGGTGTCAGCAGGGATGAGTGCGGACCTCGAACAGGCCGTTGCGGCCGGAGCGACACATGTGCGCGTCGGTACTGCGGTACTCGGAGTCCGACCCAGGCTCGGGTAACGTCGCCAAGAAGTCGGACCACAGCAGAAAATATGGTCATTCTCGCTGATGGGCGGGGAGATCAGGTGGATCGCGGGCACTTCGGTTGACGTCAGCCGATCCACCACAGAGCGGAGGACTCAGAGCAATGGCCGGCGCGATGCGCAAGATGGCGGTCTACCTCGGCCTCGTGGAGGACGACGGTTACGACGGCCGGGGGTTCGACCCCGACGACGACTTCGAACCCGAGCTGGACCCGGAGCCCGAGCGGGACCGCAGGCGGCACGAACCGTCACATCAGTCGCACAACACTCATCAGCCACACCAGTCCCAACGGGACGAATCGGTACGAGTGGTTCAGCCCCCCGCCCAGCGCGAACCGGCCCCGCTGCCAGCGGAATCCGGACGTCCGGCGCGAATCGCCCCCGTGGCATCCATCACACCTGAACGCCAGAGCCTGGAGAAGAACGCACCGGTGATCATGCCCAAGGTTGTGTCCGAGCGGGAGCCCTACCGCATCACGACGCTGCACCCGCGGACGTACAACGAGGCCCGTACCATCGGGGAACACTTCCGTGAGGGCACTCCGGTGATCATGAATCTGACGGAGATGGACGACATCGACGCGAAGCGACTTGTCGACTTTGCCGCCGGACTCGTCTTCGGGCTTCACGGGAGCATTGAGCGGGTGACGCAGAAGGTGTTCCTGTTGTCGCCTGCTAACGTCGATGTCACGGCGGAGGACAAGGCCCGCATCGCAGAGGGCGGGTTCTTCAACCAGAGCTGAGACGCAGCACCGGTGAAGTGCCGGAGCAGTACCAGTCACAGAGCACGAGACACAGGGGAGAGGGAACCGCGGACATGCGCGTGTTTTTGGATGTTGTCCACATCGCGCTGATGTGCTTCCTCATCGTGCTGATCTTCCGGCTGGTCATGGACTACGTCTTCCAGTTCGCCCGCTCGTGGCAGCCCGGCAAGGCGATGGTGGTCGTACTTGAGGCCACCTACACTGTCACTGATCCACCGCTCAAGCTTCTGCGGCGGTTCATTCCGCCGCTGCGTCTCGGGGGCGTGGCGCTCGACCTGTCCTTCTTCGTACTGATGATCATCGTCTACATCCTGATCTCCGTCGTGAGCCGGCTGTGAACGATACGGTCTTGCCGAATGCCGACGACTACGTTGAGGTGAAGAGATGCCGTTGACCCCCGAGGACGTGCGGAACAAGCAGTTCACGACCGTCCGCCTCCGAGAAGGCTATGACGAGGACGAGGTCGATGCCTTCCTCGACGAGGTCGAAGGCGAACTGACCCGCCTTCTCCGAGAGAACGAGGACCTGCGCGCGAAGCTCGCCGCAGCCACCCGCGCCGCCGCGCAGAACCAGCAGCAGGGCGGAATGCGCAAGCCTCCGGAACCGCAGGACCAGCGCGGTCCCGGGGCTCCGGTGCCCGCCGCAATATCGGGCCCGCAGCCGGTGCAGCCGCAGCAGCAGATGGGTGGCCCCATGGGCGGCCCGCCTCAGCTGCCGAGCGGTGCGCCTCAGCTGCCGGCAGGCCCCGGCGGACACGGTCCGCAGGGCGGCCCGCAGGGTCCCGGTCCGATGGGCCAGGGTCCGATGGGTGGTCAGGGCCACCCCGGGCAGAACCAGCTCGGCCAGGGCCAGCTGGGCCAGGGTCAGCTCCAGCCGCAGATGGGCGGCCCGATGGGCGGTCCCATGGGTGGCCCCATGGGCGGTCACGGTCCGCAGATGCCCCAGCCCGGTCAGGGCCCCGGTGGCGACAGCGCCGCCCGTGTCCTCTCCCTCGCGCAGCAGACCGCCGACCAGGCGATCGCGGAGGCCCGTTCCGAGGCCAACAAGATCGTCGGCGAGGCCCGCAGCCGCGCCGAGGGCCTGGAGCGGGACGCCCGTGCCAAGGCCGACGCCCTGGAGCGGGACGCGCAGGAGAAGCACCGCGTCGCGATGGGCTCGCTCGAGTCCGCTCGCGCCACGCTGGAGCGCAAGGTCGAGGACCTGCGCGGCTTCGAGCGCGAGTACCGCACGCGTCTGAAGTCCTACCTTGAGTCGCAGCTGCGTCAGCTGGAGACCCAGGCCGACGACTCGCTGGCTCCCCCGCGGACCCCGGCGACCGCGTCGCTGCCGCCGTCCCCCGCGCCTTCCATGGCGTCGGCCGGTGCGGGTGCCCCGTCCTACGGCGGCAACCAGACCATGGGCGGCAACCAGCCGGCGGCCGGCCCGTCCTACGGCGGCCAGCAGCAGATGTCCCCGGCCATGACCCAGCCGATGGCTCCGGTCCGGCCGCAGGGTCCGGCGCCGATGCAGCAGGCCCCGTCGCCGATGCGCGGGTTCCTCATCGACGAGGACGACAACTGACGGGCGTGACCACGCCTTAGGCGTCGGCAGCGTTCAGAGCGGGGCCCCCGGAAATCTCCGGGGGCCCCGCTCTTTTGCCTGCGTCGGGCGGGGGCGTCGCAAGGGCGTCGCGGGGTGTCGCGGGGCGTCGTACACGGGTTCATGGACGGGGTGCAGAAACGTTCAGCTGTACGTAGGGACGAAACGCCGAAGGCCCGGTCCCGCCAAGATTCTTTGGCGGGACCGGGCCTTCGGTCGTCGGCTACGCCTTGCGCAGACGGAACGTCAGGGCGAGGGGCTCGTCCGTGAACGTCTCGCCGTAACTGTCGTCCGCGTCGCCCTGGGCGAAGTCCGTCGCGAGGACCTCGTCCGCGATCAGGGCCGCGTGCTCGGACAGGGCCGAGACGACCGCCGGCTCCGTGGACGCCCAGCGCAGCGCGATCCGGTCCGCGACATCCAGACCGCTGTTCTTACGGGCCTCCTGGATCAGGCGGATCGCGTCACGGGCCAGACCCGCCTGACGCAGCTCCTCCGTGATCTCCAGGTCGAGCGCGACCGTGGCGCCGGAGTCCGAGGCGACGGACCAGCCCTCGCGCGGGGTCTCCGTGATGATCACCTCGTCCGGCGCGAGCGAGATGGTCTCGCCGTCGACCTCGACCGACGCCGTACCCTCGCGCAGCGCCAAGGAGAGCGCGGCCGCGTCGGCATTGGCGACGGCCTTGGCGACCGCCTGGACGCCCTTGCCGAACCGCTTGCCGAGAGCGCGGAAGTTCGCCTTCGCCGTCGTGTCGACCAGCGAACCGCCCACCTCGGAGAGCGACGCCAGCGATGTGACGTTCAGCTCGTCCGTGATCTGTGTGTGCAGCTCGGGGTGGAGGGTCTCGAAGCCCGCCGCCGCGACCAGCGCGCGGGACAGCGGCTGACGCGTCTTGACGCCCGACTCCGCGCGCGTGGCACGGCCCAGCTCGACGAGGCGCCGCACGAGCACCATCTGCCGCGACAGCTCCGGGTCGATGGCGTCGAGGTCGGCCTCGGGCCACGTGGACAGGTGGACCGACTCGGGGGCGTCCGGCGTGACCGGGACGATCAGGTCCTGCCAGACCCGCTCCGTGATGAACGGCGTCAGCGGCGCCATGAGCCGCGTGACCGTCTCCACGACCTCGTGCAGCGTGCGCAGCGCGGCCTTGTCGCCCTGCCAGAAGCGGCGGCGGGAGCGGCGCACGTACCAGTTCGACAGGTCGTCGACGAACGAGGAGAGCAGCTTGCCGGCGCGCTGGGTGTCGTAGGCCTCCAGGGCCTTCGTCACCTGGTCGGTGAGCGCGTGGAGTTCGGAGAGCAGCCAGCGGTCGAGCAGGGTGCGGTCGGCCGGGGCCGGGTCCGCCTCGCTCGGCGACCAGTCGGACGTCCGGGCGTAGAGGGCCTGGAAGGCGACCGTGTTCCAGTACGTCAGGAGCGTCTTGCGGACGACTTCCTGGATCGTGCCGTGGCCGACGCGGCGCGCGGCCCACGGGGAGCCGCCGGCCGCCATGAACCAGCGCACCGCGTCCGCGCCGTGCTGGTCCATGAGCGGGATCGGCTGCAGGATGTTGCCCAGGTGCTTGGACATCTTGCGGCCGTCCTCGGCCAGGATGTGGCCGAGGCACACGACGTTCTCGTAACTCGACTTGTCGAAGACGAGCGTGCCGACCGCCATGAGTGTGTAGAACCACCCACGGGTCTGGTCGATGGCCTCCGAGATGAACTGCGCCGGGTACCGGCTCTCGAAGATCTCCTTGTTCTTGTACGGGTAGCCCCACTGCGCGAACGGCATCGAACCCGAGTCGTACCAGGCGTCGATGACCTCGGGCACGCGCGTGGCCGTCGCCGCGCAGCCCTCGTGGGTGCAGGAGAAGGTGACGTCGTCGATGAACGGGCGGTGCGGGTCGAGCTCCGCCTGGTCCGTGCCCGTCAGCTCGGAGAGCTCCGCGCGCGAGCCGACGCAGGTGAGGTGGCCCTCCTCGCAGCGCCAGATCGGCAGCGGGGTGCCCCAGTAGCGGCTGCGGGACAGCGCCCAGTCGATGTTGTTGTTCAGCCAGTCGCCGAAGCGGCCGTGCTTCACGTTCTCAGGGAACCAGTTGGTGCCCTCGTTCTCCTGGAGGAGACGGTCCTTGATCTCCGTCGTGCGGATGTACCAGGACGGCTGCGCGTAGTAGAGCAGCGCCGTGTGGCAGCGCCAGCAGTGCGGGTAGCTGTGCTCGTACGGGACGTGGCGGAAGAGCAGGCCGCGGTCCTTGAGGTCCTCGGTGAGCCGCTCGTCGGCCTTCTTGAAGAAGACGCCGCCGACGAGCGGGACCTCCTCCTCGAAGGTGCCGTCGGGACGGACCGGGTTCACGACCGGCAGGCCGTACGCCTTGCAGACCTTGAGGTCGTCCTCACCGAAGGCGGGGGACTGGTGGACGAGGCCGGTGCCGTCCTCGGTCGTGACGTACTCGGCGTTCACCACGAAGTGCGCCGGAGCCGGGAACTCCACGAGCTCGAACGGGCGTTGGTAGTTCCAGCGCTCCATCTCGGCGCCGGTGAAGGACTGGCCGGTCGTCTCCCAGGCCTCACCGAGAGCCTTCTCGACGAGGGGCTCGGCGACGACGACCTTCTCCTCACCGTTCGTCGCGACGACGTAGCGGACGTCCGGGTGCGCGGCGACCGCGGTGTTCGAGACGAGCGTCCACGGGGTCGTCGTCCACACGAGGAGCGCGGCCTCGCCGGCCAGCGGGCCCGAGGTGAGCGGGAAGCGGACGTAGACCGAGGGGTCGACGACCGTCTCGTAGCCCTGGGCCAGCTCGTGGTCCGAGAGGCCGGTGCCGCAGCGCGGGCACCAGGGGGCGACGCGGTGGTCCTGGGTCAGCAGGCCCTTGTTGAAGATCTCCTTGAGCGACCACCAGACCGACTCGATGTACTCGGGGTCCATCGTGCGGTACGCGTCGTCGAGGTCGACCCAGTAACCCATGCGGGTCGTGAGCTCGGTGAAGGCGTCGGTGTGGCGGGTCACGGACTCGCGGCACCGGGCGTTGAACTCGGCGATGCCGAACGCCTCGATGTCCTTCTTGCCGTTGAACCCGAGCTCCTTCTCGACGGCCAGCTCCACGGGCAGGCCGTGGCAGTCCCAGCCGGCCTTGCGGGCCACGTGGTAGCCGCGCATGGTGCGGAAGCGCGGGAAGACGTCCTTGAAGACGCGGGCCTCGATGTGGTGGGCGCCCGGCATACCGTTGGCCGTGGGCGGGCCCTCGTAGAACACCCACTCGGGGCGTCCTTCGGACTGCTCCAAGCTCTTGGCAAAGATCTTCTGCTCGCGCCAGAAGTCGAGCACGGCGTGCTCGAGGGCGGGCAGGTCGACCTGGGCGGGCACCTGGCGGTACGTCATCGATCTTCCTCCGGCGGACACTGTTCTTCCGTCTCCGTCGGAGGGACGAGAGCTTCGTCTGTGACGGACGCCGTGTGCGGCGCGCTCCCGCGGTACCACCCTCCTTGGCTCGCCGGGGCGCTGTCTGCTCCGGTGAGCCCCCTCATTGGGGTCGCGATGCCGGGTCTACTCGCCCCGCGTGCGGGGTTTTCTTCCGGCGGCTCCGGGGTGATCTTCGCGTCGCGCTCGCCCCCGGGCTTCCACCGTCCCCGGGTCGCTCAAGGCTGCGTACGGCGCTACTCGGCCCCATCCACGCTTCTCGCTCCGCCCAGTGTACGGGCCTCGCGGGGACGGGGCCGACCGGATATTCGGGGCGGCGGCGGGACGGGGCCGGGGCGGCCGGGGTCAGGCTGGGGTCAGGCGTGCTGGGGGATCTCGTCCTTGAGTCCGCTGCGGATCATGTCGCGGAGTTCGGGGGTGTCGGCGTGACCGTGGACGGACACCGCGTGTTCGGAGGCCGCGCGGACGACCTCGTCCTCCTCGCCCGCTATGGCGAGGGTGCAGTTCGTCTCGCTGGGCATGTCGCGGCAGTCGGCTACTTTGCGCATGATGAAGCACCTTCTTAGCTTTGGCCCCATTTTATTCCGGTGAGGCGGTGCGGGAGAGGTCGGCCAGAGGGTTCCGGGCGGGGTGTGCGGACGGTGTGTGCGCTGACCCGAATGGCGACATGGGGGCAGGCCGATCCTTGCGCCGGGGCCGCCGGCGGATTACCGGGCGGGG
The DNA here is from genome assembly GCF_040645335.1 of Streptomyces sp. NPDC046821. Classification (NCBI taxonomy): domain Bacteria; kingdom Bacillati; phylum Actinomycetota; class Actinomycetes; order Kitasatosporales; family Streptomycetaceae; genus Streptomyces; species Streptomyces sp. NPDC046821. Next base: position 249,232 of record NZ_JBEYYB010000014.1, on the reverse strand, counting down.
AGCTGGGCACAACGCTTGCAAGTCCGCCGCGTGGGACGTGCGGGGCGGGTGCATCGGGCGGTGTGCCCCGTTGCCGCGGGTCAGAAGTCGATTTATCGTCCCAGCACGACTCGCGAGCAAGATCACAGATATGTGAAGGGGCCGCGGCCATGGTGGCGAAAAAGACTGCTTCGGGGGTGCGTGAGGCATCCGCCGGCGCGAAGGCCGCGGCCGAGGAGGCGAAGCCGGCGAGAGCGACGAGTACGGCGACGAAAGCGACTAGTACGGCGACGAAGACGGCGGCTAAAGCCGCGGCCAAGAAGAGCGGTGCCGCCGCCGCGAAGGCGACCGGTACCGCGAAGACCACTACCGCGAAGACCACGAAGAAGGCGAACGCTACGAAGAGTGCTGCCAAGGGGGCGGCGACGAAGAAGGCGGCGAAGGCCGTGAAGGCGACGGCCGAGGCGGCGTCGGAACCCGCGAAGCCGGCGAAGGTGACGGCCAAGGCCGCGGCGGAGCCTGTGAAGGTGACGGCCAAGGCCGCGGCGGAGCCTGTGAAGGTGACGGCCAAGGTCGCAGCGGAACCCGCGGAGCCTGCGAAGACGACAGCCAAGGCCGCGGCGGAACCCACTGAGCCTGCGAAGACCACGCACGCCGCCGAGAAGGGCACTGCCGCGAAAGGCGCCGCCGACAAGGGCGCCGCCAAGAAGAGCGCCACGAAGAAGACCGCCGGTCACAAGGCGGGCCACAAGGGCGCGGAGAAGAAAACGGTCGCGTCCGCGGCCGATGGCGCGGCTGCGGCCGCGAAGACGACGGGAGCCACGACTGTGGTTGCGAAGAAGACCCCCGGCACGGCCACCGCGAAGAAGCCCCGTTCGGTGCCGAAGGCGCGGGTCGCGGCAGTGGAGCCGGGCGAGCTCGCCGTACGGCCGGGCGAGGACCCCTGGACCCCGGCCGAGGTCGAGGAGGCGCGGGCCGAGCTCCAGAGCGAGGCGCTGCGTCTGAACAGCGAGATCGAGGCTTCCGAGAAGTCGCTCGCCGGACTGATGCGGGACTCCGGTGACGGCGCGGGCGACGACGAGGCGGACACCGGCACGAAGAACATCACGCGCGAGCACGAGCTGTCCCTCGCCGCCAACGCCCGCGAGATGCTCCAGCAGACCGAGCGCGCCCTGGAACGGCTGGACGCGGGGACGTACGGGATCTGCGAGAACTGCGGGAACCCGATCGGCAAGGCGCGGATGCAGGCCTTCCCGAGAGCCACCCTGTGTGTCGAGTGCAAGCAGAAGCAGGAGCGCCGCTACTGACCGTCGCTACTGATGGGTCACCGGTCGGAGGTGCGGGTCGGTCACCGATCGCCGGCACGGGCGGTCGGTGATCCTCGGCACGGGCGGCGGCTGATCGTCGGGACCGGCTGCGGCCGATCGTCGGCACGCGCGCCAGATGGCGCTCCTTGGCTGCTGAGGGCGGGGGTGTGTGCCGTACTCTCGTCCTCAGTCAGGCACCTAGGTTGAGGGACTCACGTGGCAGAGGCGGAGCGCGTCATCGGTACTCCGGACACCCCGGACGCGGGGGCAGACGGGCCCGAGCAGGGCGAGGAGACCCAGCAGGCCCAGGAGCGGCCCAAGGGCAAGCGGAAGATCGCCGTGCTGTTCGCGGTGGCCGCGTTCGCGTTCGTCCTCGACCTGGTCAGCAAGATGATCGTGGTCGCGAAGCTGGAGCACCACGAGCCGATCAAGGTCATCGGTGACTGGCTGCAACTGGAGGCGATCAGGAACGCGGGCGCCGCGTTCGGGATCGGCGAGGCCTTCACGATCATCTTCACCGTGATCGCCACGGCCGTGATCGTCGTGATCGCCCGGCTCGCGCGCAAGCTCTACAGCCTGCCCTGGGCGATCGCCCTGGGGCTGCTCCTCGGCGGGGCGCTCGGCAATCTCACGGACCGGATCTTCCGTTCGCCCGGCATCTTCGAAGGGGCCGTGGTCGACTTCATCGCACCCAAGGGCTTCGCCGTCTTCAACCTCGCGGACTCGGCGATCGTGTGCGGCGGCATCCTCATCGTGATCCTGTCGTTCCGGGGCCTTGACCCGGACGGAACGGTGCACAAGGACTGACGCGGTCCCGGAGTGCCGGCGGGCTCCTGCATACTCAATGGGTGAGCACGATTCCCGAGATCCGTACCCTGCCCGTGCCCGACGGCCTGGAGGGCGAGCGTGTCGACGCCGCCATCTCCCGCATGTTCGGCTTCTCCCGCACCAAGGCGGCCGAGCTCGCCGCGTCGGGGAAGGTGGCGGTCGACGGCTCGGTCGTCGGGAAGTCCGAGCGCGTGCACGGCGGGGCCTGGCTCGAGGTGGAGATGCCGCAGGCGCCCGCCCCGGTGCAGATCGTCGCCGAGCCCGTCGAGGGCATGGAGATCATCCATGACGACGACGACATCGTCGTGATCATGAAGCCGGTCGGCGTCGCCGCGCACCCCAGCCCCGGCTGGACCGGCACGACCGTGATCGGCGGCCTCGCCGCCGCCGGGTACCGGATCTCCACGTCGGGCGCCGCCGAGCGCCAGGGCATCGTGCACCGGCTCGACGTCGGCACCTCCGGCCTCATGGTCGTCGCCAAGTCGGAGCGCGCGTACACGTCCCTGAAGCGCCAGTTCAAGGAGCGCGTCGTGGACAAGCGCTACAACGCGCTGGTCCAGGGCCACCCGGACCCGATGAGCGGCACGATCGACGCCCCCATCGGGCGCCACCCGAACCACGACTACAAGTGGGCCGTGACCGCCGACGGCAAGCCCTCCGTCACGCACTACGACCTCATCGAGGCGTTCCGCGCCGCCAGCCTCCTCGACATCAAGCTGGAGACCGGCCGTACGCACCAGATCCGCGTGCACATGGCCGCCCACCGGCACCCCTGCGCCGGCGACCTGACGTACGGCGCCGACCCGACGCTCGCGAAGCGGCTCGGCCTCACGCGGCAGTGGCTGCACGCGGTGCGGCTCGGCTTCGAGCACCCGGCCGACGGCTCCTGGGTGGAGTTCTCCAGCGAGTACCCCGAGGACCTGCAGAAGGCCCTCGACCGCGTGCGGGCCGAGAGCGCGTGAGCTCGCCTGCCGCCGCGTACGGGGTGCGCGTCGCCGACAGCGAGGCCGACCTGGAGGCGTGCTTCGGTGTGCGCCGGGAGGTCTTCGTCGTCGAGCAGCGCGTCCCGGAGGAGCTGGAGTACGACGTCTACGACCGCGGGTACGGCACGGTGCACGTCCTCGCACGGCGCTCGGACGGGGAGCCGCTCGGGACGGGGCGGCTGCTGACGGGTGAGGCCGCCGTCGCGAAGAACGGCGGGGACGCGAGCGTCGGAGCGCTCGGGCGCCTCGCGGTGACGAAGGCCGCGCGCGGGCTCGGCGTGGGCGTCGCCCTCGTGCGGGCCATCGAGGACGCCGCCGCGGAGCGGGGTCTCGCCGCCGTGGACCTGCACGCTCAGACACACGCGCTGGGGTTCTACGAGCGTCTCGGTTACGTGGTCTACGGGCCGGAGTTCCCTGACGCGGGCATTCCGCACCGCGCCATGCGGAAGGCGCTGGGGCAGCCGGAGGCGTAGGGCGCGCGGTGGCCGCCGGCGGTAGCCCGGGATAGGCCGAGGGCGTTGTTAGGAAAGTTTCCAGTTCTCCTTGACGCTGGACTCGCCACGCCCCTACGTTCGCGTAACCACCCCCCCCCACGTACGGAGCTAGGGATGCGCACAGCACCACCTGGGAAGCACCGTAAGGACCGTAATGTCATGGGCATGGTCGCCGCTGTGGCCGCGGCCGGGCTGCTGGGTCTCGCCGGGACCTGGAGCGCCGCCGGCGAGGAAGTGACCGGCGAGCAGGCGGCCGGTGCCCCGCTCTGGCAGGCCGACCCCGCGAAGGGCACCGCCGTCTTCGAGGGCGTCGAGAAGAAACCGGGGACCGTCTCCGTCGTGGACGACCCCAGCGGCCGCTACGGCCGGACGTACAAGCTCGCCACCTCGGGCGACAAGATCTCCGACGTGGACCGGGTGCGGGTGGAGACACGCGGGCACCGGACGCCGGACGGAGCGCGGCTGCGCTTCGAGGAGGGCGACACCGTCTACGTCGGCTGGCGCTCCATGTGGAAGCCGCTGCCCACCCGCGCCGGGGACTGGGTCGTCCTGTGGCAGCTCAAGGACTACGGCGCCGGCGCCTCGACGCCGCCGCTGTCCCTCAGGGCGCGCGGCGACGGCACGGTCGACCTCGAACACGCTGACCCGGATCTCAAGACGACGCGGCTGTGGAACGCGCCCCTCAAGACCGGCGAATGGCATTCGTTCGTGGTCGGGATCAAGGTGTCCGACGACCCGGCGAAGGGCTCCGTCCGGTTCTGGTACGACGGCCGGCCGCAGGAACTGAAGGGGAGCCCGTCCTTCACCGGCGCGACGCTGCGGGGCGACTGGGTCACCGACAAGTGGGGCGTGTACCGCTCCGACGGGGTCAAGGGAGCGGCCACGGCCTATCTCAACGGGGCCAAGGTGGCGACCAGTTACGCGGACGCGGCCCCGTAGAACGCACCCCGGCAGGAGTCGGCGACAGGGACTTTCGCGCCACAAATCACCACATCGTGTCGCGCATGGCAGGCTTTGGCTTGATCGTCCTATGTCCTGACTGCCGACACCTGCCGGAGCGCCCGCCGTGGATCAGTTGGCCCTGCTGTTCGTGCTGTTGCTCGGCGCGCTGCTGAGCGTCCCCCTCGGCGACAGGCTCGGCCTGCCCGCACCGGTCCTGATGACGCTGCTCGGCATCGTCCTGGCCCTGCCCTCGTTCGTACCGAACGTGCAGGTCGACCCCGACCTGATCCTGCCGGTGCTGCTGCCACCGCTCCTCTACGCGGCCGTGAAACGCACGTCATGGCGGCAGTTCGCCGCGAACAGACGGCCGATCTTCCTGCTCGCCGTCGCCCTCGTCTTCGTCACCACAGCCGCCGTCGGCTTCGTCGCCAACGCCATCGTGCCGGGCCTGGGCATCGCCGCCGCCATCGCGCTCGGTGCCCTCGTGGCACCCCCCGACCCGGTGGCCGCGACCGCCGTCGCCGGTCAACTCGGCCTGCCCCGGCGCCTGGTGTCGACCCTGGAGGGCGAGGGCCTGTTCAACGACGTGACCGCGATCGTGCTGTACCACGTGGCGATCGCCGCAGTCGTCGGCGGCAGCTTCTCGTGGTCGTCGGCCGCGCTCTCGCTCCTCCTGTCCGCCGTCGTCGCGCTCGCCGTAGGACTCGCGATCGGCTGGACCGCCAACAAACTCATGTCCCTGCTCGGCGACTCCACCCTCCAGATCGGCCTCACCCTCCTCCTGCCGTACGCCTCCTACGTCCTGGCCGAGTCGCTGCACGGCTCCGGTGTGCTCGCCGTGCTCGTCACGGCGCTCTTCCTCACCGAGTACGCCTTCGACGCCGACGACGTCCTCACCCGGCTCACCGGACGCGCCTTCTGGGACATCGTCGACACCCTCGTCACCGGCGTCGCCTTCGGCCTCATCGGCCTCGAACTGCACAACGCCCTGCGGACGGCCGCCGGTCACTGGAGCCAGATGCTCGGCTGGGCCGGGGCGATCGTGCTCGTCGTCATCCTCGTACGCCTGCTGTGGCTGCTCCCCGCGACCTGGCTGACGCGGCGGCTGCACGCGCGGCGCCACGACCTCGACGAGGACATCCCGGTCTCCTGGCAGGAGGCCGTGATCATGTGGTGGTCCGGAATGCGCGGTGTCGCCTCGGTCGCGCTGGCCCTCGCCATCCCGTTCAGCAAGGACGACGGAACCCCGTTCCCCGACCGCGACGAGATCATCTTCATCGCGTTCGGCGTCATCATGGCCACCCTGGTCCTCCAGGGCCTGAGCCTGCCCTGGCTGGTGCGCAAGCTGAACGTCAAGGCGGACACCGAGGCCGAGCAGGAGTACGAGAAACAGCTCGCGATCCGCGCGGCCAAGGCCGCCAAGCACCGCCTCAAGGAGATCGAGGAGGTCGAGGATCTGCCCGACGACCTCACCGACCTGATGATCCGCCGCGCCTACGAGATCGGCCTGCGCATCAACCCCGAGATGGGCAGCGAGGAACGCAAGGAGGCCCACGCCCAGCGCGTCCAGCGGATCAAGCGCGTCCGCCGCATCCAGAACGAGCTGCTGTCCGCCGCCCGCCACGAAGTCCTCTCGGCGCGCAGCGAACCGGGCGCCGACCCGGAGATCGTCGACCGCGTCCTGCGCCACCTCGACGTGCGCAGCCTGCGCTGAGGCCGTGGGCAGGCCGGATGGCACCATGGGGGCCATGAACATCATGCTTTTCCACTCGACGTACGGCCTGCGCCCCGCCGTCCTCGAAGCGGCCGACCGGCTGCGCGGCGCCGGGCACGAGGTGTGGACCCCGGATCTCTTCGAGGGCCGTACCTTCGACACCGTCGAGGAGGGCATGGCCTTCAACGAGGGCATCGGCAAGGACGAGCTGCTCAAGCGCGCGATCCTGGCCGCCGCCCCCTACTCCGAGCGCGGGCTCGTCTACGCCGGGTTCTCCCTCGGCGCCTCGGTCGCGCAGACCCTGGCCCTCGGCGACGAGAAGGCGCGCGGCCTGCTGCTCCTGCACGGCACGTCGGACATCGCCGAGAACGCGTCCGTGGACGAGCTGCCCGTACAGCTGCATGTCGCCGAGCCGGACCAGTTCGAGACCGACGACTGGCTGAGCGCCTGGTACCTCCAGATGGGCAAGGCCGGCGCCGACGTCGAGATCTACCGCTACGCGGGCGCCGGTCACGTCTACACCGACCCCCAACTGCCGGACTACGACGCCGAGGCGGCCGAGGCCACCTGGCGGGTGGCACTCGGCTTCCTCGAAACGCTCCAGGGCTAGCCCCGGTAGGCGGTCCAGCTGTCCTTCATGCGCTGCACCTGGCCCGCGGTGAACTGCGTCATGCAGGAGTCGTACGTGTAATCCATGAAGTTGTGGATCGGGTCGGCGCCCGGCTTGTTGGTGCAGGAGTCGCGGCCGGTCGGGCACTGGTACGCGGGGGTCTTCTCGGCCGGGGTGTCGGAGACGTAGTCGCCGTTGCCGTTACAGCCGCCCTGGAACGTGTGGTAGAGCCCCAGCCAGTGGCCGATCTCGTGGGTGCCGGTGTCGCCCTCGTTGTAGTTGGTCGCGGCGCCGCCCGGCAGCGAGGTGTCGAGGATGACCACGCCGTCGTCGGACGGGGCCGACTTGTACGAGGACGGGAAGGTCGCCCAGCCGAGCAGGCTCTGGCCGAGGTTCGCCGTGTAGAAGTTGAGGGCGTTCGCGCCGCCCTTGCGGAGCGTGGACTTCATGGCCTTCTCGGCGGCGGAGCCCGGCGCGATGCCGTTGTACCAAGCCGCGTTGTCCGTGTAGTCGGTGCCGGCCAGCGTGAACTGGAAGCCCGAGTCGGTGTTGCCGGTGCCCTGGCCGCTGTAGGCCGCGTTCAGGACGTCGATCTGCTTGGTGATCGACGTCGCCGAGAGGTTGCCGGTCGTGCCGTCGTGGATGACGTGGACGTAGACCGGGATCGTGGTCGACGCGGCCGCGAGGCCTCTGGAGAGCGTGCCGTTCGCGCGCATCTTGTCGAGTCTGCCGCGCAGGTCCGTGTCCATGGCCTTGGCCCTGGCGGCGCTGACCGCGTTCGGCTCGTGCGCGTTGTCCGTTCCCGTGGGCTTCTTCATGCGGGCCAGGGCATTGCCGCTGTCGGCGCACTTCTCGGCGCCGGCCGAGGACTTGGCGGCCGAGGCCTTGGCGGTCGCGGCGCTCCCCGTCGGGGCGGACAGCGGGGCGACGGCCAGGGTTCCGGCCATCAGCGCGGTGCCGAGCAGACGCCGGCGCAGCAGCGGAGATATTCGGGCGAGAGCGGTCATGCGGACTCCTCGCGGACGGGTGGGGGAGGAACTTCCTCACCGCCGCGGGGAGATTACGTGCCCATGTCACACCGAAGAGAGCGTTGTTCTGGCCCAATCGAATGCCGTTCTTCATCCGGCGAATCGGGCCAACGGGGAGAAATTTTCGCGCGGTGTCCGGAGTTTGAGACGCGGACGTGACGGGAGCGGTGACCGCGGCGGGCAATGTGTCCGCATTCGGTCTGCGGGCGGCACCACCCGCCGTAGCGGTGCGATGGCTTGTCAACGCGCGTACGACTGGCCGGAATTGACCTGTGGGCCTGCGTCGGTGCGTTCACGAGGAGAGCGGGCGAACCCCGGAGGGTTCGCCCGCTCGTCGCCTGTGCGTCCCGTGACGGGAGGTCAGCCCTTGAGCGCCTTGTCCACGGCCGTGTTCCAGTCGGCGACCGTGCTCGGCGCGTTCTGGCCGTCGGCGCCGGTGATCTTCTTGCCGTCCATGACGAAGGACGGGGTGCCCTGGACGCCGTACTTGTTGTCGTCGAACTTCTTCGACATCACGAGCGCCCACTTGTCATAGGTGCCGTCCTTGACGTTCTTCTGGAACGCGGCGTTGTCCTTGAGCGCCGGGACGGTGTTCGCGATCTTGATGAGGTACGCGTCGTCCTTGAACTTGTCGGTGGTCTCCTCCGGGTGCCACTGCTTGGAGTACAGGGCCTCCTTGAAGTTCCAGAAGGCGTCCTTCGACACGTTCAGGGCGGCGCCGAGCGCGCTGAGCGCGTTCTTGGAGCCCTCGCCCGTGAGGTTCTTGTCGAGGAAGGTCGCGCCGACGTACTGGATCTTGTACTTGCCGGAGTCGAGGTCCTTCTTCACCGTCGGGCCGACGGTCTGCTCGAAGGCGGCGCACACGGGGCAGCGCGAGTCCTCGTACGCGATGATCGTCTTCTTGGCGGAGTCCTTGCCGAGGGTCACGGTCGTGCCGTCGGCGCCCGTCGTGTTCGCCGGCTTGACGAGCTTGGCGTCCGCCGCGGCCTCCCAGCCGGTGGGCTTGCTCGACTGCATCACGGCGTAGCCGACGCCGCCGGCGACGGCGAGGACCGCGACGATCGAACCGGCGACGATCAGCTGCCGCTTCGCCTTGTCCTTCTTGGCCTGCTTCTCGCGCTCGACGCGAAGCCGCTCGCGGGCCGCCGTCTTCGCGGCCTGGCTGTTCCTCTGGCTCATGATCGTTCTCCGTGGGTTCTGCGAAAGTCTGGAAGGGGGACTGCTGTGCGGGCTCGGGCCTCAGGCGGCCAGGGCGAGGCACGGCGGTCCGCGCCGTCCCACGGAGTGCGCCCACAGGTTCGTGACGGCGGCCGGCACCCGGTGCGCGGGGCGCCGCGGCAGCGGGCGTACGGGCTCCGCTCCGGCGGTCACCGCGGCGAACGCGATCATCAGCGGGCGGAACGTGACGGCGGCGACCGCGCGCAGCAGCTGGGCGAGCGCCTGCTCGCCCCGGCGCAGCCAGGCGGCGGCCAGCAGCCCGACGGTCACATGCGCGCCGAGCAATAGCCAGGAGGCGGCCGGGTCGGTGTGCGCGAGGAGCGCTGCGGCGCCGTCGGTGTCGCCGCCGGCCATGCGTGCAAGGGGCGTACCGACGCTGCCGCCGCACAGGACGTCCAGGCCGACCGCGTGCAGCGGGCCTGCGACGGGGCCGCCCGCGGGGCCGTAACAGACGCGCTGGCCCACCGTGAAGACCGTGTCGGCGGCAAGCTCCAGCGGGACGAGCAGGGCCGCTATCCGGCCGAAGCCCCGCTCACGCCCCGCCAGCGCGTACGCGAGGACGAAGACGGCGCAGGCCGTGGCCGCCACCGTCGTCACCGGCAGGGGAGCCCGGGACAGCAGGACGTGCGACGCGGTGGAGAGCGTCACGACGAGTGCCGTGAAGATCGCCGCGCGCACGGCTCTGAGCTGGGTCCCGGATATGTCGTCCATCGCGGAGGAGTGTGCCATGCGTTTCTGTAGGGGACCCCTAAGGGTCGCGGTGCGTTACTGGAGTGTTGTCAGGTTCATGGGCGGACCGCAGGGCTAGAGGCCCGGGATCCGGCCGTTGCGGAAGAGGTCGACGAAGATCTGGTGGTCCGCACGCGCGCGTGCGCCGTACTCGTGGGCGAAGTCGGTCAGGAGACCCGCGAAGCCGTCCTCGTCCGCCGCGATCGCCGCGTCGATGGCCCGCTCCGTGGAGAACGGCACCAGGGACTGCCCGGACAGGTCGTCGGCCGCCGCGTGCATCGCGGCCGTGGCCCGGCCCAGGTCGGCGACGACCGCGGCGATCTCCTCCAGGTCGTCGATGTCCGACCAGTCCAGGTCCACCGCGTACGGCGACACCTCGGCGACCAGCTGCCCGGAGCCGTCCAGCTCGGTCCAGCCCAGCCAGGGGTCCGCGTGCGCCTGGAGCGCCCGCTGCGAGATGACCGTGCGGTGGCCCTCGTGCTCGAAGTAGTCCCGGATCGCCGCGTCCGTGATGTGCCGCGACACAGCCGGCGTCTGCGCCTGCTTCATGTAGATCACGACGTCGTTCTCCAGGGCGTCGCTGTTGCCCTCCAGGAGGATGTTGTACGACGGCAGGCCCGCGGAGCCGATGCCGATGCCGCGGCGCCCCACGACGTCCTTCACGCGGTACGAGTCGGGGCGCATCAGGGACGACTCGGGGAGCGTCTCCAGATACCCGTCGAAGGCCGCGAGGACCTTGTAGCGCGTGGCCGCGTCGAGCTCGATGGAGCCGCCGCCGGGCGCGAAGCGGCGCTCGAAGTCACGGATCTCCGTCATCGAGTCGAGCAGCTCGAACCGCGTCAGGGAGCGGGCGGCGCGCAGCGCGCCCAGGAGCGGGCCCTCGGCCGTGTCCAGCGTGAAGGGCGGCACCTCGTCGCTCTTGGCGCCCGTCGCGAGCGCGTGGATGCGCTCGCGGTACGCGCCCGCGTAGGTGCGCACCAGGTCCGAGATCTGCTCGTCGCTCAGCGCCTTGGAGTAGCCGATCAGCGCCACGGAGGCGGCGAAGCGCTTGAGGTCCCAGGTGAAGGGGCCGACGTACGCCTCGTCGAAGTCGTTCACGTTGAAGATCAGGCGGCCCGTGGAGTCCAGGTACGTGCCGAAGTTCTCCGCGTGCAGGTCGCCGTGGATCCACACCCGGCCCGTGCGGTCGTCCAGGTACGGGCCGCCGAGCCGCTCGCGCTCCAGGTCCGCGTAGAACAGGCAGGCCGTGCCGCGGTAGAACGCGAACGCGGAGGAGGCCATCTTGCGGAACTTCACCCGGAAGGCCGCGGGGTCGGCGGCCAGGAGCTCGCCGAAAGCGGTGTCGAAGACGCTGAGGATCTGCTCGCCGCGCTCCTCGGCGCTGGGCTGCGGGACCGACATCGCGGGGTGCCTCCTGGTGCGGCTCTGCCGTGGGTTGTGAGCTGCTCTGCCGTGGGTTGTGAGCTGGAGAACAGCGGGTTGTGAGCTGGGGAACAGGGGTTCTGTTCCGTCCAACGCACGACCGTACATGTGAGTGCCCGCGGGTTGTCAGTGGCCACCCGTAGACTCACAAGCTGACCCCCGAGACCGACCGCTGCCCGTCACCGGTCCCTCTCCGTCCGTTCTCGTTGGAGGCCTGAAACCGTGTCAAAGCCGCCGTTCACGCACCTGCACGTCCACACCCAGTACTCGCTGCTGGACGGTGCCGCGCGGCTCAAGGACATGTTCAACGCGTGCAACGAAATGGGCATGACGCACATCGCCATGTCCGACCACGGCAACCTCCACGGGGCCTACGACTTCTTCCACTCGGCGAAGAAGGCCGGCGTCGTCCCGATCATCGGCATCGAGGCGTACGTCGCCCCCGAGTCCCGGCGGAACAAGCGCAAGGTCCAGTGGGGCCAGCCGCACCAGAAGCGGGACGACGTGTCCGGTTCGGGTGGTTACACCCACAAGACGATCTGGGCGGCGAACAGCACGGGCCTGCACAACCTCTTCAAGCTCTCCTCGGACGCGTACGCGGAGGGCTGGCTGCAGAAGTGGCCGCGCATGGACAAGGAGACGATCTCCCAGTGGTCGGAGGGGCTCATCGCCTCGACCGGCTGCCCGTCCGGCGAGCTCCAGACGCGCCTGCGCCTCGGCCAGTTCGACGAGGCCCTGAAGTCGGCCGCCGAGTACCAGGACATCTTCGGCAAGGACCGGTACTTCCTGGAGCTGATGGACCACGGCATCGAGATCGAGCGCCGCGTCCGTGACGGGCTCCTGGAGATCGGCAAGAAGCTCGGCATCCCGCCCCTGGTGACGAACGACTCGCACTACACGTACGCCCACGAGGCGACCGCGCACGACGCCCTGCTGTGCATCCAGACCGGCAAGAACCTCTCGGACCCGGACCGCTTCCGCTTCGACGGCACCGGCTACTACCTGAAGACGACCGACGAGATGTACGCCATCGACTCGTCGGACGCCTGGCAGGAGGGCTGCGCCAACACGCTCCTGGTGGCCGAGCAGATCGACACCACGGGCATGTTCGAGAAGCGCGACCTCATGCCGAAGTTCGAGATCCCGGACGGCTTCACCGAGGTCACCTGGTTCCAGGAGGAGGTCCGGGTCGGCATGGGCCGCCGCTACCCGGAGGGCGTCCCCGAGGACCGGCAGAAGCAGGCCGAGTACGAGATGGACATCATCATCCAGATGGGGTTCCCGGGGTACTTCCTGGTCGTCGCCGACTTCATCATGTGGGCCAAGAACAACGGCATCGCGGTGGGCCCGGGGCGTGGTTCCGCGGCCGGTTCGATCGTCGCGTACGCCATGGGCATCACCGACCTCGACCCGATCACGCACGGCCTGATCTTCGAGCGGTTCCTCAACCCCGAGCGCGTCTCCATGCCCGACGTCGACATCGACTTCGACGAGCGTAGGCGCGTCGAGGTGATCAGGTACGTGACCGAGAAGTACGGCGCCGACAAGGTCGCCATGATCGGCACCTACGGCAAGATCAAGGCCAAGAACGCGATCAAGGACTCCGCGCGCGTCCTCGGCTACCCGTACGCGATGGGCGACCGCCTCACCAAGGCCATGCCCGCCGACGTCCTCGGCAAGGGCATCGACCTCTCCGGCATCACCGACCCCAGCCACCCGCGCTACAGCGAGGCCGGCGAGATCCGCGGGATGTACGAGAACGAGCCGGACGTCAAGAAGGTCATCGACACCGCCAAGGGCGTCGAGGGCCTGGTCCGGCAGATGGGCGTGCACGCCGCCGGCGTCATCATGTCCAGCGAGCCCATCGTCGACCACGCCCCGATCTGGGTCCGGCACACGGACGGCGTGACGATCACGCAGTGGGACTACCCGCAGTGCGAGTCGCTCGGCCTCCTGAAGATGGACTTCCTGGGCCTGCGCAACCTCACGATCATGGACGACGCCGTCAAGATGGTGAAGGCCAACAAGGGCATCGACCTGGAGATGCTCTCGCTGCCCCTGGACGACCCCAAGACGTACGAGATGCTCTGCCGCGGTGACACGCTCGGCGTCTTCCAGTTCGACGGCGGGCCCATGCGCTCCCTGCTCCGCCAGATGCAGCCCGACAACTTCGAGGACATTTCCGCCGTCTCGGCCCTGTACCGGCCGGGCCCGATGGGAATGAACTCGCACACGAACTACGCGGAGCGAAAGAACGGGCGCCAGGAGATCACACCGATCCACCCGGAGCTCGAAGAGCCGCTGAAGGAGACCCTGGGTCTCACCTACGGCCTCATCGTGTACCAGGAGCAGGTGCAGAAGGCCGCCCAGATCATCGCCGGCTACTCGCTCGGCGAGGCCGACATCCTGCGCCGCGTGATGGGCAAGAAGAAGCCCGAGGAGCTGGAGAAGAACTTCGTCCTCTTCCAGGGCGGAGCCAAGAAGAAGGGCTACTCCGACGCGGCGATCCAGGCCCTGTGGGACGTCCTGGTGCCCTTCGCCGGATACGCGTTCAACAAGGCGCACTCGTCCGCGTACGGCCTCGTCACCTACTGGACCGCCTACCTCAAGGCGAACTACCCGGCCGAGTACATGGCCGCGCTGCTCACCTCGGTGAAGGACGACAAGGACAAGTCGGCCGTCTACCTCAACGAGTGCCGCCGCATGGGCATCAAGGTCCTCCCGCCGAACGTGAACGAGTCCGAGCACAACTTCGCCGCCCAGGGCGACGACGTGATCCTCTTCGGCCTCTCCGCCGTGCGCAACGTCGGTACAAACGTGGTCGAGTCGATCATCCGCAGCCGCAAGGCCAAGGGGAAGTACGCCTCGTTCCCCGACTACCTCGACAAGGTCGAGGCCGCCGCCTGCAACAAGCGGACCACGGAGTCCCTGATCAAGGCCGGCGCGTTCGACACGATGGGCCACACCCGTAAGGGCCTCACCGCGCAGTACGAGCCGATGATCGACAACGTCGTGCAGGTCAAGCGCAAGGAGGCCGAGGGCCAGTTCGACCTCTTCGGCGGCATGGGGGAGGAGGACAGCAGCGAGCCGGGCTTCGGGCTCGACGTCGAGTTCTCCACCGACGAGTGGGAGAAGACGTATCTCCTCGCCCAGGAGCGCGAGATGCTCGGCCTGTACGTGTCCGACCACCCGCTGTTCGGGCTCGAACACGTGCTGTCCGACAAGGCCGACGCCGGCATCGGGCAGCTCACCGGCGGGGACTACTCGGACGGCTCGATCGTCACCATCGGCGGCATCATCTCCGGCCTCCAGCGCAAGATGACCAAGCAGGGCAACGCCTGGGCCATCGCGACCGTCGAGGACCTCGCCGGTTCCATCGAGTGCATGTTCTTCCCGGCGACGTACCAACTCGTGTCGACCCAACTCGTCGAGGACGCCGTCGTCTTCGTCAAGGGACGCCTCGACAAGCGTGAGGACGTGCCGCGTCTCGTCGCGATGGAGCTCATGGTCCCGGACCTGTCCAACGCGGGCACCAACGCCCCGGTGATCATCACCATCCCGACGGTGAAGGTCACCCCGCCCATGGTCAGCCGGCTCGGCGAGATCCTCGGCCACCACAAGGGCAACAGCGAGGTACGGATCAAGCTCCAGGGCGCCCGCAAGACGACCGTCCTGCGGCTCGACCGGCACCGCGTGCAGCCCGATCCCGCGCTCTTCGGCGACCTGAAGGTGCTGCTCGGCCCGTCGTGCCTGGCCGGCTGATCCGCGCCGTCTCCGCCAGGACGTGACGTACTTCCGTCAGGACCTGACGCCTTCCGTCAGGACCTGACGCACGAATGAGGGGCGCTCCCGGAAATCTCCGGGAGCGCCCCTCCATTCATGGCTGGACAAGGCCACGCGCCGTGCGGAAGGCGTCAGTTGTGGCCGAAGCGGCGCTGGTGTTTACGGGCAACATCCGAGGGCGAGCCCTGAGCCTGCGACTGCATCCCCGACCGGGCTTCCATCCCCGCCGACTTGGCGTGCTCGGAAGCCTGCTCGGAGGCGGAGGCGCGGGTGCGCTCGTCGCCCTGCTTGCGGTTCTTGTTCTTGGCCATGGTGATCTGCCTCCTGCGGGGGACTAGGGGCCAGGGCCGGTTTCAGATTCACATATGCTGACGAAGCACGCATGTCAGAGCATTACCGTGCGTGATAAGCGCTGTCGGAGCGGTGGTTGGGGAGTTGCCGGGGCTTTGTCCCGGCTTCGCCGGATCCCGCCTCCGGGAAATCGGCCGATCCGCCACGCCGAAGATCGAGTTCCGGCCGTTAAGCCCCGTGCGGTCGGGCAGACTCGAAGGAAACCCGAAGCGAAAACCCGCGACCGTCGAAGCCGTGGGGCTCCGGACGCCGGTAAGTCAGCGAAAGAGGGTGGATCGCGTGGACCGTTGCATCGTCCTGGTGGATGCCGGTTACCTGTTGGGGGCCGCCGCGAGTCTCCTCGCGGGCGAGCCGTCGCGGTCCCGGATCACCGTCGATCATGTTTCCCTCATCCAGGGGCTCCGCGAGCGCGCCGAATCCGACACGGAGCGGCCGCTGCTGCGTATCTACTGGTTCGACGGGGCGCCGGACCGGGTGCCCCAGCCGGAGCACCGGCGGTTGCGTGTGATGCCCCGTGTGACCGTGCGGCTCGGTGCTCTGACCCGTAGTGACGGGCGGTGGGCGCAGAAGGGTGTCGACGCGGCCATGCACGCCGAGTTGACCGAGCTCGCCCGTAACCGTGCTTGTTCCGACATCGTCCTTGTGACCGGTGACGGTGATCTGTTGCCCGGCATGATGGCCGCCAAGGAGCACGGGGTCGCCGTGCATCTGTGGGCCGTGCAGGCCGCCGACGGCGACTACAACCAGTCCGAGGACCTTGTCGCCGAGGCCGATGAGCGGCGCGTGCTCGACCGTGCGTGGATCACGAAGGCCGTGCGGGCCAAGGATCTGGGCGGGATCTGTGCGCCGCAGCCCGCTCCTCGGCCCGAGATCGCCGCGATTCTTTCGGCGCCGTTGCCGGATTCCGCGCTGCCTTCTCCTGTGGCTCGGCCTGCCGATCTGTCCGAGGTGCCTGGTGGTGCCGGGCGGGGTGAGGGGGCTGACTCCGGTGCCGGGGTCGGGCAGCGGCATGGGGAACGTGGTGGTGAGGGCGTCGATCATGGGGCGGCCGGGGCCGAGGGGCATGAGGGGGAGCGGGGCGGTGCCGGTAAGGGGGTGCCTACGCCCAAGGATCTTGCCGCTCTGAAGGGGCCGGGTGGGGCGGCTGGTCCGGGGGGTCATCCTCCCGTTCAGCCTGGGCAGCAGCATCCCGCCAACGCGACGCTTCGGTGGTCTTCCGACAAGGGGTGGGTCGAGCGGCCCGGTGTCGCGGGGGAGTCGACCGATGCGGCGTCTCTGCCTACGCTCGCGCAGCTGACCACCGCTGAGCAGCGGTGGGCCGACCGTGAGGAGGACATCACCACCGTCGCCGGTGATCCCTTCGAGGTGGGGCAGGTGTTCGCCCGGCGGTGGATGGAGCGGCTGGGGGACCAGGCTCAGTTGCAGAAGCTGTCTCACATGTATCCGCGGGTGCCGCATCGGATCGACGGGGAGCTGCTCAGGTACGCCGCTCGGTTCGGGCTGCTCGCCCACAAGGACGATCAGATCGACGAGCACGATCGGTATGCGATTCGGGCCGGGTTCTGGCGTGAGGTCGATGTGCGGAGTGGGGCGGAGCGGGTCAGCGCGGAGTAGTGCGGCGGGCTCTTTTGTTCGGGGTTCGCCGTGGGGGTCGCGTCCGGGGCCGGTTCTGCGCCGGGGTGCGTGGGCGGGCGCGGGGCGCTTGACGGTTTGCGCCGAGGTTTTACGTGGGTGCGGGGACGCGCCGGTATGTCCGTCCTCGCCACCACTGTCGCGTCGTCGGATTTGTGTGGGCGTTACTGGTGGGTGCCGGCTCCGGGCGGACATACCGGCACGTCCCCTTCCGTACGTCGGCGGCTTTCCCGTCGTGGGGGCTTCTGGTTCTCGGGCGCGGTGTTCTCGTCCGGTTTCGGTGGCATGTCCTACCCGGGCTACGGGGGTGGGGGGTGACCCCGTACTCTCGTCCTTCGTGAGTACGCGCACGGCAGAGACGGACCCCGCAGGGCGACAGGGGGATGTGGTGTGCGTCGTGCGGGACCTCGTGCGGACGTATCCCGCCACCCGTGGGCGCCGTGGAGCGCCCGGCAGCGCTGAGATTCGCGCCACCGACGGGGTGTCCCTCGATATTCGGCGCGGGGAGATTTTTGGGCTTCTGGGGCCCAACGGGGCTGGTAAGTCGACTCTTGTGCGGCAGCTGACCGGTCTTATGCGGCCCGACAGGGGGTCTGTCGCGATTCTCGGGCACGACATCGTGCGGTATCCGGAGCGGGCCTCGCGGATTCTTGCCTATCTGGGGCAGGAGTCGACCGCTCTGGATGAGTTGAGTGTGTCGCTTGCCGCTGAGACCACCGGGCGGTTGCGGGGGCTTGATCTGCGGGCTGCGCGCGGTGAGCGGGATGCTGTCATTGAGGAGTTGGGGCTGGGGAGTATTGCCTCTCGGCCTTTGAAGAAGCTTTCCGGGGGGCAGCGGCGGCTTGCTTGTTTTGCGGCTGCGTTGGTCGGGGAGCGGCCTCTTCTCGTGCTTGATGAGCCCACTACGGGGATGGATCCCGTGGCCCGGCGTGCTGTGTGGGCCGCTGTCGACCGGCGGCGGGCCGAGCGTGGGGCCACCGTCGTGCTCGTCACCCACAACGTCATCGAGGCGGAGACCGTGCTCGACCGGGTCGCCGTGCTCGACCGTGGGCGCGTCATCGCCTGCGATACGCCTGCTGGGCTGAAGGAGAAGGTCGCCGGCGAGGTGCGGGTCGAGCTCGTGTGGCGTGAGCGGGCGCCCTTGGACGTGCCTGCCGTGGCCGCGCTGCGGGACTCCGCTGTCGAGTCGGGGCGCCGGTGGTCGCTGCGGCTCGGGCCCGATGAGGCCCGTGCGGCGGTCGCGGCTGTCACCGGCGGTCCCGCCTTTGCCGCTCTTGACGATTTCTCCCTCACCACTCCGAGCCTCGAAGATGTGTACCTGGCGCTCGGCGGCAGCGCCAAGGGGCTGGTGAAGTCGTGAACGAGGCGGCCGCCATGCACGTAGACAGGAGCCACGCACCGTGAGTGTCGTACCCGCTGATGTTCTGCAGGGCGGTGTCCGAGTGGGCGGGGCCGGGCGGGACGCCGAGGCCGACGCTGTCGGTGAGCTGGCCCCTCGGGCCCGTTTCCTTCCGTCACTCGCCGCCGTGTACCGCGCGCAGCTCTCGCGGGCGCGCGTGGCCAGGATCCCGCTCCTCTTTGTCGCCACCTTCCAGTCCGTCGGGATCATGATCCTCATGCGGGGCGTCGTGGACGGGGGCAGCGAGGCGCAGGCCGTCGTCGCCGGGTCGAGTGTTCTCGTTGTGGCGTTCGTGGCTCTCAATCTGCTCGCGCAGTACTTCGGGCAGCTTCGGGCCGCCGGTGGGCTCGATCACTATGCGACGCTGCCCGTGCCGCCTGCTGCTGTTGTGCTGGGCGCTGCCGGTGCTTACGCCTCGTTCACCGTGCCCGGGACCGTGGTGACCGCTGTCGTCGGCTGTGTGATGTTCCAGCTGCCGGTCGCGCATCTGTGGGTGCTCGCCGCCGTCATTCCGCTTGCGGGCGCTGCCTTGTCCGGGCTCGGTGCCGCGCTCGGGCTGCTTGCTCCGCGGCCCGAACTGGCCACGCTGCTCGGGCAGTTGGGTATGTCCGCTGCCTTGCTGTTGGGTGTTCTGCCGGCCGACCGGATGCCGGGGATCATCCAGTTCGCGCGTGATCTGCTGCCGTCGACGTACGGCGTCGAGGCCTTCGCCCGTACCTTCGGGGCGCATCCGGACTGGAGTGTCGTGCTGCTCGATCTGGGCGTCTGTGCGGCCGTCGGCGTCGCCTCGCTGGCCCTCGCGACGTGGGCGTACCGCCGGGCGGCCGTCCGGTGACGCGCGCTCAGCGGTGGCCTGGCACGATGGCAGGGTGACCGCACCGCTGACGCCACGACCCCAGCAGCCCTCGAACGACCCTTGGCAGGTTCCGGACCCCTCCGGGTCCTTGCCCCCTCACACGTACCAGGAGGACGGCCCAGGGATGAGGACCGAACTGCGCGAGGCCGCTGTCGTCACGGTCGGGCTGGCCCTGACCGGGCTGCTCCTCGGCGCGCTGTGGCTGTGGCTCGCGCCGCGCGTGCCGCTCATCTCCGACGCCCAGGCCGTCTACCTCAAGGACACCGAGGGCGAGCAGGCCATCGGCGTCGACGGCACGTTCATGCTGCTGGGCCTCGCGTTCGGCGTCGTCACCGGGGCCGCCGTGTTCCTGTGGCGCCGGCGCGGCGGCGTACCGCTCGTCGTGGCCCTGGCCGTGGGCGCACTGCTCGGCGGGCTCATCGCCTGGCGGTTCGGCATCTGGCTCGGCCCCACGCAGGACGTCGCCGCCCACGCCAAGGCGGTCGGCAAGGGCGTCACCTTCGCCGCGCCGCTCGAACTCAAGGCGAAGGGCGCGCTTCTCGCCTGGCCGCTGGCCGCGCTGGTGGTCCACCTCGGCCTGACCGGCCTCTTCGGACCCCGCGACCCCGACCCGTACTTCGACACCCCGTTCCCGCCGGCCCCTTGAGCGGGGTCAGGCGCGGCCGATGGGCGCCAGGACCGCTGACGTGAGCGCGGCCAGGTCGGCCGGGGCCAGCTCGACCTCCAGGCCGCGGCGGCCCGCCGAGACGCAGATCGTGTCGTGCGCCCGCGCCGAGTCGTCCAGGACCGTACGCAGCTTCTTGCGCTGGCCGAGCGGGGAGATGCCGCCCCGCACATAGCCCGTGGTGCGCTCCGCCGCCGCCGGGTCGGCCATCGCGGCGCGCTTGCCGCCGACCGCCGTGGCCAGGGCCTTCAGGTCGAGCTGGCCCGCCACCGGCACGACGCCGACGATCAGCTCGCCGTCCACGTCCGCGACCAGCGTCTTGAACACCCGGTCGGGGGACACGCCCATCGCCTCGGCCGCTTCGTCCCCGTACGAGGGATGGGCCGGGTCGTGCTCGTACGCGTGGGTCGTGAAGGGGGTGCCCGCAGCGGTGAGCGCCACTGTCGCGGGCGTGCCCCCGGACTGCTGCTTCTTGGACTTCTTCGCCAACGTCCTCATGCCTTACGTCAGTTGAGACCCGAGTCGGTGTGCGACCCGTCGTCAGTTGAGGCTGGTCGCCTGGCGGGTCAGGTCGCCGGCCGGCAGTGACGGGAGGTTGCGGATGATCGCCGTCTCGGAGCGCAGGACCTTCAGCTCGTCGCGCAGGCGTGACGCCGTGTCCGGGGCCTGGAGCAGCCGCTGCTTGGTGGGGATGTCGAGCACGGCGGCCGCCGCCACCAGGTACGACACCACGGACGGGTCGTCCGGCAGGTCGGCGCCCGTCGCCAGGGTGCGCTCGCGGGCGCCCGCGAGCCGCTTCTGGTAGGAGCGGAAGGCGCGCAGCACCCCGTCGGCCAGGGCGCCCGCCTCGTCGCCGGGCTCCTCGGGCAACTCCTCGACCTCGGCGGTCAGATAGGCGCCCGACGCGTCGACCGAGTGGATCTTCACGCGGGTCGTGCCGGTGGCGAGTACCTCGAAGCTGCCGTCGGCCCGCTCCCGGATCGTCGCGGCGTCAGCGATGCAGCCCACCGCGTGCAGGGCCTTGGCCGGGTCGTCTCCGAAACCGGCCGCGGGACCCGCCTCGGCTGCGGTCTTCGTCGCCTGGTCCGGCATCCCGGGGGCGCTGGGCGCGACCTCGTGGCCGTCGCGGATCGCCACGACGGCGAACCGGCGCGGCTCGTCGGAACCGGCACTGTCGCCGGACGCCTCGGAACCCCCGGAGGAGGTCTTCAGCAGGTCGCGCATCATGGCGCGATAGCGCTCCTCGAACACGTTCAACGGGAGCACGAGCCCCGGGAACAGCACCGAGTTGAGCGGAAAGAGCGGAAGCCGGACGGTGGTCACGACGGTCAAGCCTAATGGGATCCGGAGCCGGCCTGTCCGCGGCGGGTCCAGCCGCCGAGGAGCGGCCGGTTCGCGGCGACCTCGATCCGTACGCCGTCACGCAGTTCCAGGAACTGGCCGAGCGGGTCGTCCGAGATCCGGTCCCACGGGAACGAGGTCGCGTACGGGCCCGTCAGGCGGACCTGTTCCAGGGCGTCGGACCAGCGCTCCAGGCGGACCAGGACGTACGTGAGCAGGTTGCGGACCTCGGCCGGCCAGGGGTCGGCGGCGGCGTACTCGCCGGACAGGGCGATCGCCAGGTCGGCCGCCGCGTCCAGGCGCGCTCGGGGCACCGTCGTGCCCGTCCCCGCCTCGCTCGTCAGATACGCGAACGCCGCCCGCACCGGGAGCGCCTGCACCAGGGAACCCGGCAGCGTGTCCTGCGCCGCGCACTCGGCGAAGTCGAAGCACTCGCGGTGCGAGCCGTACCAGGCCGCCGACAGGTACTGGAGCGCCGACACATGGCAGCCGTAGTGGTGCGGGGAGCGCCGTATCGCCTCGGCCCACAGCTTCTCGAAGACGGTGTGCGAGGCGTTCGTGCCGCGCGCGTGGTCGAGGGCGACCCGCCAGGGCACCGGGTCGCCGGGGTCGCCCTCGGCGGCGGAGGTGATCAGCGGGGCCACGTCGCGGAGCAGTTCGGCGCGGGCCGGTGACTCCCAGCCCCGGGTGACCGCCAGCTCGGCCTGGACGAGGAGGGCGTCCGGGTCGTTGGGCGCCGCGAAGCGCCAGTCGGCGAACCATTCGCCGCGGGTGCGCGCGAAGGCGGCGAGCCGGGTGACGTAGCGGTCCCGGTCCTCCCACTCGCCGGCCTCGCGCGTGGTGGCGAGCAGTTTGGCGGCGGCCTCGTACTCGCCCCGGCCCGCGGTGACGAGGGCGGGTCCGAGGCGGTCGTCGGGCGCGTCCAGAAGGATGTCGTCGTCGGCGGGCAGCCCGGCCGCGAGACCCGAGGTGTGGCGGACCATCCGCGCGGTGCGGACGAGGGCGCGCAGCAGTGGCAAGGTGTGGACCCCGCTCCGAGTGGCTCAGTTGATGGTTGTGCTGGGATGACGGCCGAAAGGGACCCTTGGTTGCCCGGGGTCCGGCAAAAAAGCCTCAGGGGTACGGCAAAGAACAGTTCGCCGGGTACGCACTCCTCCCGTCAGCCTCTCCGCAGCAGCCGCGTCGCCCCCGCCGCCACCGTCGTCGCGAGGATCCAGCCGAGGAGGATCAGGGCCGTCGCGGCCCACTGCCAGCCGCCCCGCAGCTGCCACGAGGCGTCCTGGCCCAGGTCGATGACGGGCAGGATCAGGTCGAGGGTGAACAGGGCGGGGCTCCAGTTCGGCGCCTCGCCCGGCTTGATCGGCGGATGCGACGCGTGCGAGAAGGCGAGCGTGCCGGCCGCCCACAGGACCGCCATCCACACGGCGGCCCGGCCCGGCCGGTACCCGTACGCGACCATCCAGTCCTGGATGTACCCCCAGACCTTCGCGGCCGGCGGCAGCGTTTCGCGGCGGCGGCGCTGCTTGGCGAGCAGCACCTCGCGGGCGTCGGCGTCCTCGCCGCTGTTGCGCAGCACGGTCGCGAGCCGCTCGTAGGGCTCCGGGCTGTACTCCGGTGTCGCGGCCGACAGCCATTCCAGGCGGCCGGCCAGCGGGAACGGGCCGCGCGGGATCAGGTTCTCGTAGACGAAACCGCCTACGCGCAGGCCGCCCGGGCCGGGCCAGCTCGCCGCCCGGTCGATCAGGTTCACGACCTTCGCGCCGGACAGGACGATGCGCCCGCGCTTCGGCCGCTCGCACAGGAAGCGCAGCTCGGGCGTCTGGATACGGCGCATCGACACCTCCTGCTCGTGCTCCAGGTGGAAGCGCGCCTGGTCCAGGTCGACCGCGTCACCGAACCGGCCGTCGTCGAGCCGCACGCCGCCGACGCACTCGAAGCGCTGCACACGGGTGCCGCGGGCCGGGGTGACGCCGCTGGTCTGGAGCGGATTGCCGACGCCGGCCGGGGTCAGGTAGAGGGTGCGCTCGACGGTCAGCTGCGGGGCGTTGAGCGCGTGGCGCCCGTACGCGTTGGAGAGGCGGCTGCCGCGCAGGCTGAGGGAGACGCCGATCTGGGCGCCGCGCAGGCTCAGCTCGCCGTGCGTCTCCAGCATCTCGGCCTGGAGGTCCTGGCCGACCGACATACCGTCCGCCGTGATCGACTTGTCGCGCCGGTCGCGGTACACGACGGCCTGGTTGAGCAGCAGGTCCGTGCCGATGTGGGCGTCGGTGAGGCGTACGCCGCTGTGGAAACGGCAGCGCGGCAGGTGCAGATCGCCCTCGGTGTGGACGCGGGCGGCCTCCAGGCGGGGGATCGAGCAGTCGACCAGGCGCAGCGTCGTGAACCGCGCCTCGGGCAGCAGGATCTCCTTCTCGAAGCGGCACTGCTTCATCTCGACGTACGGCTTGATCCCGCCGCCCGCCAGGTCGAGGGCGTCGGTGATCTGTACGCCCTGGAGCTTGAGCGACGAGACGCGGCCCGGGAGCGCGGGCGGGCCGTCGAGCAGCAGCCAGGCCACGATCCGCGCCCGCACGCTCCGTCCCGGCCCCCAGGCGAGGCCGCCGTGCGGGTCGTCCACGCCCGGGTCGCCCGAGCGCAGGTCGTAGACGCTGCCGTTGCGGAACGCCTGCCACATGCCGATCTCGGCGGCCGTGAGACCGTCCGGCGGGTCACCGATACCGCTGTCGTCGACCACGTGTGAATTCCTCCCCCGAACCCCGTGGAACCCTTGGCACTCCGTGCCCGCAGAACCCCGTGAACCGCGTAGCGCCCCGTGGAACCCCCGAAATCTCGCGGAGCCCGTACGCCCCGGGACCGCTCCGCTACTCGCGGGTTCGTACAGCTGTTCATGCCCGCTGAGTGACGGCCTGAACGCTCCTGGTGAAGGTCTTCCGCGGGCCCCGCAAGATGATCCGTATCAGCCATTGATACGGGCGGCGGGCGGTGATGCGGGGTCTGCGAGAATTGGCCATGTGATCTCCCGAATCGATCTGCGCGGCGACGCCCTCCCTGAGGGTCCCGCCCTGCGCGACCTGCTGCCCCGAGCCGACTTCGACGTTCAGGCCGCCCTGGAGAAGGTGCGTCCGATCTGCGAGGCCGTGCATCATCGTGGCGACGCGGCACTGATCGACTACGCGGAGAAATTCGACGGCGTGAAGCTGGAGTCCGTGAGGGTTCCGGCCAAGGCGATCCAGGACGCCCTGGAGCAGCTCGACCCAGCCGTCCGCGCGGCCCTGGAGGAGTCGATCCGCCGCGCCCGCATCGTCCACCGCGAGCAGCGCCGCACCACCCACACCACGCAGGTCGTCCCCGGCGGCTCGGTCACCGAGAAGTGGGTCCCCGTCGAGCGCGTCGGCCTGTACGCGCCGGGCGGCCGCTCCGTCTACCCGTCCTCCGTGGTCATGAACGTGGTGCCCGCGCAGGAGGCCGGCGTCCCCTCGGTCGCCCTCGCCTCCCCGGCCCAGGCGGAGTTCGGCGGCCTGCCGCACCCGACGATCCTGGCCGCGTGCGCCCTCCTCGGCGTCGACGAGGTGTACGCCGCGGGCGGCGCCACCGCCGTCGCGATGTTCGCGTACGGCACCGAGTCCTGCGCCCCGGCCAACATGGTGACCGGCCCCGGCAACATCTGGGTCGCCGCCGCCAAGCGCTACTTCACCGGCCTCATCGGCATCGACGCCGAGGCCGGGCCCACCGAGATCGCGGTCCTCGCGGACGCCACCGCCGACCCGGCGCACGTCGCCTCCGACCTGATCAGCCAGGCCGAGCACGACCCGCTCGCCGCCGCCGTCCTCGTCACCGACTCCCCGGAGCTGGCCGACGCGGTGGAGAAGGAGCTGGCCCCGCAGATCGAGGCCACCAAGCACGTCGACGACCGCATCGTGCCCGCTCTCAGCGGCAAGCAGTCCGCGATCGTCCTGGTCGACGGCGTCGACGAGGGCCTGCGGGTCGTCGACGCGTACGGCGCCGAGCACCTGGAGATCCAGACCGCCGACGCCGCCGCGGTCGCCGAGCGCGTGAAGAACGCCGGCGCGATCTTCGTCGGCCCCTGGGCACCGGTCTCCCTCGGCGACTACGCCGCGGGCTCCAACCACGTACTGCCCACCGGCGGCTGCGCCTGCCACTCCTCCGGCCTGTCCGTCCAGTCCTTCCTGCGCGGCATCCACATCGTGGACTACACGCGGGACGCCCTCGCCGACGTCGCCCACCACGTGGTCACACTCGCCGAGGCGGAGGACCTGCCCGCGCACGGCGCGGCGATCAAGGCGAGGTTCGGGTGGAAGGTTCCAAGTCAGTGACCGGCATCGACGATCTGCCCGTACGGGACGAGCTGCGCGGCAAGTCCCCTTACGGCGCGCCCCAGTTGGACGTACCCGTCCGGCTGAACACCAACGAGAACCCCTACCCGCTGCCCGAGCCCCTCGTGCAGCGGATCGCGGAGCGGGTCGCCGACGCGGCCCGCAGCCTCAACCGCTACCCGGACCGGGACGCGGTCGAGCTCCGCACCGAGCTGGCCCGCTACCTCACCCGCACCACCGGCCACCCGGTCCGCTACGAGCAGGTCTGGGCGGCCAACGGGTCGAACGAGGTGCTCCAGCAGCTCCTCCAGGCCTTCGGCGGCCCCGGGCGCACCGCGCTGGGCTTCGAGCCCTCGTACTCCATGCACCCGCTGCTCGCCCGCGGCACCAACACCGACTGGGTCAGCGCCCCGCGCAAGGACGACTTCTCGCTGGACGTGGACGCGGCCGTCGAGGCGATCCGCACCCACAAGCCGCACGTCGTCTTCATCACCAGCCCCAACAACCCGACGGGCAACGCGGTGGCCCGCGAGGACGTGCTCGCCCTGTACGAGGCCGCCGGGCGCGGCGCGCTCGTCGTCGTCGACGAGGCGTACACCGAGTTCAGCCACGGCAGCTCGCTCCTGGAGCTGATCGAGGGCCGCCCGAACCTCGTCATCTCCCGCACCATGTCGAAGGCGTTCGGCGCGGCCGGCCTGCGCCTCGGCTACCTCGCCGCCGACCCGGCCGTGGTCGACGCCGTGCAGCTCGTACGCCTGCCCTACCACCTGTCGGCCGTGAACCAGGCGACGGCGCTCGCCGCCCTGGAGTACACCGACACGCTCCTGAGCTACGTGGAGCAGCTGAAGGCCGAGCGCGACCGGGTGGTCGCGGAGCTGGAGACGCTCGGCTTCGACGTGACCGTCGCCGACGCCAACTTCATCCAGTTCGGCGTCTTCGACGACCCGCACGCCGTCTGGCGGTTCGTCCTCGACCGCGGAGTCCTCATCCGGGACAACGGCGTACCGGGCAGGCTGCGCGTCACCGTCGGCACCCCCGAAGAGAACGACGCGTTCCTGGACGCGGCCCGTGAAGTGAAGAAGGAGTTCGGCTGATGAGCCGCGTAGGACGAGTAGAACGCACGACGAAGGAAACGTCCGTCCTCGTCGAGATCGACCTCGACGGCACCGGCCAGGTCGACGTGTCGACCGGCGTCGGCTTCTACGACCACATGCTCGACCAGCTCGGCCGCCACGGCCTCTTCGACCTCACGGTCAAGACCCAGGGCGACCTGCACATCGACTCGCACCACACCATCGAGGACACCGCCCTCGCGCTCGGCGCCGCCTTCAAGCAGGCACTCGGCGACAAGGTCGGCATCTACCGCTTCGGCAACTGCACGGTCCCGCTGGACGAGTCGCTCGCCCAGGTCACCGTCGACCTCTCCGGCCGCCCCTACCTCGTGCACACCGAGCCCGAGAACATGGCGCCGATGATCGGCGAGTACGACACGACGATGACCCGGCACATCCTGGAGTCCTTCGTCGCGCAGGCCCAGATCGCGCTGCACGTCCACGTCCCGTACGGGCGGAACGCGCATCACATCGTCGAGTGCCAGTTCAAGGCGCTCGCCCGCGCCCTGCGGTACGCCTCCGAGCGAGACCGGCGCGCCGCCGGAATCCTGCCGTCCACGAAGGGCGCCCTGTAATTCCATGAACGGCCTCAACACCATCCTCATCCTCGTCGGTCTCTTCCTGATCGGCGGCGTCATCTCCTTCGTCAAGCAGGGAATGCCCAAGGGCCTGATCGTCCTGGTCTCCATCGCGGCGGGCATGTGCCTGGTCGCGGGGGTCCTGCGGCTCGACTTCTGGAACTGAGAGGCGGGAGCACAGCCATGACTTCAGCCGGCTCTCAGGGCCGCAAGAAGGTCGTCGTCTTCGACTACGGGTTCGGCAACGTCCGCTCCGCCGAGCGGGCGCTGGCCCGCGCCGGCGCGGACGTCGAGATCACCCGGGACTTCGACGCCGCGATGAACGCCGACGGGCTCCTGGTCCCCGGCGTCGGCGCGTTCGCCGCCTGCATGAAGGGCCTCAAGGAGGCGCGCGGCGACTGGATCGTCGACCGCCGCCTGTCCGGCGGACGCCCCGTGATGGGCATCTGCGTCGGAATGCAGATCCTCTTCGCGCGCGGCATCGAGCACGGCGTCGAGGCGGACGGCCTCGACGAGTGGCCCGGCACCGTCGAGCCCCTCAAGGCCGACGTCGTCCCGCACATGGGCTGGAACACGGTCCGCCCGCCCGAGGACACCGAACTCTTCGCAGGCCTCGACAGCGACGCGCGGTTCTACTTCGTGCACTCCTACGCGGTGCAGCACTGGGACTTCGAGGTCGGCAACGTCCACATGCGCCCGCCCAAGGTCACCTGGGCCACGCACGGCGAGCCGTTCGTCGCCGCCGTCGAGAACGGCGCACTGTGGGCGACACAGTTCCACCCCGAGAAGTCCGGCGACGCCGGCGCGCAGCTCCTCACCAACTGGATCGGAACCCTCTGATGCCTCGCACGCTCGAACTTCTCCCGGCCGTCGACGTCCGCGACGGTCAGGCCGTCCGTCTGGTGCACGGCGAGTCCGGCACCGAGACCTCCTACGGTTCCCCGCTCGAGGCCGCCCTCGCCTGGCAGTCCTCCGGCGCCGAGTGGCTGCACCTCGTCGACCTGGACGCCGCGTTCGGCACCGGCGACAACCGCGCCCTGATCGCCGAGGTCGCCGGCGCGATGGACATCAAGGTGGAGCTGTCCGGCGGCATCCGCGACGACGACACGCTCGCCGCCGCCCTCGCCACCGGCTGCACCCGCGTCAACCTCGGCACCGCCGCCCTGGAGACCCCCGAGTGGGTCGCCAAGGTCATCGCCGAGCACGGCGACAAGATCGCGGTCGGCCTCGACGTACGCGGCACCACGCTGCGCGGCCGAGGCTGGACCCGCGACGGCGGCGACCTCTACGAGACGCTGGAGCGCCTCAACTCCGAGGGCTGCGCGCGTTACGTCGTCACCGACATCGCCAAGGACGGCACGCTCCAGGGCCCGAACCTGGAGCTCCTGAAGAACGTCTGCGCGGCCACGGACCGCCCGGTCGTGGCGTCCGGCGGCGTGTCCTCCCTGGACGACCTGCGCGCCATCTCCGCGCTCGTCCCGCAGGGCGTCGAGGGCTCGATCGTCGGCAAGGCCCTGTACGCGAAGGCCTTCACGCTGGAGGAGGCCCTCGCCGCGGTGGCCGCGTCATGAGCGATGTCGTCCGCCGGGTGAACTCGGGCGGGCCGTGGGAAGAGGCCATCGGCTACTCCCGCGCGGTCGAGCTGCCGAACGGCCTGGTCCTGGTGTCCGGCTGCACGTCGATCGTGAACGGCGTCATCGACGCCGGCACGCCCTACGAGCAGGCGATCAACGCGTTCCAGGTCGCCTTCGACACGCTGAAGACCCTCGGTCTCGACCGCGAGCATGTGGTGCGCACCCGTATGTACGTCACCCACGCACGCGACACGGACGATGTGGGCCGCGCCCACAAGGAACTCTTCGACGACATCCGCCCGGCCGCCTCCATGATCATCGTCTCCGGCTTCATCGACCCGAGCCTGGTCGTCGAGGTCGAGGTGGAGGCGTACCGGTCCGATTCAGGAGCACCCTCAGCATGAGCCTCGCCGTCCGAGTCATCCCCTGCCTGGACGTGGACAACGGCCGGGTCGTCAAGGGCGTCAACTTCCAGAACCTGCGCGACGCGGGCGACCCCGTCGAGATGGCCAAGGTGTACGACGCCGAGGGCGCCGACGAGCTGACGTTCCTCGACATCACGGCCTCCTCCGGCAACCGCGAGACGACCTACGACGTGGTGCGCCGCACCGCCGAACAGGTCTTCATCCCGCTCACCGTCGGCGGCGGCGTCCGCACGGCACAGGACGTGGACAAGCTGCTGCGGGCCGGCGCGGACAAGGTCGGGGTCAACACGGCCGCGATCGCCCGCCCCGACCTGATCCGCGAGATCGCGGAGCGCTTCGGCCGCCAGGTCCTCGTCCTGTCGGTCGACGCGCGCCGCACGCCGTCCGGCTCCTTCGAGGTCACCACGCACGGCGGCCGCAAGTCCGCGGGCATCGACGCCGTCGAGTGGGCGCACCAGGCGGCCGAGCTGGGCGCCGGCGAGATCCTCCTCAACTCGATGGACGCCGACGGCACGAAGGACGGCTACGACATCGAGATGATCGAGGCCGTCCGTAAGCACGTCACGGTCCCCGTGATCGCCTCCGGCGGCGCGGGCCGCCTGGCCCACTTCCCGCCTGCGGTAGCCGCGGGCGCCGACGCGGTCCTGGCCGCCTCGGTCTTCCACTTCGGCGACCTGCGCATCGGCGAGGTCAAGGGAACGCTGCGCGAGGCGGGGTATCCGGTGCGCTGACACCGGTGTTGCCACTTTGGCCCCGGTCACCCTTCAGGGGGTGGCCGGGGCCTTTTGCCGAAGCCCGATCGCTAGAGCCCGACCGCTAAAGCCCGATCGCTAAAGCCCGAGCTGCTTGGTCTCGTGCAGCCGGTCGATCGCGTCCTTGTCGCCCTCCGTCTGCACGCGGGCCGCGTCCTGACGGCCGAAGGCGAAGAGGAGGAGTTCGCCGGGCTCGCCGGTCACCGTCACCACCGGGGTGCCCCGGTGCGCCACCGCCGTACGGCCGTCCGGGCGGCGCAGCACCAGGCCGACCGGCGACTTGCGGCCCATGACACGGGCCATCCGCTCCAGGCGCGACCACAGCGCGTCCGAGAAGACCGGGTCGAGCTCGCGCGGCGTCCAGTCGGGCTGCGCCCGGCGCACGTCCTCCGTGTGGACGTAGAACTCGACCGCGTTCGACGCCTCGTCGATCTGCTTGAGGGCGAACGGCGAGAACCGCGGCGGACCCGTTCTGATCAGCTGGATCAGCTCTTCGTAGGGCTTCTCGGCGAATTCGGCCTGCACCCGTTCCAGGCGCTGCGCCAGCGGCTTGATCAGGATCCCGCCCGCGGCGTCCGCGCGGCGCTCGCGCACCACCACGTGCGCGGCGAGATCACGGGTGTTCCAGCCCTCGCACAGGGTCGGCGCGTCGGGGCCGGACGCCTCCAACAGGTCGGCGAGGAGAAGTCGTTCACGCTTCGCATGGGTCGACATACGGTCAGCGTACGGCCGGGCGGCCGCTCCGCCCACCCGCCGGACAGGTCCCGTGACCGCGCTTCCCGGCCGCTCTCAGCCCGTGGACGCGGACCGGAGCGATCTCCCCGGCGCGGCACAATGGAGCCCATGACCAGCACGCCTGAGCCCAGCAGCCTGGACCCCGCCGTCGCCGCCCGCCTCAAGCGCAGCGCCGACGGACTCGTGCCCGCGATCGCCCAGCAGTACGACACCGGAGAGGTGCTCATGCTCGGCTGGATGGACGACGAGGCGCTGCACCGCACGCTGACGACGGGCCGCTGCACGTACTGGTCCCGCAGCCGCCAGGAGTACTGGGTCAAGGGCGACACCTCCGGCCACTTCCAGCACGTCAAGTCGGTCGCCCTCGACTGCGATGCCGACACGCTCCTCGTGAAGGTCGACCAGGTCGGCGCGGCCTGCCACACCGGCGACCGCACGTGCTTCGACGCGGGCGAGCTGACGGTGACGAACACGGGCGCCTGACCGCCGCCACGCCCACGTGTTCCACGGAGCGGGCAGGCGCACCGGACCTGCCCGTTCACGCCCTAAGCTCCTCCCATGGATCTCGAGACCTTCCGCAAGCTCGCGACCGACCGCCGAGTGATCCCCGTCAGCCGCAAGCTCCTCGCGGACGGTGACACCCCCGTCGGTCTGTACCGCAAGCTCGCCGGTGAACGCCCCGGCACGTTCCTCCTGGAATCCGCGGAGAACGGCCGCTCGTGGTCCCGCTACTCCTTCGTCGGCGTCCGCTCCGCCGGCACCCTCACCGCCCGCGACGGCCAGGCGCACTGGCTCGGCACCCCGCCCGTCGGCGTCCCCACGGACGGCGACCCGCTCGCCGCCCTGCGCGCCACCGTCGAGACCCTCCACACCCCGCACCACGAGGGCCTGCCCCCGTTCACCGGCGGCATGGTCGGCTACCTCGGCTACGACATCGTGCGCCGCCTGGAGAAGATCGGCCCCGGCGAGCGCGACGACCTCAAGCTCCCCGAGCTGACGATGCTCCTCACCAGCGACCTCGCCGTCCTCGACCACTGGGACGGCTCCGTCCTGCTGATCGCCAACGCGATCAACCACAACGACCTCGACACCGGGGTCGACGAGGCCTACGCCGACGCCGTGGCCCGCCTCGACGCCATGGAGGCCGACCTCTCCAAGCCCGTCGTCCAGCCCCCGGCCGCGCTGCCGCCCTCGGAACTCCCCGAGTTCACCGCCCTGTGGGGCGGCAAGGACTACCAGGACGCCGTCGACGACATCAAGGAGCGCATCCGCGCCGGCGAGGCCTTCCAGGTCGTGCCCTCGCAGCGCTTCGAGACGCCGTGCACGGCCAGCGCCCTCGACGTGTACCGGGTCCTGCGCGCCACCAACCCGTCCCCGTACATGTACCTCTTCCGCTTCGACGGGTTCGACGTCGTCGGCTCGTCGCCGGAGGCGCTCGTCAAGGTCGAGGACGGGCGCGCCATGGTGCACCCCATCGCCGGCACCCGGCCGCGCGGCGCGACGCCCCGCGAGGACCAGGCGCTCGCCGACGAACTCCTCGCCGACCCCAAGGAGCGCGCCGAGCACCTGATGCTCGTCGACCTCGGCCGCAACGACCTCGGCCGCGTCTGCGAACCGGGCTCCGTCGAGGTCGTCGACTTCATGTCCGTCGAGCGGTACTCGCACGTCATGCACATCGTGTCGACCGTGACCGGCCGCGTCGCCGCCGGCACCACCGCCTTCGACGTCCTCACCGCCTGTTTCCCGGCGGGCACCCTCTCCGGCGCCCCCAAGCCCCGCGCGATGCAGATCATCGACGAGCTGGAGCCGTCCCGGCGCGGCCTGTACGGCGGCTGTGTCGGATATCTCGACTTCGCCGGCGACTCCGACACGGCCATCGCGATCCGCACCGCGCTCCTGCGCGACGGCACCGCGTACGTGCAGGCCGGAGCCGGTGTCGTCGCCGACTCCGACCCGGTCGCGGAGGACACCGAGTGCCGCAACAAGGCGGCCGCTGTGCTGCGTGCCGTGCACACGGCGAACCGGATGCACGGCGTCTGAAGGCGTGGGGGATAGTGGTGAGGTGACTTCCGCAGTGCCATCCCCCCGTACCGGAACCGGGACCGTATCCCCGGAGGCGGCCGCCGCGCGCAACGGCCGCCGCAGCCTCGCCGCCGCGCTCCTGCTCGGCGCCCTGGGCGCGGCGGTGGCCCTGCTCTCCTCCCGCCAGGAGTGGGCCTCCGGGGCCGCGACCGTGCCCGGTGGCAGCTTCCCGCTCACCGCCACGGGCAGCGACGTCACCGGGGTTCCGGCGGCCCTCGCCATAGTGGGTCTCGCGGCCCTCGTCGCCGTGTTCGCGGTCCGCCGCGCCGGGCGCACGCTCGTCGCCGGGCTCCTCACGCTCAGCGGCGCGGGCGCCGTCGTCGCCGCCGTCCTCGGCGCCACCGACAGCGCCGCCCTCGACGAGAAGGCCGCCCAGGTCTCCGGCAACACCGCCGCCACCATCGGCGGACTCGGCCACACCATCTGGCCGTACGTCGGTGCGGCGGGCGGCGCGTTCATCCTGCTGGCCGGGCTGCTCGCCCTGCGCTTCGGCAGCGCCTGGCCCTCGATGGGCGGACGCTACGAACGCAACGGCACCCCGCGTCCCCGCAAGGCCCGGCCCGTGGACCCCGAGCGTCCCGAGGAACTGTGGAAGGCCCTCGACCGCGGCGAGGACCCGACCCGCGGGGACTGACCGACCCGCAGGCGAGGGCCGTCGGCCACGGACCGCACCGACCCCGAGTTCTGCCCTTTCCCGCTGGTGCGGGACAATGACCGTGAGCGTCCGGCTCAGACCCGGCGCGGGGCCGCGCAGGGTACGGGGCCGAGCAACAGGCACGTATTGAGCAACGAGGAGCAACCCACAGTGGACAGCAGCCACGGACACACCCCGGCCGCCTGGACCGGTGTCATCATCGCTTTCGTCGGGTTCTGTGTCGCCGGCGCCTTCACCGTGATGGGGAACGCGATCGGCTTCTGGGTGGGCATCGCCCTGCTGGCCGTGGCCGCCGCCGCGGGTGGCGCCATGCGCATGGCCGGCCTCGGCAAGCCGAAGGCCGAGACGCTGCCGTCCGTCGCCTCGGAGGCCGTCACGGAGGCCTGAGCCCTCACACATGTCGCGAAGGCGGCCCGGCACCTGATGCCGGGCCGCCTTCGCGCGTCGCGCCGCCGGGCGGAGCCCCCGCCGCCGGGCCACAATGCACGGGTGAACGCCGAACCGGACACGGCCACCCCGATCAGCGGCACCGACGGCACGACCGGCGGCACGCTCCGGCGCCTGGCCGTCCCGCTCGGCGTCCTCGCGGCGGTCGCCGCCGCCTTCGCCTACGTCGGCTCCGTCGACCCGAACGAGCCCGGCCACTACCCCGCTTGCCCCCTCCTCCAGTACACCGGGATCTACTGCCCCGGCTGCGGCGGCCTGCGCAGCGCCCACGCCGTCGTGCACGGCGACCTCACCGCCGCCCTCGGCGACAACGCCCTCGCCGTCGCGGGGTACGCGCTCTTCGCCGTCCTGTGGGTGGTGTGGGCCGTACGGGCGGCACGGGGACGGGAGTTCAGGATCGCGCTCGGACGGCCTCACCTGTGGGCCCTCGGCGCGCTGCTCCTCGTCTTCACCGTTGTCCGGAACCTGCCCTTCGGTGGCTGGCTCCATCCTTGACTCCATCCTTGATCGGCAGTATTTGTCCAGGTAGTGGGACCGCCGTCCCTTGGATGCGGAGCCGGAGGCATCCTGCGGATATCATCGCTGTGACCAGTGGATTGCCCGCTGTGGCAATCAGCTTCCACCGCTCCACCGTCAGGAAGGGGGCCGCTCGCGTGAGTGTGCTCGACGAGATCATCGACGGAGTCCGTGCCGACCTCGCGGAGCGGCAGGCGAACGTCAGCCTCGACGAGCTCAAGGAGCGCGCGGCCAAGGCGCCGGCGGCGAAGGACGGCGTTGCCGCCCTGCGCGGCGACGGCGTCAAGGTCATCTGCGAGGTCAAGCGCTCGAGCCCGTCCAAGGGTGCGCTCGCCGCGATCGCCGACCCGGCGGGACTCGCCGCCGACTACGAGGCGGGCGGCGCGGCCGTCATCTCCGTACTGACCGAGCAGCGCCGCTTCGGCGGTTCGCTCGCCGACCTCGAGGCCGTGCGCGCCAAGGTCGACATCCCGGTCCTGCGCAAGGACTTCATCGTCACGTCGTACCAGCTGTGGGAGGCACGGGCCTACGGCGCCGACCTCGCCCTGCTGATCGTGGCCGCCCTGGAGCAGCCCGCCCTGGAGTCGCTCATCGAGCGCGCCGAGTCCATCGGGCTCACGCCGCTCGTCGAGGTCCACGACGAGGAAGAGGTCGAGCGCGCCGTCGACGCGGGCGCCCGCATCATCGGCGTGAACGCGCGCAACCTCAAGACGCTCAAGGTCGACCGGGACACGTTCCAGCAGGTCGCCCCCGAGATCCCCGACCATATCGTCAAGGTGGCCGAGTCGGGCATCCGCGGCCCGCACGACCTGATCGCGTACGCCAACGCGGGCGCGGACGCCGTGCTCGTCGGCGAGTCCCTGGTGACCGGCCGCGACCCGCGTACCGCGGTCTCCGACCTGGTCGCCGCGGGCGCCCACCCGGCCCTGCGCCACGGCCGGAGCTGACCTCCTGATGCCCATCGCCGCCCGCCTCGCCCCCGGCTGCCGCCCCCGCGGCTGCCGGGCGCCCGCGCGACGCGTGCGAGGGCGGCGCGTGCGCTACCACATCGGCGCGGAGCCGGGTCAGATCCCTGGGATGCGATGGCGAGGCGGCGCCCTGAACGCCGCCGCGAGCTGAAGCGCCCCTGAAAGGGGCGCGGGGAACTGCGCGATCGGCCCAGGAGGGCCGCAGTCGCGACAGAACCGTGACCAGCTACGGCGTGAGGGCGTACTCACGTCAAAGCCAACGCCAGCCTTAGCGAGGTTTCCGCAATGCCCAGCGAGTACTTCATCCCCGACCCCGAGGGTCAGATCCCCAGCCCCGAAGGCTACTTCGGGGCGTTCGGCGGCAAGTTCATCCCGGAGGCCCTCGTCGCCGCCGTCGACGAGGTCGCCGTCGAGTACGACAAGGCCAAGAGCGACCCGGCCTTCGCCGCCGAGCTCGACGACCTGCTCGTCAACTACACGGGACGCCCC
This sequence comes from Streptomyces sp. NPDC046821, assembly GCF_040645335.1. Lineage (NCBI taxonomy): Bacteria > Bacillati > Actinomycetota > Actinomycetes > Kitasatosporales > Streptomycetaceae > Streptomyces > Streptomyces sp. NPDC046821. Next base: position 213,285 of record NZ_JBEYYB010000014.1, on the reverse strand, counting down.
AGCTCCCTCACCGAGGTGCCCCGGTTCGCCGAGCACGCCGGCGGCGCCCGCATCTTCCTCAAGCGCGAGGACCTGAACCACACCGGCTCGCACAAGATCAACAACGTGCTCGGCCAGGCGCTGCTCACCAAGCGCATGGGCAAGACGCGCGTGATCGCCGAGACCGGCGCGGGCCAGCACGGCGTCGCGACCGCCACCGCCTGCGCGCTCTTCGGCCTCGACTGCACCATCTACATGGGCGAGATCGACACCGAGCGCCAGGCGCTCAACGTCGCCCGGATGCGGATGCTCGGCGCCGAGGTCGTCGCCGTGAAGTCCGGCAGCCGCACCCTCAAGGACGCCATCAACGAGGCGTTCCGCGACTGGGTCGCCAACGTCGACCGCACGCACTACCTCTTCGGTACCGTCGCCGGACCGCACCCCTTCCCGGCCATGGTCCGCGACTTCCACCGCGTCATCGGCGTCGAGGCCCGCCGCCAGATCCTGGAGCGCGCCGGACGCCTGCCCGACGCGGCCGTCGCGTGCGTGGGCGGTGGCTCGAACGCCATCGGCCTCTTCCACGCCTTCATCCCGGACAGCGGCGTACGCCTCATCGGCTGCGAGCCGGCCGGGCACGGCATCGAGACCGGCGAGCACGCCGCGACCCTCACCGCCGGCGAGCCCGGCATCCTGCACGGCTCGCGTTCCTACGTCCTCCAGGACGACGAGGGCCAGATCACCGAGCCGTACTCGATCTCGGCGGGTCTCGACTACCCGGGCATCGGCCCGGAGCACGCCTTCCTCAAGGACAGCGGTCGTGGCGAGTACCGCGCGGTCACCGACGACGCCGCCATGCAGGCCCTGCGCCTGCTGTCGCGTACCGAGGGCATCATCCCGGCCATCGAGAGCGCCCACGCGCTCGCCGGGGCCATCGAGGTCGGCAAGGAACTGGGCAAGGACGGGCTGATGATCGTCAACCTGTCCGGCCGCGGCGACAAGGACATGGACACGGCCGCCCGTTACTTCGGCCTGTACGACACCGACGCCGCCGTCGCGGCGGACGAGGCCGGGACCGGCGCGGAGATCGAGGGGGACGTCAAGTGAGCGGCAACGTCGAGCTGTTGAACGAGACCCTTGCCGCGGCAAAGGCCGAGGGCCGCGCCGCCCTCGTTGCCTACCTGCCGGCCGGGTTCCCGACCGTGGACGGCGGCATCGAGGCGATCAAGGCCGTCTTCGACGGCGGCGCCGACGTCGTCGAGGTCGGCCTCCCGCACTCCGACCCCGTCCTCGACGGACCCGTCATCCAGACCGCCGACGACATCGCCCTGCGCGGCGGCGTCCGGATCGCGGACGTCATGCGCACGGTCCGCGAGGCCCACGCGGCGACCGGCAAGCCGGTCCTCGTCATGACGTACTGGAACCCCATCGACCGCTACGGCATCGAGCGGTTCACCGCCGAGCTCGCCGAGGCGGGCGGCGCCGGCTGCATCCTGCCGGACCTGCCGGTCCAGGAGTCGGCCGTATGGCGTGAGCACGCCGACAAGCACGGTCTCGCGACCGTCTTCGTCGTCGCCCCCAGCAGCCAGGACGCGCGCCTCGCGACGATCACCGCGGCCGGCTCGGGCTTCGTCTACGCCGCCTCCCTCATGGGCGTCACCGGCACCCGCGAGTCGGTCGGCGAGCAGGCCCAGGAGCTGGTGCGCCGCACCCGCGCCACCACGGACCTGCCGGTCTGCGTCGGCCTCGGCGTCTCGAACGCGAAGCAGGCCGCCGAGGTCGCGGGCTTCGCCGACGGAGTCATCGTCGGCTCGGCCTTCGTGAAGCTGATGCTCGACGCCGAGGACGAGACCGCAGGTCTCGCGGCCGTACGGGCGCTGGCGGCGGATCTCGCCGACGGGGTGCGCGTCAAGGCGTCGTAACCCACGCTCGAAACCGGTGGCGGCGCGTCCGAACACGTCGTCACCCTTCTGGGTGGACCTGGGACCGGGGAGGCACGCTGGTGCCTCCCCGGTTCGTTTGGCGGGTGTGAGCGAGAAGAACCGTGACGGAAAGCGCAGCGCCCGCGAACGGCTGGCCCAGGAGCGCGAGAAGCAGAAGACGAAGGACCGGCGCCGCCGGGGCATGATCGTCGGGGGTGCCGTCGTCGGCGTCCTCGCGCTGGCCGCCGTGATCGGGGTGATCGCGGCGAATTCCGGCAGCGACAACAGCGGCAGCAGCGCCGGCCCGGTCACCGCACCCCAGGGCGCGGTCGGCAAGGACAGCCTCGCCATCCCGGTCGGCCAGGACAGCGCGAAGTCGACGCTCACGGTGTGGGAGGACTTCCGCTGCCCCGCCTGCAAGGCCTTCGAGGACAACTTCCGCACGACGATCCACGAGCTGACCGGCTCGGGCCAGCTCAAGGTCGAATACCACCTGGCCACCCTCATCGACAAGAACATGGGCGGCACCGGCTCCCTGCGCGCGGCGAACGCGGCGGCGTGCGCCCAGGACGCCGGGAAGTACCCCCCGTTCCACGACGTCCTCTACGAGAACCAGCCCCCCGAGACGTCCGACGCCTACGAGGACAACGCCAAGCTGATCGACCTGGCCGGCAAGGTGAACGGCCTGGTCACCCCGGACTTCCGCAAGTGCGTCGACGGCGGCACGCACGACGGCTGGGTCAAGAAGTCGAACGACGCCTTCCAGGCCGGCGGCTTCCAGGGCACCCCGACGGTGCTCCTGAACGGGAAGAACGTGTACGCCGACCAGACCAATCCGCTGACCCCCGCGAAGCTCAAGCAGATGGTTCAGGCGGCGAACAAGCAATAGTGGCAAGGGGGTTGTCCGGCGCCCTGTGAGGGAGGCGGGCGCCTCGTTATGGACCCGTAGCCGGGCTGATTGCCGCCGCCACGGCCCGGCACGGTAGCGTCGGAGGTGCCATGACTCTTGCCTACATCCCCAGCCCGTCACACGGAGTGGTCTATCTCGGACCCATTCCGCTCCGCGGCTACGCGTTCTGCATCATCATCGGCGTCTTCATTGCCGTCTGGCTCGGCAACAAGCGCTGGATCGCCCGCGGCGGGCGCTCCGGCACGGTCGCCGACATCGCGGTCTGGGCCGTGCCGTTCGGCCTGGTCGGCGGCCGGCTCTACCACGTGATCACGGACTACGAGCTGTACTTCAGCCCGGGCCGTGACTGGGTGGACGCCTTCAAGATCTGGGAGGGCGGCCTCGGCATCTGGGGCGCCATCGCGCTCGGCGCGGTGGGCGCGTGGATCGGCTGCCGCAGACGCGGCATCCCACTGCCCGCGTACGCCGACGCCATCGCGCCCGGCATCGCCCTCGCCCAGGCCATGGGCCGCTGGGGCAACTGGTTCAACCAGGAGCTGTACGGCAAGCCCACCCACCTGCCCTGGGCCCTGAAGATCACGTCCACGGCGGACGGCCGCGTACCCGGGCTCTACCACCCGACGTTCCTGTACGAGTCCCTGTGGTGCATCGGCGTCGCGCTGCTCGTCATCTGGGCCGACCGGAAGTTCAAGCTGGGCCACGGGCGCGCGTTCGCGCTGTACGTCGCCGCGTACTGCGTGGGCCGCTTCTGGATCGAGTACATGCGTGTCGACGACGCGCACCACATCCTCGGTCTGCGGCTCAATGACTGGACCGCGATGATCGTCTTCCTGCTCGCCGTGCTCTACATCGTGGTCTCGGCGAAGAAGCGGCCCGGGCGCGAAGAGGTCGTGGAGCCGGGTGCGGGCGATGATGGCGAGGCCGGAGCCGGTGCGGAGGGTGAGGGCGCTGAGGCCGACGCTAGCGCTGAGGCCGGTACGGTCGTCGCCGGTGCTGAGGTCGGCAAGGGCTCGGGTGAGAGTGACGGTGAGGCTTCGGTCGGGGGTGAGGCCGTGACCGTCGTCGAGGCTGCGACCGAGGCCAAGGCCAAGGCTGAGCCTGAGGCCGAGGGAGCCGACCAGGGCCCCGAGGGCTCGCCGGCCAAGGATGAGGCTGCGGGCGAGGCCAAGAAGGCCGCGAAGAGCTAGCCACGCCGCTCCCCGATGAGCACGCCGATGGGGCGCCGGATCACCACGATCCGGCGCCCCATCGCCGTATCGAGGTCACGTCTCCCAGCGCCTGGCCCCCGGCGCGCCGCCGCGTTCCCCGGTCCGTCAACGCGCCCACCCTGTGATCCATCTCTCGGGCGGCGGCGAGAGCGGTTCGAGGCGGGGTGCAAAACGGCTGAAAGCCCTGGTAAGTACGGCCTTCCTTGCTGGCGGGCCCCCGATTCCGTGCGTACTTTCGACGGTGTTGAGGGGGGAGCCGGCGCCCGCGGAACGCGTGTGCGGCATCGGCTCCGCATGAGAGGAGCACTGGGCGGGATGGCCATCATCGAGACCGAGGCGGCGCTGCACGACGCGCACCGCGACAACCACACGCACCGCGACGTCAACGGCGGCTGGCTGCGCCCCGCCGTGTTCGGCGCGATGGACGGGCTCGTCTCGAACCTGGCCCTCATGACGGGTGTCGCCGGCGGCGACGTGTCGCAGCAGACGATCGTCATCGCCGGGCTCTCCGGACTCGCGGCCGGCGCCTTCTCCATGGCGGCCGGCGAGTACACCTCAGTAGCCTCCCAGCGTGAGCTGGTCGAGGCCGAACTCGACGTCGAGCGGCGGGAGTTGAGGAAGCACCCCGCCGACGAGGAGCGGGAGCTGGCCGAGCTCTACATGTCGCGCGGGGTCGAGCCCGAGCTCGCCCGTGAGGTGGCGCGCCAGCTCTCCCAGGACCCCGAGCAGGCCCTCGAAATCCATGCGCGCGAGGAGCTGGGTATCGACCCCAGCGACCTGCCGTCACCGACGGTCGCCGCCGTCTCGTCCTTCGGGTCGTTCGCGCTCGGCGCCCTGCTCCCGCTGCTGCCCTACCTGCTCGGCGCGAGCGCCCTGTGGCCCGCGGTCCTGCTCGCGCTCGTCGGCCTGTTCGCCTGCGGTGCGATCGTGGCCAAGGTGACGGCGCGGTCCTGGTGGTTCAGCGGTCTGCGCCAGCTGGCTCTCGGTGGTGCCGCTGCGGGTGTGACGTATCTCCTGGGCACGCTGTTCGGAACGGCCGTAGGATAACCATCGCGTGATGGCTATACGCCGTTCTGTATAAATAGCCGTATCCCCGCGGTTTCGAGTGTGTGACCGCGGGGCATGAGCCGAGAACGCCACGGGCAACGTCGCCCGTCTCGCCCAGATACATATCCGCGGACACGATCTGCCCTTGCAGTTCCCTTGACCGTGAAGTTCTCTTGAAGAAGTCCCCCTCGGTCTGACGCCGCTCCGCATCCGGAACGGCACCCGCACCGCCACCCGCGGTGTCCGCATGATGGAAAGTACTTTCCACTTCCCGAGATATTGCCCATCATGTAATCTGCTCCAAATTTTGCACCCCCAGCAGAGGGCCAACGTCGTCCCTCGGCAGATGTCATATGCCACGACGACGACGGGAGCTGCCGATGCGCACGCCGCGCCAGCCGTCCCAGCACTCCATGATCAAGCCGTACATGGATGCTCGCCCTGCAGCCCAGGGCATGTACGACCCCCGCAACGAGCACGACGCCTGTGGCGTCGGCTTCGTGGCCACCCTCACCGGAGAGGCGAGCCACGCGCTGGTCGAACAGGCGCTCACGGTTCTGCGCAACCTGGAGCACCGCGGTGCCACCGGTTCCGAGCCCGACTCGGGTGACGGAGCGGGCATCCTCTCCCAGGTCCCGGACGCCTTCCTGCGCGAGTCCGTCTCCTTCGACCTGCCCGCCGCCGGCGCGTACGCCGTGGGTATCGCCTTCCTGCCGACCGACGAGGCCGAGAACGCGGCCGCCGTCTCGCAGATCGAGACGATCGCGTCCGAAGAGGGCCTCACCGTCCTCGGCTGGCGCGAGGTTCCCGTCGCGCCGCAGCTGCTCGGCGCCACCGCCCGCGGCACGATGCCCGCCTTCCGCCAGATCTTCGTGGCGGACGCCGACGGCTCCGCGACGGACATCGCGCTCGACCGCAAGGCCTTCGTCCTGCGCAAGCGCTCCGAGCGCGAGGCCGGCGTGTACTTCCCGTCGCTCTCCGCGCGGACCATCGTCTACAAGGGAATGCTGACCACCGGCCAGCTGGAGCCCTTCTTCCCCGACCTGTCGGACCGCCGATTCGCTTCCGCGATCGCTCTGGTCCACTCGCGGTTCTCCACGAACACCTTCCCGAGCTGGCCGCTCGCCCACCCGTACCGCTTCGTCGCGCACAACGGTGAGATCAACACCGTCAAGGGCAACCGGAACTGGATGAAGGCCCGCGAGTCGCAGCTCGCCTCCGACTTGTTCGGCTCTGCCGACCATGGGCACAGCGACTCCCAGGACCTGTCGCGGATCTTCCCCGTCTGCACGCCCGACGCCTCGGACTCGGCCTCCTTCGACGAGGTCCTGGAGCTGCTCCACCTCGGCGGCCGCTCCCTGCCGCACAGCGTCCTGATGATGATCCCGGAGGCCTGGGAGAACCACGCCTCCATGGAGGCCGACCGGCGCGCCTTCTACCAGTTCCACTCCACGATGATGGAGCCCTGGGACGGCCCGGCCTGCGTCACCTTCACCGACGGTACGCAGGTGGGTGCCGTTCTCGACCGCAACGGTTTGCGCCCCGGCCGCTACTGGGTCACCGACGAGGGCCTCGTCGTCCTCGGCTCCGAGGTCGGCGTCCTCGACATCGACCCCGCGAAGGTCGTCCGCAAGGGCCGCCTCCAGCCCGGCAAGATGTTCCTCGTCGACACGGTCGAACACCGCATCATCGAGGACGACGAGATCAAGGCGTCCCTCGCCGCCGAGCAGCCCTACGAGGAGTGGCTGGAGGCCGGCGAGATCGAGCTCGAGGACCTCCCCGAGCGCGAGCACATCGTGCACACCCACGCCTCCGTCACCCGTCGCCAGCAGACCTTCGGCTACACCGAGGAAGAGCTGCGCGTCATCCTCACGCCGATGGCCAAGACCGGCGGCGAGCCGCTCGGCTCCATGGGCACGGACTCGCCGATCGCGGCGCTCTCCGCCCGCCCGCGGCTGATCTTCGACTACTTCACGCAGTTGTTCGCGCAGGTCACCAACCCGCCGCTGGACGCCATCCGCGAGGAGCTCGTCACCTCGCTGCGCTCCAGCCTGGGCCCGCAGGGCAACCTGCTCGACCCGAACGCCGCGTCCTGCCGCTCGGTCACGCTGCCCTTCCCGGTGATCGACAACGACGAGCTGGCCAAGCTCATCCACATCAACGCCGACGGCGACATGCCCGGCATGAAGGCCGTGACCCTGTCCGGCCTCTACCGGGTCAGCGGCGGCGGCGACGCGCTCGCCGCCCGGATCGACGAGATCTGCGCCGAGGCCGACGCCGCCATCGAGGCCGGCGCCCGCCTGATCGTCCTCTCGGACCGGCACTCCGACGCCGAGCACGCGCCGATCCCGTCGCTGCTGCTCACCGCGGCCGTCCACCACCACCTCATCCGTACGAAGCAGCGCACCGAGGTGGGGCTGCTCGTCGAGGCGGGCGATGTGCGCGAGGTCCACCACGTGGCCCTCCTCATCGGCTTCGGCGCCGCGGCCGTCAACCCGTACCTGGCCATGGAGTCCGTCGAGGACCTGGTCCGCGCCGGCACGTTCCTGCACGCCGATGAGAACGGGGCCGAGCAGGCCATCCGCAACCTGATCTACGCCCTCGGCAAGGGCGTCCTCAAGGTCATGTCCAAGATGGGCATCTCGACCGTCGCCTCCTACCGCGGCGCCCAGGTCTTCGAGGCCGTCGGCCTCGACGAGGCCTTCGTCGAGAAGTACTTCAACGGCACGGCGACGAAGATCGGCGGCGCCGGTCTCGACGTCATCGCCCAGGAGGTCGCCGCCCGCCACGCCAAGGCGTACCCGGCCTCCGGCATCGCCCCGGCGCACCGCGCGCTCGAGATCGGCGGCGAGTACCAGTGGCGCCGCGAGGGCGAGCCGCACCTGTTCGACCCGGAGACGGTCTTCCGCCTCCAGCACGCCACGCGCAACCGCCGGTACGACATCTTCAAGAAGTACACGGACCGGGTGAACGAGCAGTCGGAGCGTCTGATGACGCTGCGCGGCCTCTTCGGCTTCAAGGGCGAGCGTCCGTCGATCTCCATCGACGAGGTCGAGCCGGTCTCCGAGATCGTCAAGCGCTTCTCCACCGGCGCCATGTCGTACGGCTCCATCTCGCGCGAGGCCCACGAGACCCTCGCCATCGCCATGAACCAGCTGGGCGCCAAGTCCAACACGGGTGAGGGCGGCGAGGACCCGGAGCGCCTGTACGACCCGGCCCGCCGTTCGTCGATCAAGCAGGTCGCCTCCGGCCGCTTCGGCGTGACGAGCGAGTACCTGGTCAACGCGGACGACATCCAGATCAAGATGGCCCAGGGCGCCAAGCCCGGCGAGGGCGGCCAGCTGCCCGGCCACAAGGTCTACCCGTGGGTCGCCAAGACGCGTCACTCGACGCCGGGCGTGGGCCTCATCTCCCCGCCGCCGCACCACGACATCTACTCCATCGAGGACCTCGCCCAGCTGATCCACGACCTGAAGAACGCGAACCCGCAGGCGCGGATTCACGTGAAGCTGGTCTCCGAGGTCGGCGTCGGCACGGTCGCCGCGGGTGTCTCCAAGGCGCACGCGGACGTCGTCCTGATCTCCGGCCACGACGGCGGAACGGGCGCCTCCCCGCTCACCTCGCTGAAGCACGCGGGCGGTCCCTGGGAGCTCGGCCTCGCCGAGACCCAGCAGACCCTGCTGCTCAACGGCCTGCGCGACCGCATCGTCGTCCAGACCGACGGCCAGCTCAAGACCGGCCGCGACGTCGTCATCGCCGCGCTGCTCGGCGCCGAGGAGTTCGGTTTCGCGACCGCGCCGCTCGTCGTCTCCGGCTGCGTCATGATGCGCGTCTGCCACCTGGACACCTGCCCGGTCGGCATCGCCACGCAGAACCCGGTCCTGCGCGAGCGGTTCTCCGGCAAGGCCGAATTCGTCGTGAACTTCTTCGAGTTCATCGCCGAGGAGGTCCGCGAGCTCCTCGCCGAGCTGGGCTTCCGCACGATCGAGGAGGCCGTCGGCCACGCCGAACTCCTCGACACCGAGCGGGCCGTGGACCACTGGAAGGCCCAGGGCCTCGACCTCGAGCCCCTCTTCTACGTGCCCGAGCTGGCCGAGGGCGCCGTGCGCCACCAGGTGATCTCTCAGGACCACGGCCTGGAGAAGGCCCTGGACAACGAGCTGATCAAGCTGGCCGCCGACGCGCTCGCCGCGAACGCCCAGGCCGACGCCCAGCCCGTGCGCGCCCAGGTCGCCATCCGCAACATCAACCGCACGGTCGGCACCATGCTCGGCCACGAGGTGACGAAGAAGTTCGGTGGCGCGGGCCTGCCCGACGACACCATCGACATCACCTTCACCGGCTCCGCGGGCCAGTCGTTCGGCGCGTTCGTGCCGCGCGGTGTGACCCTGCGCCTGGAGGGCGACGCCAACGACTACGTCGGCAAGGGCCTGTCCGGCGGCCGCATCGTGGTCCGCCCGGACCGCGGCGCCGACCACCTCGCCGAGTACTCGACGATCGCCGGCAACACCATCGCGTACGGCGCGACGGGCGGCGAGCTGTTCCTGCGCGGCCGCACCGGCGAGCGCTTCTGCGTCCGCAACTCGGGTGCGACCGTCGTCTCGGAGGGTGTGGGCGACCACGGCTGCGAGTACATGACGGGTGGCCGCGCGGTCGTCCTCGGCGAGACCGGACGCAACTTCGCGGCCGGCATGTCCGGCGGCATCGCGTACGTCATCGATCTGGACCGTGACCACGTCAACGCCGGTAACCACGGCGCGATCGAGGCCCTGGACGACACCGACAGGCAGTGGCTGCACGACGCCGTGCGCCGCCACCAGGAGGAGACGGGCTCGACCGTCGCCGAGAAGCTGCTCGCCGAGTGGGACACCGCTCTGGAGCGCTTCAGCAAGATCATCCCCAGCACGTACAAGGCAGTGCTCGCCGCCAAGGACGCCGCCGAGCGAGCCGGACTCTCCGAGTCCGAGACCACCGAGAAGATGATGGAGGCGGCGACCAATGGCTGATCCCAAGGGCTTTCTCAACCATGGCCGCGAGGTGGCGCAGACCCGCCCGGTCGGCGAGCGCGTACGGGACTGGAACGAGGTCTACGTTCCCGGCTCCCTGCTGCCCATCATCAGCAAGCAGGCCTCGCGCTGCATGGACTGCGGCATCCCGTTCTGCCACAACGGCTGCCCGCTCGGGAACCTGATCCCCGAGTGGAACGACTACGCGTACCGCGAGGACTGGTCGGCGGCGCAGGAGCGGCTGCACGCCACCAACAACTTCCCGGAGTTCACCGGCCGCCTCTGCCCGGCGCCCTGTGAGTCGGCGTGCGTGCTCGGCATCAACCAGCCGGCCGTCACCATCAAGAACGTCGAGGTCTCGATCATCGACCAGGCGTGGGACCGCGGCGACGTCGCGCCCCAGGCCCCTGAGCGCCTGTCCGGCAAGACCGTCGCCGTCATCGGTTCCGGTCCGGCCGGCCTCGCTGCCGCTCAGCAGCTGACCCGGGCCGGCCACACGGTCGCCGTCTACGAGCGCGCCGACCGCATCGGCGGCCTGCTCCGGTACGGCATCCCCGAGTTCAAGATGGAGAAGCGGCACATCAACCGCCGCATCGAGCAGATGCGCGCGGAGGGCACCAAGTTCCGTACGGGCGTGGAGATCGGCCGCGACATCGACGCCGCGAAGCTGCGCAAGCGCTACGACGCCGTGGTCATCGCCGCCGGTGCCACGACCGCCCGCGACCTGCCGGTCCCCGGCCGTGACCTCAAGGGCGTCTACCAGGCGATGGAGTACCTGCCCCTGGCCAACAAGGTCCAGGAGGGCGACTACGTCACCACGCCGGTCTCCGCCGAGGGCAAGCACGTCGTCGTCATCGGCGGCGGCGACACCGGCGCGGACTGCGTGGGCACCGCCCACCGCCAGGGCGCGGCCTCGGTCACGCAGCTGGAGATCATGCCGCGTCCGGGCGAGGACCGCAGCGCCGGCCAGCCCTGGCCGACGTTCCCCATGCTCTACAAGGTGACGTCCGCGCACGAGGAGGGCGGCGAGCGGGTCTACTCCGTCTCGACCACCCACTTCGAGGGCGACGAGGACGGCAACGTCCAGTCCCTGCACCTCATCGAGGTGGAGTTCGTCGAGGGCAAGCTGACGCAGAAGCCGGGCACGGAGCGCAAGATCCCCGCCCAGCTCGTCACGCTCGCGATGGGCTTCACCGGCACGGACCGCGACAACGGTCTGGTCGACCAGTTCGCCCTGGACCTCGACGAGCGCGGCAACGTCGCCCGCGACGACGAGTTCCAGACCAACGTCCCCGGCGTCTTCGTCGCCGGCGACGCGGGCCGAGGCCAGTCCCTCATCGTGTGGGCCATCGCGGAGGGCCGCTCGGCCGCCCGCGGCGTCGACCGCTTCCTGACCGGCGCCTCGGAACTCCCGGCCCCCATCCGCCCGACGGACCGCTCCCTGACCGTCTGACGGCCCCCATGAATGTCCCGTACAACGGCGTACGGAACTGAACACGACGCCCGCCCGAACAGTCCCCGACCGGACGACTGGGCGGGCGTCGTGGTGTGTTCGTGGCTACTGCGAGATCAGCCGGTGCGGGTGGTCCGGGTCGCGCGGGCAGACCGCGACGATCAGCCGTCCGCGGCCGGGGGAGACGCCGGTGGGGGTGTTCGCACCCCTCACCACTCTGTCCGGCCGGTCCTCGTCGGGGATCCAGCTGGTCGTGCCGGGGTCCCACTCGGTGGCGGCCGCGGTCAGGAGCGGGACGAGGCCCGCGCCGCAGTCGGCGCACCGCGGGTCGGCCGGCCCGGTGAGGTTCCAGGCGATGTAGCCGCCGACCTTCCAGCCCGGGGCCGTGGACAGGTCCGTCACATAGATCTCTCCGTCCCCGTCCTCTTCCTCCTCCTCGATCCCCTCCTCCCAGCACTCGATGCGCTCCTGCAGACCGGGGTCTAGCTCCTCGAACCACGGGTGCTCGGTGACCACTTCGGGGTGCAGAACGCAGGCGCTGGGAACGAGTTCCTCGCGGCCGACGACCTCGGGCACCGGTTGCTGCCCGGGTGCCGCTTTCGTGACGTCGGCCGCCCAGCGCCAGCGGAGCTCCACATACGGCTCGTGCCTGGACTCGCCGTGCCGCTCGAAGCCGCACCAGAACACCTGCAGCACATCGCCCTGTTCGGGGAACGGCAGACCGGGCACGTCACGCCGGTACAGCTGGGCGACGGCGAGCAGCGGGACCGGGTCGGTGTCCGGCAGGTGGCGGTACCCGCCGGCCCGCTTGTGCGCAGTCGTGCAGACCGGCCACGGCTCTCCCGCGGGCCACAGCATCGGACCACCCACCGAGCTGTCCCGCACTGTGGGCGTCCCGCGCCGTGGATGAAGCCGGGTCGCGGAGCGACGCAGCGGACCCAGCTCGGCGAAGAGCGCTTCGACGTCGACGGGGCGGGGCGGGGTGGTGCGGGGCATCGGCCTGAACTTCCGGAGGTCGGGGGAGGGTTCGGCGGGGGTGAGGCTCGGCGGTCGGGTCGGTCAGCCGTGGAAGCCGATGTACCCGTTGCCGTCCCTGTCGTTGGCGGACTTCGTGTACTTGTGGGTGTCCGAGTGGGCCCCGGACGGCTTGTAGACGTAGATCGTGTCGCCGGTGTTGTTCCAGAGGAAGTTGCAGTTGTTGCGGTAGACCACGTTCTTCGCATCCGAGTCCGTGCCGTGGCCGCCGCGCAGGCGGACGTAGTCGCCGGGCTCCAGGGTGTGGCTCTTGGTGAACGTGAACTTGTTGCCGGTGGCGTCCTTGATCACGTAACCCTTGAGGTTGATCGTCGCGGTCTTGGAGTAGTTCTTCAGCGTCACGTACTCCTGCGCGGTGTTGCCGCCCGAGCAGCGGTTGTCGTCGCGGCCCGGGGCGTCGTACTGGACCCCGCGGATCTTCAGCGCCGAGCTGTACTCGGTGGCGTACGCGGGGGCCGCTCCCAGCAGGGTCACGGCGGTCAGCGCGGAGACGGACAGCGCGGAGGCGGTGGCCAAGGCGGGGCGTATGTTCATGTGTTGTCCTCGGGTGAGTTCAAAGGTGCGTGCGTCACCTCATCATCACGGACGGGATCGTGCCCCCAGGGCCAACTCCGCGTGAACTACGGCACTTTGTACGTCTCCCCGTACACCTTCCACACCAGCGGAGTCTTCAGGTCCATGTTGCCGTCGTAGAGGAACTGGCGCTGGGCCGTGTCGATGCGGGACGTGTCGCGGTTCGGGTTCTTGGACTTCATCGCCTTGCGGCGGACGTCGAGGAAGATGTCGAGGTACGTCTTCTCCTTGCCGCCCTGCGCCGGGGTGTTCGCCTCCTTCATCGCCGCCTCGCGCAGGCCGTAGAAGCCCCTGGGTTCCGTGCCGGGGCCGTGCAGGACCATCGCGTCGTAGTAGATGAACTGGCCGAGCGTGTTCAGGCCGTCGAGCTTGGCGAGGCGTACCGCCGGGTCGAAGTAGACGCGGTCGCGCTCGGAGTTCTGGGCGGTGCGGAACGCCGGGTCCGCCGCCTCCTTCTTCCAGGCCGCCGTGAAACCGGGGTCGAGGCCCTTGTGGGAGTCCGTGCCGTCGACGGCACGCAGCGCGGGGAGGTAGGAGGCGAGGCCGTTGTCGGGGTGGGCCTTCGTGTAGCGCTCGACGAGCGTGAGCAGGTCGTGCGTGCCCGTGCAGAAGCCGACGATGCCGGCCGTGTAGCCCTGGCCGTCGCCGATGTCCTCGATGTAGCCGTACTGGCCGCGCCAGTCGAGCGTCGAGTTCTCCGCGCTGGCGATGAGCTGCTGGGCCAGCTCCTTCTTCGCCGGGGCGGCGAGGCCCGGGGGCAGGTCGGCGATGGCGTCGTCGTCGGCCTTCTTCTCCGCCGCTGCCTTGGCCGCCTTCGCGTCGGACTCCGAGTGCTGCGACGCGGTCGCTTTCTGCGAGTCCTTGCCGCCGTCGTGGTTGGGCGTGAAGAGGAACACCGCGACCGTGGCGACCGGAGCCACGGCCAGGAGGAGGCAGCCTGCGCGTTTCATGCGGCACAGATTACGTCGGTGACGAGGCCGGATCCGTGGCTCCATGGTCACCGTCGGATCACGGATCGGGCCCGGCCAGGAGCCTCTACGGCTGTTTCAGGAACGTCAGCGTCACCAGCAGCGCAAGCAGCGCGACGCACGCCGCGCCCTGGACGAGACCACGGCGTTCGCGCGGCGCGTACGCCAGCGCGAGCGTCACCGCGCCGCCCGTCAGCAGCCCGCCCAAGTGACCCTGCCAGGACGCGAATCGGGCCGAGATCAGCATCCACACCAGGAAGCCCGCCATGAACCGGTTGACCCCGCTCATGTCCGCCCCCACCCGCCGCGCGATCACGTAGTACGCGGCGGCCAGCCCGAAGATCGCGCCGGACGCGCCGACCGTGGGGGTGTCCGGGGCGAGCAGGTAGACGAGCACAGAGCTGCCGAGCGCGGAGAGGAGGTAGAGCGCGAGGTAGCGGGCCCGGCCCAGCTGCGCCTCCACGACCCGGCCGAGATTCCACAGCGAGTACATGTTGAACGTGATGTGCAGGATGCCGAACACGCCCTGCGTCGGCGGCAGATGGAGGAACGCGCCGGTCAGCATCCGGTACCACTCGCCGGCCACCACACCCTCCGCGTGGAAGGCGGCGGGGAACGTGTCCTGGTAGACGTAATGCCCGCCGTCAGGGCCGACGAGCCCCGCGCCCAGCATCCCGAACCGGTCCAGGACCCACGGGCGCAGCACCTCGGCCACGTAGGCCGCGACGTTCAGGCCGATCAGGACGTAGGTGACGAGCGGGACCAGGGACACCCGGCCGCCGACGACCGTCCGCGCCTGGCGGACCGACCTGACGCCCTCCTTCACACAGTCCGGGCAGTGGAAACCGACGGCCGCCTGCCGCATACAGGCGGGGCAGATGTACCGCTCGCACCGGGTGCAGCTGACGTACGTCTCGACCTTCGGGTGGCGGTAGCAGGTCGTGACCTCGGGGGTCGTGACGGGCTGGGACTCGGCTTCCACGCCGGCTCCTCAGGGTTCGGGGAGGGGGAGAGGGAGGGGGACAGAGCCGGTGGGGCGGCGGCGAACAAAAGAGCGAACGCCGTCAGGGGGCGGCGCCCGGGGTACCGCTCAGCCGCACGGCCACCTCCGCGGTCCGCACAACCACCCCCGCGGCCCGCGCGAGCGGACCGTCATCCCGCCACCGCCACCCCCCTTACATGTCCCGAGCCCCCGTCACTTCCCCCCGAGCCCCGTCGTGGACCCGCCGTCCACCGTGAACTCCGTGCCCGTGACGTACGACGACGCGTCCGACGCCAGGAACAGGACCAGCTCACCGACCTCCTCGGGGCGGCCGATCCGGCCGAGCGGCAGATGCGACCAGTCCCGGCCGGAGACCTCCGAGATCATCGGGGTGTCGATCGAGCCCGGGTGCACCGAGTTCACGCGGATCCCGTACCCGGCCAGGTCCAGCGCCGAGGACCGGGTCAGGCCGCGCAGCCCGAACTTCGTCGAGCCGTACGCCGCGTGACCGGGTATGCCCCGCAGGCCCGCCGTCGACGAGACGTTGACGATCGAGCCGCCGCCCGCCTCCTTCATCGTGGGCACCACGGCCTGGATGCCGAGGAAGGGGCCCAGGAGGTTGACCTTGATCAGCTGCTCGAAGTTCTCCAGGGTCTCCTGCTCGACCGGCGCGGTGCGCCACAGCGCCGCGTTGTTCACCAGCGCGTCGATCTGCCCGAACGCGTCGAGCGTCGCCGTGACCACCTCGGCCCAGCTGCCCGCGTCCGACACGTCGTGCCGCACGAACAGCCCCTGCTTGCCCAGGGATTCGGCGACCTCGCGGCCCTCGTCCTCGCGCACGTCCGTGACCACGACGCGCGCGCCGGCCGCGGCGGCGAGCCGGGCCTCCGCGGCGCCCTGACCGCGCCCCGCACCTGTGATGACGACGACCTTGTTGTCCAACGACAGCGTCACTGCTTCTCCTCCAGAGCGTTCAGAGCCTTGAAGTGCGGGATGACCTTCTCGCCCCACTGGCGAATGGTCTCCATGCACGCCTCCTGCGGAACCGTGCCCATCTGGATCAGGCACATCACCTCGTCCACCCCGATCTCCCGGAGCTGCTCGACGTAGGCGATCGCCGTCTCGGCCGAGCCGTACGCGTGCTCGGCGTTGAACGTGCCGGTGTCGACCGGGCGGGCCGGGATGTTCGCCTCGTGCAGCTTGGCGACCAGCTCGTCCCGGTCCCTGACCATCGCCGCCACGTGGTCCTCGTCCTCGGCGTACGCGGTCGGCGCGGGGGAGTTCCCGTACCAGTGCGCGATCGACTCGGCGAAGAAGCGCTGGCCGCGCGTGCCGAGGCGCAGCGCGAGGTCCGCGTCGTCCAGGACGATCGTCGGGCACAGGGCCGACAGATGGTCGTTGACCTCCGTCGACACGAAGCGCTCGCCGGTGCGGGTCGCGATGGCCTCGTCGTACACCTTGCGCATCTCGCGGACGTCGTCGGCGCCGGCGAAGCCCATCACCAGGGCACCGATGCCGAGTTCGGCCGCGAGCTTGAGCGTGTCGTGCTTGGAGCAGGCCATGAACAGCGGCGGGTGGGGGCCCTGGACCGGACGCGGCAGGATCGCGCCGGGCCCGATGTCGAGCGAGCCGTGCCACTCGAACTGCTCCTCGCGCCACGCCGACGAGACGATCCGCAGCGCCTCCTCCATCTGCGGATACGTGTCGTCGGGAGCGACCCCGTACATCCGCATCTCCTGCTTCGTCGCGCCGCGGCCCGCGCCGAGGTCGACGCGTCCGTCGCTCAGCACGTCGAGCATCGCGGCCCGCTCGGCGACCCGCACCGGGTGCTGGTAGCCGAAGGGCATCGTGACGACGCCGTGCCCGATACGGATGCGGGACGTCCGGGCCGCGACCCAGGTCAGGAAGATCTCGGAGGCGCTCATGTGCGCGTACTGGGTGAGCGAGTGGTGCTCGACGGCCCAGATCCGGTCGAAGCCCATCTCCTCGGCGTAGACGGCCTGTTCGACGCAGTCCTTGATGACCTGGCGCTCGTTCTCGGGCGTCGGGTCGGCGAGCTGCGCCTCGAAGATCATGGAGAACTTCACGTGGGGCTCCTCCCGACTGCTGCGTGGCTGAGTGTTCTAGACAGTGTTCTTAGTGTTTCGAATAGGAATACTTCTAGCAGGCATAGGGGGGGTGGGGGAAGGGGCTACGTAGACTGCGGGCGTGGTGAAGAAGAAGGCGGTAGACGACGCGGCAGGCGCGGAGCGCCCCGCACTCCCGGCGACCAGCTGGGCGGTGCTCGGACTGCTCTCCTTCGGTGAGGAGCTGTCCGGCTACGACCTGAAGAAGTGGTCGGACTGGTCCCTGCGGTTCTTCTACTGGAGCCCGTCGTTCAGCCAGATCTACAGCGAGCTGAAGCGACTGGAGAAGGCCGGTTACGCGACCTCGCGGATGGTCGCCCAGGAGACCGGCACCCGCGACAAGCGGGTCTACCGGATCACGGACGAGGGCATGGATGCCGTGCGGACCTGGGCCCGCGAGGCGCCCGTGGACCCGCCCGTCCTGAAGCACGGGCCCATGATGCGGCTCTGGCTCGGGCATCTGCTCGAGGTCCAGCAGATGCGTGAAGTGCTGGGCCGCCACAAGGAGTTCGCCGAGCAGATGCGCAGGCGCGCGGAGGCGGACATGGAGGGCGCGCAGGCCAACGAGGCGTGGAGTTATCCGACGCTCACGCTCAAGTGGGCCGAGCGGTACTACGCCTCGGAGCGCGACCTTGCCGAGGCCATGCTCTCGGACATCGAGGAGCTGGAGCGCGGCAAGCGGCCGTAGGAACGCCGGAAGAAGAGGAGCGGCCCGGCGTCGCTGCGGTGCGCGGTCATCGAGGTGACCGCGCCGAGGGCGATCGCGTGGTCGCCGCCGTCGAGCGCGTCGGTGAGCTCGCACTCGATCGTGGCGAGCGCCCCTTCGAGCAGGGGTGCGCCGTTGCCGCCGGGCCGCCAGGGCGTGCCGGCGAACTTGTCCGCGCCGGGCACCGCGAAGCGGCGGCACAGATCCTGCTGGTCCTCGGCGAGGACGTTGACCGCGAAGCGGCCGGCCGCCTTGATGCGCGGCCAGGACGTCGAGGTGTGCGCGGGGCAGAAGCAGATCAGCGGCGGGTCGAGCGAGACCGACGAGAAGGACTGCACGGCCATGCCCACAGGGTTGCCGTCCGCTTCGAGAGCTGTGATGACGGCCACTCCCGTGCAGAACCCGGCAAGTGCCGACTTAAGCTCGTCGGACGAGGTGGAGGGGTGGGTGGGGATCGGCATCGAGGCCTCCTGGAATGTGCCTACTAGGTATATGCCTAACCGAAACACCTGTGATTGGATACCCGGCACGCTCGCACGTCAAGACCCCTGAGGACAGGGAGGGTTCGTGACCAGCACCACGCCACCGCGCACACTTGCCCAGCTGCCCGATTTCGCCGCGGATGCCTACGGTGAGCGGGAAGCCCTCGCCGACGGTGAGGTCCGCTGGAGCTTCGGGCGGCTGCGTGACGAGATCGCGGTGGCCGCGCGTGGTGCGATCGCGCACGGTGTCCGTCCCGGTACGCGGGTCGCGATCTGGGCTCCCAACAGCCGCCAGTGGATCCTCGCGGCGCTCGGCGCGGTCGGCGTGGGAGCGGTCCTGGTCCCCGTGAACACCCGCTACAAGGCGGCCGAGGCCTCCGACATCATCCGCCGCAGCGGCGCGGAGGTCCTCTTCACCGAGCGCGGCTTCCTCGGCACCGACTACGTCCAGGCCCTGCGCGCGAGCGGCGAGGACCTGGGCGCCCTGCGCTCGACCGTGATCCTGCGGGGCGAGCCGGGCACCTCGGAGGACGACCACGACGACCACACCGTCCTGTCCTGGGACGCGTATCTGAAGGCGGGCGACGGGGTCAGCGAGGCCGAGCGGCGTGACCGTGCCGCAGCCGTCGGCCCCGACGACATCAGCGACATCCTCTACACCTCCGGCACCACCGGCCGCCCCAAGGGCGTCATGAGTGCCCACGAGCAGACGGTCCGCCTCTACCGGGAGTGGTCGCACCAGGTCACCCTGCGCACCGGCGACCGCTATCTGCTGGTCAACCCCTTCTTCCACACCTTCGGCTACAAGGCCGGCCTCATCGCCTGCCTCCTGAGCGGCGTCACCATGCTGCCCATGGAGGTCTACGACGCCGACCGCGTCCTGGAGCGCATCGTCACCGAACGTGTCACCTGCCTGATGGGCCCGCCCACTCTCTTCCACGGCCTCATCCGGCACCCCCGCCGCCACGAGGTCGACCTCGGCGCCCTGCGCCTGGCCGGAACGGGCGCCGCGACCGTGCCCACCGAACTCGTCGAGCAGATCCGCGGCGAACTCGGCTGCCCCGACGTCTTCACCGCGTACGGGCTCACGGAGTCCGGCGGCGTCGTCTCCGTCTGCCCCACGGACGCCGACGCGTGGACCGTCGCGCACACCGTGGGCCGCCCGCTGCCCGGCACCGAGGTCCGGATCACCTCACCGCTCGGCGACGCGGTCCCCACCGGCGAGCCCGGCGAGGTGCAGGTCCGTGGCCATCACGTGATGCGCGGATACCTCGACGATCCCGCCTCGACCAGGGAGACTGTCACCGACGACGGCTGGCTGCGCACGGGGGACATCGGCATCCTCGACGAGCGCGGCTTCCTCAGCATCACCGACCGCCTCAAGGACATGTACGTCGTCGGCGGCTTCAACGCCTATCCGGCGGAAGTCGAGAACACCCTGCTCGGTCACGACCTGATCGTCGACGTCGCCGTCGTCGGCGCGCCCGACGCCCGGCTCGGAGAAGTCGGCGTCGCCTTCGTCGTCGTGTCCGGGCCGGTCACTGAAGAGGAGCTCACCGCGTGGACGCGGGAGCGCCTCGCCAATTTCAAGGTGCCGCGCCGTTTCGTCATCGTCGAGGAGCTGCCCCGCAACGCGGGCGGCAAGCTCCTCAAGGGACCGCTGCGGCGCGCGGCGAGAGAGGGATCACTGTGAAGTTCACCGAGGAACAGGACGAGCTGCGCTCCGCCGTACGGGCGGTGCTCGCCCGGCACGAGGGCGCCGACGCGTGGGAACCCCTCGCCGAAGGGGTCGGCGCGGCCGGGCTCGGCGTGCCCGAGGAGCTCGGCGGCTTCGGCGGCGGCACCGTCGAGACGTACGTCGTGATGGAGGAGCTGGGCCGGGCGCTCAGCCCCGTGCCGTACCTCGCCTCCGCCGTCCTCGCCACGCAGGCGCTCGTCGCGGCCGGTGACGGGCCCGCCGCCGAGCTGCTGCCCGCTCTCACCGAAGGGACCGCCGTCGGCGCCCTCGCGTGGGCCGAGAACGGCAGCTGGGAGCCGGACGCGATCCGCGCCACGGTCCGCGACGGGCGGCTCACCGGCGTCAAGGAGCACGTCCTGACCGGGGCCGGACTCCCGGACACCCTGCTCGTGTTCGCCCGGGGCGACGACGGCCTCGGCCTCTACGAAGTCGCGCCCGCCGACACCGAGTTCACGCCCCTGCCCACGATGGACCAGAGCCGCCCGCAGGCCCGCGTCGTGTTCGACGGCGCCCCGGCCCGGCTGCTCTCCGCCGAGGGCGACCGGATCCTGGCCCGCGTCCGGGACCTCGCCTGCACCGCGCTCGCCGCCGAGCAGACCGGCGCCGCCGCCCAGGCCCTCGCCGACACCGTCCAGTACGCCAAGGACCGCGTGCAGTTCGGCCGCCCCATCGGCTCCTTCCAGGCCGTCAAGCACCGCATCGCCGACCTGCACGTCCAGGTCGAGTACGCGCGCTCCCTCGCCCTCGCCGCCGCCCACGCCGACGCGGAGCCCGCCCTCGCGGCGGCCGCCAAGTCGGCCTGCTCGGAGGCGTACGCCACGGTCGCGGGCGAGATGATCCAGCTGCACGGCGGCATCGGCATCACCTGGGAACACCAGGCCCACCTGCACTTCAAGCGGGCCCACGCCGACCGCCAGCTCTTCGGGGCCCCGTCCGCCCACCGGGCCCACCTCGCGGAACGGCTCGGGCTGATGCCGGTCGCGTAATCTCGGCACACCGCCACACCGCTGACCACGCGCGATCGGAGCCGCCCATGCCAGGGATCAGCCTCGCCAAGCTGGAGGCGGACGCTCCCGCGCTGGTCAGCCTCTACAAGAGCGCTGGCGTGTCCCTGCACAAGCACGGGCTCGGCGGTGTGCGCGCGGCCGTGTACCTGGTCGTCGACTACTCGGGCTCCATGCGGCGGTACTTCAAGAACGGCAGCGTCCAGGCGCTCGCCGATCGCGTGCTCGGCCTGTCCGCGCACCTCGACGACGACGGGCGGGTGCCCGTCGTCTTCTTCTCCACGGACATCGACGCGGAGACCGAGATCGAGATCGGTCGGCACGAGGGCCGTATCGACAAGATCGCCGGCTCGCTCGGCCGCATGGGCCTGACCAACTACCACCTGGCGATGGACGCGGTCATCGACCACTACCTCGCCAGTGAGTCCTACGAGGCGGGGACGCCCGCGCTCGTCGTCTTCCAGACCGACGGCGGGCCCACCAGCAGGCCCGCCGCGGAGCAGTACGTGTGCAAGGCCGCGAACCTGCCCATGTTCTGGCAGTTCATCGGGTTCGGGGACCCGAAGAGCAAGCTGTTCGATTTCCTGCGTAAGCTCGACGAACTGCCCGTACCCGCGCGACGTCCCGTCGACAACGCGGGTTTCTTCCACGCCGGATCGAACCCGCGGAAGGTTCAGGACAGTGACCTGTACGACCGACTTGTGAGCGAGTTCCCGCTGTGGCTGGCGGCGGCACGCGCGAAGGGGATCCTGGCATGACCGTACGACCGCTGCCCGCCGCCGACCGGCTCGCCGTCGCGTGGAAGAACGGGGGCGGGACCACGCGGGAGATCGTCGCCGAGCCGCCCGGCGCGGACATGGCCGACTTTCTGTGGCGGGTGAGCCTCGCGGACGTCGGGGGCGACGGCCCGTTCTCCGCGTTCCCCGGCGTCGACCGGACGCTGACCATGGTCGAGGGCGCCGGGATGGACCTCGTGGTGGGCGGCGAGGACCGCAAGGTCGATGAGCGGTACGTGCCGCAGGACTTCCGCGGTGACGTCCCCACCGACTGCCGCCTCATCGACGGCCCGGTCGTGAACTTCAACGTGATGTGGCGCAGGGACGCCCCCGGCACGCCCCCGCGGGTCGCCGTGGTCCGCGGCCGCCTCACGCTCACGGGCGAGGCCCTGGTCGTCGCCCTGGAGGACGAGGGCGCGGACGTCGACGGCTTCACGTTGGGCCGCTACGACGCGGTGCGTGTGAGCGGCGAAGCGGCCGTGCTGCACGCGAGGGGTCGCACGGCGGTCGTGACGTTCGGGTAGGACCCTCGACTGGAACGAACGGACGGCGCTCGTCACCTACTTCGCGTACTTCGCGTAGGGACGAGCGCCGTGTCCGTTGGGGCTGCCGCGCCGTCTCAGACGCCGAGCACCCTCGCCCGGCAGGCCGCCGGAGTGCCCCAGGCGTCCCGCAGCGGGCGTGCCTTGCGCAGCCACAGGGACAGGTCCAGCTCCTCCGTGTAGCCGATCGCTCCGTGCAGCTGGAGGGCCGCCCGCGACGCCGCGTACGCCGCCTCGCCCGCCGCCACCTTCGCCGCCGCGATGTCCTCGGGGGCCAGCGAAAGAGCCGCCCCGAACAGCAGCGGCCGCGCGAACTCCAGGCCGATCAGCGCGTCCGCGAGACGGTGCTTCACCGCCTGGAACGAGCCGATGACCGTGCCGAACTGGGAGCGCTGCTTCGTGTACTCCACGGTCCGGTGCAGCAGCGCCAGGCCCACGCCGAGCGACTGCGCGGCCGTCAGGAACGTGGCCAGGTCAGCGGCCCGCGCCGCCGCCTCCCGTACCTCCGGGCCCTGAGCGAGGAGCGTGCTCTCCTGCGCGGGGGAGTGCAGGCGGCGGGCCGGGTCGGCGGAGGGCAGAAGCTCGCCGTGCCCGGAGGCGAGGCGCAGTTCGTCGCCCGTGACGACGAACACCGCGTCGGCCGAGTCCGCGTCAAGGACGTACGAACCGTCGATGCCGAGCGACACCGCGACCTCACCGGCGGCGATCTTCGGCAGCCACTCCTTGGCCACGTCGGGCAGCTCGCTCAGCAGCCGGGCGACCGCCGCCGTCTCCACGACCGGCCCTGGCACCCCGTGCCGGCCCAGCTCGATGAACGCCACCGCCAGTTCGACCGGCAGCAGGTCCGCCCCGTCGTACGCCTCCGGCACGGCCAGCGCGAACACGCCGGTCTCACCGAGACGGGACCACAGTGCCCGCCCGGGGCCGTGGTCGCCGGACGACCAGGCGCGCACCACGTCGGGGGTGCCCGCGGCTGTCAGCATCCGGTCGAGGGTGCGGCCGAACTCGGCCTGCTCCGCATCGAGGAGGAACCTCATCAGCGCCGTCCCTTCGGCAGGCCGAGCAGCCGCTCGGCGATGATGTCGCGCTGGATCTCGTTCGTCCCCGCGTAGATGGGCCCCGCGAGCGAGAAGACGTACCCCTCGCCCCAGCCGCCCTCGTCGGCCAGCTCGCCGTCCGCGCCGAGCAGGTCGAGCGCCGTCTCGTGCAGCGCGATGTCGTACTCCGACCAGAACACCTTGTTCAGGCTGGACTCGGCGCCGATCGTCTCGCCCGACGCGAACCGCGACGCGTTGCCCCACGTGAACAGCTGGTACGCGCGCGCCCCGATCAGCGCGTCGGCGACGCGGTCACGCGTGCCCGCGTCCTCGCCGCGCTCCCGCCACAGCCGCTCCAGTCGGTCGGCGGCGGCGAGGAAGCGCCCGGGGGAGCGCAGCGTGAGCCCGCGCTCGTTCCCCGTCGTCGACATCGCGATGCGCCAGCCGTTCCCCGGCTCGCCGATGACGTCCTCGTCGGGGACGAAGACGTTGTCCAGGAACAGCTCGGCGAACGCCGGCTTCCCGTCGAGGCGGCCGATCGGACGCACGGTCACACCGGGCGCCTTCAGGTCGAACATCAGATACGTCAGGCCGTGGTGCGGCTTCGCGGCGTCCGGGTCCGTACGGAACGGGCCGAAGGCGCGGTCGGCGAACGCGGCCCGCGAGGACCAGGTCTTCTGGCCCGAAAGGAGCCAGCCGCCCTCGGTGCGCACCGCCTTCGACTTCAGCGAGGCCAGGTCGGAACCCGCCTCCGGCTCCGACCAGGCCTGCGCCCAGATCGTCTCGCCGCTCGCCATGGACGGCAGCACACGGGCGCGCTGCTCGGGGGTGCCGTGGTCGAGGAGCGTCGGCGCGAGGAGGTTGATGCCGTTCTGCGAGACGCGGCCCGGGGCGCCCGCCGCGTAGTACTCCTCCTCGAACACGAGCCACTTGAAGATGTCGACGCCCCGGCCGCCGTACTCCTCGGGCCAGGACACCGCCGACCAGCGGCCTTCGTACAGCTCGGCCTCCCAGACGCGGTGGGCGGCGAAGCCCTCCTCCGTCTCCAGGGACGGCAGCTGCTCCGCGGGGACGTGCGCGGCGAGCCACTCGCGGGCCTCGGCGCGGAACGCCTCCTCGTCGGGTGTGAAGTCGAGGTCCATCAGGCGCTCGCCTCCTTCTCCTTCATCGCGCGGATGTTCATGCCGCCGAGGGAGTCCGTCGCCGTCTCCGCGTTGTGCGCGTGGGCGAGGTGGTGCAGGCCGAACACGGAGTCCATGCCGGTGTGCAGACCCTGGAGGTCCTCCGCCTGGTTCACCGCGCGCTTGGTGAGGGCGAGGCCGAGCCGGGGCATCTCGGCGATGCGCAGCGCCAGCTCGTCCGTGGTCTTCGTCAGCTCGTCGCGCGGGACGACGCGGTTCACCATGCCGACCTGGTGGGCGCGGTCCGCGCTCATGCGGTCGCCGGTGTACAGGAACTCCTTGGCGATGCGCGGCGGCATGACCCACGGGTGCGCGAAGTACTCGACGCCGGGGATGCCCATGCGGACGACGGGGTCCATGAAGAACGCGTCGTCCGAGGCCACGATCAGGTCGCAGACCCACGCGAGCATGAGCCCGCCCGCGACGCACGCGCCCTGGACCGAGGCGATGACCGGCTTGGGCAGCTCGCGCCAGCGCCGGCACATGCCGAGGTACACCTCGGACTCGCGGGCGAACCGGGACTCGGCGCCCTGCTTGTCCGAGTGGTCCCACCACAGGCCCGCGCGTCGCTCGAAGGGCAGGTGCGCGTCCCGCTCGGGGGTGCCGATGTCGTGCCCCGCCGAGAAGTGGTCACCGGCGCCGGCCAGGACCACGACCTTGACCTCGGGGTCGTCGGACGCGCGGTAGAAGGCGGCGTCCAGGGCGTAGGTCATCGCCGAGTTCTGCGCGTTGCGGTAGCGCGGCCGGTTCAACGTCACGTACGCGACGGGGCCGCGGCGCTCGTACAGGACGGGCTCGGGCGCCTCGGCGCCGGTCGGGGCCGCTTCGGGGCTGTCGTGGGCTGCGGGCATCGGAATCATCCTTCCCTAACAAGTGTTTGGTAGGTTAACGTACGTCCATGAGCAGCGTCGAGGAATTTCGCGCCGAGATCCGGGCCTGGCTCGCGGACCATCTCGTAGGGGAGTTCGCCGAGTTGAAGGGCCGCGGCGGACCGGGCCGCGAGCACGAGGAGTTCGAGGGACGGCTCGCCTGGGAGCGCCACATGGCGGCCCACGGCTGGACCTGCGTCGGCTGGCCCGTCGAGTACGGCGGCCGCGGCGCGACCCTGGAGGAGCAGATCGCCTTCCACGAGGAGTACGCCCTCGCGGACGCTCCCGCCCGGGTCAACCACATCGGTGAGCAGCTTCTCGGCCCCACCCTCATCGCCTTCGGCACCGAGGAGCAGAAGAAGCGCTTCCTGCCGCCGATCGTCGCGGTCGAGGAGCTGTGGTGCCAGGGCTACTCGGAGCCCAACGCGGGCTCCGACCTGGCGAACGTCCGCACGCGGGCGGTCCTGTCGGAGGACGGCAGCGAGTGGATCGTCGACGGCCAGAAGATCTGGACGTCGCTCGCCCATGAGTCGCAGTGGTGCTTCGTCGTCGCCCGCACGGAGCCCGGCTCCATGCGGCACGCGGGCCTGTCGTACCTGCTCGTGCCCCTGGACCAGGAGCCCGGCCGCGTCGACGTACGCCCCATCGTGCAGCTCACCGGCACCAGCGAGTTCAACGAGGTGTTCTTCGACGGCGCCCGCACCGACGCCTCCCACATCGTCGACCAGCCGGGCAACGGCTGGCGCATCGCGATGGCCACCCTCGGCTTCGAGCGCGGCGTGTCCACGCTCGGCCAGCAGGTCGGCTTCCGCCGCGAATGGGAGGGCCTCGCCGACCTGGCCAGGAAGAACGGCGCGATCGCCGACCCCCTGATCCGCGACCGGCTCGTCCAGGCCTACATCGAGCTCGAAGCCATGGCGGCCTCCGCCCGGCGCGGCGTCGACCCCTCGGTCGGCAAGCTCTACTGGGCGAACTGGCACCGCGACCTCGGCGAGCTCGCCATGGACGTGTGCGGCGCCGCCTCCACGCTCGCCGCAGGTGAGCCCTACGAACTCGACGACTGGCAGCGGCTGTTCCTCTTCTCCCGCGCCGACACCATCTACGCCGGATCCGACGAGATCCAGAAGAACATCGTCGCCGAGCGCCTGCTCGGCCTGCCCAAGGAGGCACGGGTATGAGCGCGAAGCCCACCTACGAGCCGGGCCACGGCCTGCTCAAGGGACGTACGGCCGTCATCACCGCCGCCGCCGGAGCGGGCATCGGCGGGGCGACCGCACGCAAGTTCCTCGAGGAGGGCGCCCGCATCGTCATCAGCGACGCGCACGCCCGCCGCCTCAAGGAGAGCGAGGACGCCCTCGCCGAGGAGTTCGGCGCGGAGAACGTCACCTCGCTGCCCTGCGACGTGACCGACGAGGAGCAGGTCGCCGCCCTCTTCGCCCTCGTCCACGAGACCCACGGCGGCCTCGACATCGTGGTCAACAACGCCGGCCTCGGCGGCACCGCCGACCTCGTCGACATGACCGACGACCAGTGGTCCCGCGTCCTCGACGTCACCCTGAACGGCACCTTCCGCTGCACGCGGGCCGCCCTGCGCGCCTTCCGCGACACCGGCCGCCAGGGCGTCGTCGTGAACAACGCGTCCGTCATCGGCTGGCGCGCCCAGGCCGGACAGTCCCACTACGCCGCCGCCAAGGCCGGCGTCATGGCCCTCACCCGCTGCGCCGCGATCGAGGCCGCCGAGTACGGGGTCCGGGTCAACGCGGTCTCGCCCAGCCTCGCCATGCACCCCCACCTCGTGAAGGTCACCTCCGAGGAACTCCTCGCCGAACTCACCGAACGCGAGGCCTTCGGCCGCTACGCCGAGCCCTGGGAGATCGCCAACGTGATCGTGTTCCTGGCCTCCGGCTACAGCTCGTACATGACCGGCGAGGTCGTCTCCGTCAGCAGCCAACATGCGTAGGGACCGCCCGGGCGCCACATCGGCGAGGACCACAATGGACATGTGCCTACCAAGAAGAAGCCCCAGGTGACCGCCTCCCCCGAGCGCCGCCGCGAACTCCTCGACACGGCGGCCGAAGTGTTCGCCGCGCAGGGGTACAACGCCACCACCGTCCGCAAGATCGCCGACCACGCGGGGATGCTCGCCGGCAGCCTCTACTACCACTTCGACTCTAAGGAGTCGATGCTCGAGGAGATCCTGCGGACCTTCCTCGACGAGCTCTGGCGCGGATACGACTCCGTGCTCGACTCCCGTCTCGGCCCCAGGGAGACCCTGGAGGCCCTCGTCACCGAATCCTTCCGGGAGATCGACCGGCACAGCGCCGCCGTCGCCATCTACCAGAAGGAGTCCAAGCACCTCGCGGTGCAGGAGCGCTTCGAGTTCCTCGCCGAATCCCAGAGCAAGTTCGAGAAGGCGTGGCTCGCCACCCTCGAGCGCGGCGTTGCCGCCGAGGTGTTCCGCGCCGACCTCGACATCCGTCTCACCTACCGGTTCGTCCGCGACACCGTCTGGGTCGCCGCGTCCTGGTACCGCCCCGGCGGACAGCACAGCCCCGAGGAGATCGCCCGCCAGTACCTGTCGATGGTCCTGGACGGCATCGCCGTACGCGTCACCCACCCCTGAAGGGAAAACCCGTCATGGCCGAGGCCTACATCGTCGAAGCAGTACGCACCCCCGTCGGACGGCGCAAGGGAGGCCTCGCGGCCGCCCACCCCGCCGACCTCGGCGCGCACGTCCTCAAGGAGCTCGTCTCCCGCTCCGCGATCGACCCCGCCCTCGTCGAGGACGTCGTCTTCGGCTGCCTCGACACCGTCGGGCCGCAGGCCGGCGACATCGCGCGCACGGCGTGGCTGGCCGCCGGCCTGCCCGAGGAAGTCCCCGGCGTGACCATCGACCGCCAGTGCGGCTCCTCGCAGCAGGCCGTGCACTTCGCGGCTCAGGGTGTCCTGTCCGGCACCCAGGACCTCGTCGTCGCCGGCGGCACGCAGAACATGACGCAGATCCCGATCGCCTTCGCCTCCCGCCAGGCCGCCGAGCCCCTCGGCCTGACCGACGGCCCCTACATCGGCAGCGAGGGCTGGCGCGCCCGTTACGGCGACCAGCCGGTCAACCAGTTCCACGGCGCCGAGCTCATCGCCAAGAAGTGGGGCATCACCCGCCGCGACCAGGAGGAGTGGGCCCTGCGCTCGCACCAGCGCGCGCTGCGGGCCATCGACGAGGGCCGCTTCGACCGCGAGACCGTCGCCTACGGTGACGTCACCGTCGACGAGGGCCCGCGCCGCGACACCACCCTGGAGAAGATGGCCGGCCTCAAGACCGTCGTCGAGGGCGGCACGATCACCGCGGCCTGCTCCTCGCAGGTCTCCGACGGCGCCGCCGCGATGCTCATCGCCTCCGAGCGCGCCGTCCGCGAGTACGGCCTCACCCCGCGCGCCCGCATCCACCACCTCTCGGTGCGCGGCGAGGACCCCATCCGGATGCTCTCCGCGCCGATCCCGGCCACGGCGTACGCGCTGAAGAAGACCGGCATGTCCATGGAGGACATCGACCTCGTCGAGATCAACGAGGCCTTCGCCCCCGTCGTCCTCGCCTGGCTCAAGGAGACCGGCACCGACCCGGACAAGGTCAACGTGAACGGCGGCGCGATCGCCCTCGGCCACCCCCTCGGCGCCACCGGCGTGAAGCTCATGACGACCCTGCTGCACGAGCTGGAGCGCACGGGCGGCCGCTACGGCCTGCAGACCATGTGCGAGGGCGGCGGCCAGGCGAACGTGACGATCATCGAGCGTCTGTAGTCCCAGACGAGAGGCCCTGGTCCCTTGACCGGCGTGCTATGGTCCATGACGTTGCAGTTTTGGTACCCATAGACTTTATGTGCGCCTGACGGGAATCCTCAGGCGCATTAGTTTTTTCCGGCCGGTCCTCGGGCCACTCCGGATGGGGCTCATTGTGCGACTGGAGATCCGGATCACTCGGGTCTCCGTACCGCCCCAGTGAAGGAGATTGTTATGGCCACCGGAACCGTGAAGTGGTTCAACTCGGAAAAGGGCTTCGGCTTCATCGAGCAGGACGGCGGCGGCGCCGACGTCTTCGCCCACTACTCGAACATCGCCACCCAGGGCTTCCGTGAGCTCCAGGAGGGCCAGAAGGTGACGTTCGACGTCACGCAGGGCCAGAAGGGCCCCCAGGCGGAGAACATCCTCCCCGCCTGAAACACCGCTTGATCCCAAGGATCACGCACCCCACGGCCGGGGTCCGCACCGCGAAGGTGCGGGCCCCGGCCCGTGCTGTCCCCAGGCCTGCGGCCCGCAGACGCGTCGATGGCCCCACCCGGCCGGCGCCTCGCAACGCGTCGATGGCCCCGGCTCCCGGCCGCCCAGGCCCAGGAAGGCATGCCCGCATGGCTAACCCCGCACGTCCGCCCCGCCCCTCCCGCAACCGTTCCGCGTCCGCCTCAGGAAACGCGGGTGCCGGAAACGCCGGAAGGAGCGCCCGAGGCGGAAGGTCCGGCGGAAAGGGCCGCGCCCCCGAGCGCCGGCCCACGCCGCCGCAGGAATTCACGATGCCGGAGAACACGACGCCCGCGCTGCCCGCGGCCGCCACGTTCGCCGAACTCGACATGCCGGCCGGCATCCTGAAGACGCTCGGCGAGCAGGGCGTCGTCGAACCGTTCCCCATCCAGGGCGCCACCCTCCCCAACTCCCTCGCGGGCCGTGACCTCCTCGGCCGGGGCCGCACCGGCTCCGGCAAGACCCTCGCGTTCGGCCTGCCGCTGCTCGCCCGCACCGCCGGGAACAAGGCGGAGCCGCGCACGCCGCTCGCCCTCGTCCTGGTGCCGACGCGCGAACTCGCCCAGCAGGTCACCGACGCCCTCACCCCGTACGCGGGTGCCGTGCGGCTGCGGCTGACCACCGTCGTCGGCGGCATGTCGATCTCCCGCCAGGCGAGCTCCCTGCGCCGTGGCGCCGACGTCGTCGTGGCGACGCCCGGACGCCTCAAGGACCTCATCGAGCGCGGCGACTGCGACCTGTCCGAGGTGCGGATCACCGTCCTCGACGAGGCCGACCAGATGGCCGACATGGGCTTCATGCCGCAGGTCACCGCGCTGCTCAAGCAGGTTGCCCCCGGCGGTCAGACGATGCTGTTCTCGGCGACGCTCGACCGGAACGTGGACCGGCTCGTCAAGCAGTTCCTGACCGACCCGGTCGTCCACTCCGTGGACCCCTCGGCGGGCGCCGTGACCACGATGGAGCACCACGTCCTGCACGTGCTCGACGACACCGACAAGAAGGCCGTCACCGCGCGCATCGCCGCCCGCGAAGGCCGCGTGATCCTCTTCGTCGACACCAAGCGCTCCGCCGACCGGCTCGCCAAGCGGCTTCTTGCCAACGGCGTGCTCGCGGCGCCGCTGCACGGCGGACGCTCGCAGCCGCAGCGCAACCGCACGCTCGAACAGTTCAAGGACGGCCGGGTCACCGCCCTCGTCGCGACGAACGTCGCCGCCCGGGGCATACACGTCGACGACCTCGACCTCGTCGTGAACGTCGACCCGCCCACCGAGCACAAGGACTACCTGCACCGCGGCGGCCGCACGGCCCGCGCCGGCGAGTCCGGCAGCGTCGTCACGCTCGTCCTGCCGGACCAGAAGCGCGACGTCACGCGCCTCATGCGCGACGCGGGCATCCGCCCGCAGACCGCCGAGGTCAAGTCCACCGACGAGGAACTCGTCCGCATCACCGGCGCCCGCGAGCCGTCCGGCGTCGCCGTCGTCATCGAGGTCCCGGAGCCGACGCCTCCGGCTGCCACCGGCACCCGCAGGGCCCGCCGCGGCGGCCGTGGCGGCAGCGGACGCGGCCAGGGCGCCGGCCAGGCCGGACGCACCCAGGGCGGGCGCGCGCAGGCCGGTCGTGGCGAAGGCGGTGGCCAGGGCGGAGGCCGTGGTCAGGCCGTTGCCGGTGGCCGTGGCGGTCGTGGCCAGGGCGGTCCCGGTCAGGGCGGCGCGGGCCAGAGCGCGGGCGGACGCGGCGGGCGTGCGCGCCGGGGTCCGCGCGATGCGGGGCGCGGCGCGGCTGCGTAAGGTCTGCGGCGGCTGAAGCCGAAGCGGTCGTGGCCAGGCCGTCGGGGCGGTCGCTCGCCGGGTGGCGGTGCCTGGAGGGCGTCGCGGGGCAGAGTGTCGGCGGGCGCGGGGGACGTGTTCGCCGGGTGCCACGCGACGCTGAGCGTGGCGCGGCTGCGTAAGGACCGCGGGGCTGAAGGCATAGCGGTCGTGGCCGGCGGGCTCGGAGGGCGTGCGGGCCAAGGTCCGCGTGGCGCCGGGCGCGTAAGCACCGCCCGCACGTCGGCGCCGCACGCACGGCCCGCACCGTCTGAAGTCAAAGGGCGGGGCGGTGGGAAGACTCTTCCCGCCGCCCCGCCCTTTTCGGTGCTCGGACTCGTCAGTCGAGCAGCCGGGTCCGGAGCGCTCCGACAGCGCGGTGGTCGAGGCCGAGGCCCTCAGACACGTAGCGGCCGAGGCTTCCGTAGTCCGTGCGTACCTGGTCGAGCGCGGACTGGAGATACTCCGTGCGGACCTCCTGGAGCGGGATCAGCAGGTCCGGGTTCGCCATCATTCCGGACTGCTTCAGCCCGGCCCGTACCTTGGCGTCGTACGCGGCGCGGAACGTGTTCGACGCCAAGTAGTCGGCCACGGCGTCCCGTTCACCCACCCCGAGCAGGCGCAGCAACAGGTACGTCGTCCAGCCCGTGCGGTCCTTGCCGGACGTGCAGTGGTACAGGAGCGCACCCCCCGCGCCGGGACCCTGTGCGGCGTCGCGCAGCGTGTCCGCGAACCGTGTGCGGTTGTCCGCGTTCGACACGAACTGCTGATACACGGTCCGCATGAACGCGGCGCCCCGGCCACCGCCCAGCAACTCCTCCTGCTTCGCCGGGTCCTTGGAGCCGATCGCCGTCATCATCTGCGCGTACAGACCGTTGTCGGCGACCGGACGGGCCGTGGCGGTCAGCCCGGCCGGGAGGCGGTCCTGGCCGTCGTACTGGAGCTCCACCGGCACGCGGTAGTCGACCACCTGGCCCAGGCCGAGCCCCGCGAGCGTGGTGACGTCCGCGTCGGTGATCTTGCTCAGCGCGTCCGAGCGGTAGACGAGCCCGTGCCGGACGCGCCGGCCGCCGTAGCCCCGGTAGCCACCCACGTCACGGACGTTGACCGCGCCCTGGAGGGGGATCTGGCGGATCGGGGTGTCCCCGAAGGGGCGCCCCCGGGACGCCGCGAGGGCGCCGGGGGCGACCGCGGTCGCGGTCAGGGTGGTGAGCGTGGCGCCGACGAAGGCTCGCCGGGACACGCCGCCTGGTGTGCGTGGCATCGCTGAACTCCCTTGCGGGAAAGCGGGATCACCCTGGGGTTGGCAGGGTGCCGAGCACGTGCCGGGCCTCTTCCATCACACGGGTGACGAGTTCCTCGCAGCTGGGCAGGTCCTCGATCACCCCCGCGACCTGGCCCGACGCCATGATGCCGAGGTCGGTACGGCCCTCGACCATGGAGGCCTTCAGGAGCATGGGGGTGTTCGCGGCCAGCAGGATCTGGCTCCACGACAGGTCCTTGCCGTGCTTCATGGCGAGACCGTCACGGATCATCTGCGGCCAGGACAGCCCCGACAGCTTCCGGAACCCCGCCGCGCGCTTCACCGCCTGGGCGAGCGCGCGCGTACGGCCCGCTTTCTCCAGCGAGTCGACGAGATCCGTACGGAGCATCCGGTGCGGCAGGCCGTCGACCGCTGTCGTCACGGTGACGTCCTTGACCGTCGCCGCAAGATAGCGCGCCTTCACCGCATCCGGAACAGTCGAGTCCGAAGTGAGCAGGAAACGCGTGCCCATGGCGATGCCGGCCGCCCCGTAGGCGAGCGCGGCGACCAGGCCGCGCCCGTCGTGGAAGCCGCCCGCGCCGATCACCGGGATGTCCACCGCGTCGACGACCTGCGGCAGCAGGACCGTCGTCGAGACGTCACCCGTGTGCCCGCCGCCCTCGCCGCCCTGGACGATGACCGCGTCCGCGCCCCACGCGGCGACCTTCTCCGCGTGCCGCCGCGCGCCGATCGACGGGATGACGACGACGCCCGCGTCCTTCAGCTCGGAGATCAGGTCACGGGACGGCGCGAGCGCGAACGACGCGACCTTCACGCCCTCGTCGATGATCACGCGCACCCGGTCCCGCGCGTCGCCCGCGTCCGCGCGCAGATTGACCCCGAAGGGCTGGTCCGTACGGGACTTGACCTCGCGCACAGCCGACTTGAGCTGGTCGAGGGTCATCGTGGCGGAGGCGAGGATGCCGAGCACCCCGGCGTTCGCGGAGGCCGACACGAGGCGGGGTCCCGCGACCCAGCCCATACCGGTCTGCACGATCGGGTGCCGGACACCTACGAGCTTCGTGAACGGTGTCTCGACAAGTGCGTCGCTCATACGGGCTTGACCTCGCGGTCGCGCAGGCCCTTCGGGTCGATGACCTCCCGGATCAGGCGCAGCTCCTCCTCGGTGGGCTCGCGTGTGAACGGCACCTCGCCCCCGTCCGGCAGCGTCAGCTCGAAGCCCGTGGCCGCCAGGACCTCGTCGACCGTGACACCGGGGTGCACGGACACGAGACGCATCGAGCGGTCCGGGGTCTCGAAGTCGAAGACGCCGAGGTTCGACACCACGCGCGGGATGCGGTGGTAGCGCGTCGCCGACGGGCCGGCCGCGGCGGCGCTGTCGTACCCGACACCGCTGATCATGTCGACCTTCTCCACGAACACGCGCGCGGAGTGCTTGGGAACCCAGTAACTCACCGGGTTGTTCAGGGTGTTGACCGGGGCGCCGCGCACGCCGAGGAGCTGGCGGGCCGGGCGCTCCCAGTCGCCGATGCACGAGATGTTCTGGTTGCCGTGCCGGTCGATCTGGCTGGCGCCCATCATGACGTGGCGCTTGCCGCCGGTGACGAACGCGAGGTGCAGACGGTAGGGCAGCCAGCCCTCGGTCTCGCCGTCCAGACGTACGGTCCTCGCCTCGCCGTCCGTGAGGAGCAGGTCGGGGGAGAAGGTGCGCTTGGCGAGGCGGGCACCGACGGACGGGATCATGCCCATCGGGCTGGCCAGGACCTCGCCGTTGTCGCGCCATGCGTCGGCGCAGGCGACCACGCAGTACTCGGCGCGGCTCGGAGAGTCGGCGGGAGCGGCGGGCGCCACGGCCTTGGCGGCCTTCGCGGGGGCGTCGGCCGCCGCGGTGGCCTGCTCGTCGCGCCAGGCGCGGACCGCTTCCTGGTAACCCTTCTCGTCACCGTCCGCCGGCAGGAATCGCTCGGCGAACTCGGCGAACGGCGTGGACGCGTACAGCTTCTGGAAGGCCTCGTCCCGGTCGTAGTCGGGGACGCAGGACGTGAAGTGCGCGCCGTTCGGCGTCTCGACGACACCGGTGACCGCGTGCCGCTTGACGAGGAGGGTCTGCGGGACGGCGTCCCCGAACCCCTCGACGAGCTGCTCGCACGACATGTACGCCTCGTCGGCCGCCTCGCAGAACAGGTCGTCGAAGTACGGGTCGGGGCCCAGGTACTGGCCGTTGCCGTGCCGGTCCGCGCGGTTCATGTGGACCAGCGCGACGTCCAGGCGCAGCGCGGGCATCGCGACGAACGTCTCGCCGTCCGCGTACGGCGAGTTGACCGTCTTCAGAGCCGGGTTGACGCGCATGACGTCGGAGCCGATGCCGGCGCGGACCGGGACGAAGGGGAGCCGGTTCGCCGCGGCGTGCAGGCCCCACATGAACATCGCCTCGTCGACCTCCGTCAGCTCGAAGGCGCCGTTCTGGCGGGCTTCGCGGAAGTGCGGTTCGAGCGGGATGGAGTCGAGCGTCACGAACGGCGTGACCAGCTTGCGGATCTTCCCGGCGGCGGCGAGCAGGCCGACGTCGGGGCCGCCGTACGAGACGACGGTCAGGTCCGTGATGTCACTGCGCAGGATCGCGCGGACGAGGGCCATCGGCTTGCGGCGCGAGCCCCAGCCGCCGATGCCGATCGTCATGCCGCTGCGGAGCCGGCCGACGACCTCCTCGGGAGTCATGGTCTTGTCGGTCACTTGGAGTCCTCCCGGGAAGCGGCGGTGTCCCCGCCGAAGGTGTCGCGGACGCGGTCGGCGACACCGCTGAGGTTCGCCTCGAACGTGAAGCCCTGCTCGAAGCGGTAGCTCCGGCGGACGTCGACGGGGTCGATGCCGTTGATCGCGGCCTTGGCCAGCCGGATCAGATACCCGTCCTTCTGCGCGATCTCGCGGGCCAGCTCGAGCGCGGCGTCGGCCAGCTCGGCGCGCGGCACGACCTTCCAGACCGAGCCGTGCTGGTGCAGCTCCTGCGCCGTCGCCGTGCGCGACGTGTAGTAGAGCGCGCGCATCATGTGCTGCGGCACGAGCCGGGCGAGGTGCGTCGCGGCGCCGAGGGCACCGCGGTCCAGCTCGGGGAGACCGAACGTCGCGTCGTCCGAGGCGACGATCGCGTCCGCGTTCCCCACGAGGCCGATGCCGCCGCCCAGGCAGAAGCCGTTGACCGCGGCGACGACGGGGACCTCGCACTCGTACACGGCCGCGAAGGCCTCGTAGCAGCCGCGGTTCGCGCCGATCAGGGCGCCGTGGCCGCCGGACGCGGTGTCGCGCTGCATCTCCTTGATGTCGACGCCCGCGTTGAACCCTCGGCCCTCGGCGGCCAGGACGACGCAGCGCACGTCGGGGTCGCGGCCGGCGGCGCGCAGCGCGTCGGCCAGGTCGTACCAGCCCTGCACCGGAAGTGCGTTGACCGGAGGGAAGTCCACCGTGACGACGGCGATGCCCTTTTCGGGTGAGGAGGTGGAGACACCCATGGCGTTCAGCTACCTTTCCACCTAACGTTTGTTTGGTAGGAAGGTAGCAGGCGATGAGGACGAGCGGAATGGACCGGGGATGGATCTGAGCGGTGAGAGTCTGAAAGGCAAGGTCGCGGTCGTCACCGGGGGCACCCGCGGAGTGGGCGCCGGGATCGCGGCGAGCTTCGTGCGGGCCGGCGCGGAAGTCGTGATCTGCGCGCGCAGGCCACCGGAAGAGCCCATACCCGGCTGCGAGTTCGTGCCGGTCGACCTGCGGGACGGCCAGGCCGTGCAGAGCTTCTTCGCGGGCCTCGACCGGCTGGACGTACTGGTGAACAATGCGGGCGGCACGCCGTACCGCCTGCTCGGCGAGTCCGACGCCGAGCGGCACGCGCGCGTGGTCGAGCTCAATCTCACCGCGCCGATGACCGCGTCGCTGGCCGCCCGCGAGCACCTTCGGCGCACGCGCGGGTCGATCGTGATGATCGGCAGCGTGAGCGGGACGCGGCCCTCCCCGGGCACGGCGGCGTACGGCGCGGCCAAGGCCGGGCTCGAGAACCTCGCGCGTTCGATGGCGGTGGAATGGGCCCCGGACATCCGGGTGAACACGCTGGTCCTGGGCATGGTCCGCACGGAGCTGTCGGCCCTGCACTACGGCGACGAGGACGGCGTGGCGGCCGTGGCCCGCACGGTGCCGCTCGGCCGGCTCGCCGAGCCCTCGGACATCGGGGAGGCGGCGGTGTTCCTCGCCTCGGACGCGGCCTCGTACATCACCGGGGCGAATCTGCTCGTGCACGGAGGCGGGGAACGACCGGCGTTCCTGGACGCCGCAACTGTCAACAAGGAGTCGTGAGATGACGCAGGGTACGGACAATTCGGCGGGCGCGACCGGCGGCGGGCTGTGCGAGGGCCGGGTCGTGATCGTGACCGGGGCCGGGCGAGGTCTCGGCCGGGCGCACGCGCTGGCGTTCGCCGCCGAGGGCGCGCGCGTCGTGGTCAACGACCTCGGGGTGGGCCTCGACGGAGTCCCGGCGGCGGACAGCCCGGCGGCCCAGGTCGTCGAGGAGATACGGGCGCTGGGCGGCGAGGCGGTCGCCCACGGCGGCGACATCGCGACCTCCGAGGGCGCCGCGTCCCTCGTCGCCACGGCCGTCGACACCTTCGGCCGCCTGGACACGCTGGTCAACAACGCGGGCTTCCTGCGCGACCGGATGCTGGTCAACCTCGACGAGGACGACTGGGACGCGGTCATGCGCGTGCACCTCAAGGGCCACTTCCTGCCCCTGAAGCACGCGGCGGCGCACTGGCGCGCGGAGGCCAAGGCCGGCCGCACGCCGGTCGCCCGCGTGGTGAACACCTCGTCCGGCGCGGGCCTCCTCGGCTCCGTCGGCCAGGGCAACTACAGCGCCGCGAAGGCCGGCATCGTCGGCATGACCCTGGTCGCCGCGGCCGAGATGGGCCGTTACGGCGTCCAGGTCAACGCGATCGCGCCCGCGGCCCGCACCCGCATGACCGAGCAGACCTTCGCCGACACGATGGCCGTTCCCGAGGACGGCTTCGACGCGATGGCCCCGGAGAACGTGTCGCCCATCGTCGTCTGGCTCGGCTCCGCCGCGAGCGACGGCGTGACCGGCCGCGTCTTCGAGGCCGAGGCCGGCCGCATCACGGTCATGGAGGGCTGGCGCCCCGGCCCCACCGCCGACAAGGCAGCCCGCTGGACCCCGACCGAGGCCGGCGAAGCGGCCAGGGAACTCCTCGGCCGCTCGGAGACGCCGGGGGCGGTTTACGGGAGCCAGTAAGGCTCTCGCCTGTTGCGGGGGGGGGATGGGGGAGGAGGCGGAGGCAGGGGTGTCGACGCGCGGCCGGTGGGGGCTGGGCGCGCCCACGCGGCGGAGCCGCAAATGTCACAGCCCCGCGCCCCTTTCAGGCCCGTAGGACTTGCGCCCACGCGGGGTGCAGCCCCCCGCACGCCGCGCGCATCAAGGGGTGAGGGGGTGGCCGCCGGCCACCCCCTCCGCCTTCACCCGCCGCCCGCGTCGGCGTTCGACGCACCTTCCCGCTCAGCGGGAATCCGGGCTCCCTGACCGTCGCGGGCCCGGCCTACGGTCTGCCCACCGCGGTGCGCCGCGGTCCAGCGCACCCCACACCACCCAAGGAGTCCCGATGCTTGACGTACGGAGCCGGCAGGACGCCGCCGCGCTGCTGCGTCGCGCCGAGCTCGGCCGCAGCCCCGTCGCTCCCCTCATCGATGCCTTCGAAGGCATCGGCACCGAGGACGCGTACGAGATCCAGCTGATCAACATCCGGCAGCGGGTCGCCGAGGGAGCCCGGATCAACGGGCACAAGGTGGGCCTCTCGTCGCCGGTGATGCAGCAGATGATGGGCGTCGACGAGCCCGACTACGGGCACCTCCTCGACGACATGGAGCTGCACGAGGACAAGCCCGTCGAGATCGCCCGCTACTGCGCCCCGCGCGTCGAGGTCGAGATCGGCTTCGTGCTCGGCGAGGACCTGCCCGGCGAGGGCTGCACCCCCGCCGACGTACTCGCCGCCACCGAGCGCGTCGTCCCGGCCATCGAGCTGATCGACAGCCGGATCGCCGACTGGAAGATCACGATCGCCGACACGATCGCCGACAACGCGTCGTCCGCCGGCTACGTCATCGGCGAGGGCCGCGCGCCGCGCGACCTCGACCTGAAGGCCATGGTGGCCCGGCTGACCAGCGACGGCGAGGAGATCGCGCAGGGCCGGGGCGACGCCGTCCTCGGCGACCCCGCGATCTCCGTCGCCTGGCTGGCCCGCACCGTCGCCAAGTTCGGCGTGCCGCTGCGCAAGGGGCACGTGATCCTGCCCGGCTCCGTCACCCGCGCCATCGACGTCGAGGCCGGCCGGACGTACATCGCCGACTTCACGGGGCTCGGCGCGGTCTCGCTCTCGTTCACATGAACCGGCACATGACCGCGGACACGACCCCGCACACGACCGCGGACGCGACCCCGCACCTGCCCCCGCACACCACCCCGTCGACTCCGACGATCTTGCTGACTCTGCTGAGGTACGTATGACTGCGAAGAAGGCCACAGCCGCCATCGTCGGCTCCGGGAACATCGGTACCGACCTGCTCTACAAGCTGCAGCGCTCCCCGTTCATCGAGCCCCGCTGGATGATC
This sequence comes from Streptomyces sp. NPDC046821, assembly GCF_040645335.1. NCBI lineage: Bacteria > Bacillati > Actinomycetota > Actinomycetes > Kitasatosporales > Streptomycetaceae > Streptomyces > Streptomyces sp. NPDC046821. The sequence continues at coordinate 173,728 of NZ_JBEYYB010000014.1, read as the reverse complement.
GGTGTCGACCCGGACAGCGCGGGTCTCGCGCGGGCCCGGGAGATGGGCGTCGAGGCGAGCCACGAGGGCGTCGACGCCCTGCTCGCCGGCAGCGAGCTGCCCGACATCGTCTTCGAGGCGACGAGCGCGTACGTGCACCGGGCCAACGCCCCCCGCTACGCCGAACTCGGCATCCGGGCCATCGACCTGACCCCGGCCGCCGTCGGCCCCGCCGTGGTCCCGCCCGCGAACCTCACCGCGCACCTCGACGCGGCCAACATCAACATGATCACCTGCGGCGGCCAGGCCACCATCCCCATGGTGTACGCCGTCTCGCGCGTCGTCCCCGTCGCCTACGCGGAGATCGTGGCGTCCGTCGCCTCGGTGTCCGCCGGACCCGGCACCCGCGCGAACATCGACGAGTTCACCCGCACGACCTCGCGCGGCATCGAGGAGATCGGCGGCGCCGAGCGCGGCAAGGCGATCATCATCCTCAACCCGGCCGAGCCGCCCGTCATCATGCGTGACACGGTCTTCTGCGCCATCCCCGAGGACGCCGACCGGGACGCCATCACCCTCTCCATCAAGGAGATCGCCGAGTACGTGGCGACGTACGTGCCGGGCTACCGGCTGCGCACGGAACCGCAGTTCGACGACCCGTCCCCGCTGAACGGCGGAATGGCACGCGTCGCGATCTTCCTCGAGGTCGAGGGCGCCGGCGACTTCCTGCCGCCGTACGCCGGAAACCTCGACATCATGACCGCCGCCGCCACCAAGGTCGGCGAGGAGCTCGCGAAGGGAATGCGCGCATGAGCACCAAGCCGTACTCGGACACCCTCGACATCCGCATCACGGACTCCTCGCTGCGCGACGGTTCGCACGCGAAGCGCCACCAGTTCACCGCCGAGGACGTGCGCAGCATCGTCGGCGCGCTCGACGGCGCCGGTGTCCCCGTCATCGAGGTCACGCACGGCGACGGCCTGGGCGGCTCGTCCTTCAACTACGGGTTCTCCAAGACGCCCGAGCAGGAGCTCATCAAGGTCGCCGTCGACACGGCGCAGAACGCGAAGATCGCGTTCCTGATGCTGCCGGGCCTCGGCGTGAAGGACGACATCCGCACCGCGCACGGGAACGGCGCGACCGTCTGCCGCATCGCGACGCACTGCACCGAGGCCGACATCTCCGTCCAGCACTTCGGTCTGGCCCGCGAGATGGGCCTGGAGACCGTCGGCTTCCTGATGATGGCGCACTCCACGACCCCGGAGAACCTGGCCAAGCAGGCCCGCATCATGGCCGACGCGGGCTGCCAGTGCGTCTACGTCGTCGACTCGGCCGGCGCCCTGGTGATGGACGACGTCACCGACCGGGTCTCCGCCCTCGTCGCCGAACTCGGCAACGACGCGCAGGTCGGCTTCCACGGCCACGAGAACCTGGGCCTCGGCGTCGGCAACTCCGTCGCCGCCGTGCGGGCCGGCGCCCTCCAGATCGACGGCTCGACCCGCCGCCTCGGCGCGGGCGCCGGCAACACGCCCGTCGAGGCGTTCGCCGCCGTCTGCCAGAAGATGGGCATCCGCACCGGCATCGACGTCCTGAAGATCATCGACGCCGCCGAGGACGTCGTGCGGCCCGTCATGGACGACGAGTGCCTGCTCGACCGGATGTCCCTCCTCATGGGCCACGCCGGCGTCTACTCCAGCTTCCTCAAGCACGCCTACCGGCAGGCCGAGCGCTACGGCGTCTCCGGCGCGGAGATCCTGCTCACCGCCGGGAAGCGCCGCCTCGTCGGCGGCCAGGAGGACCAGCTCATCGACATCGCCGTCGAACTCGCGGCACGCGACTGAAAGGTGGGGCGAACGACATGACCGCACAGCAAGAGATCCGCGTCATCGATTCGGGCGCGCCCCCCGCCCGTTTCGCGCGCGGCTGGCACTGTATCGGCCTGGCCGCCGACTTCCGCCAGGACGGCCCGCACGAGATCGAGGCGTTCGGCACGAAGCTCGTCGTCTTCCGCGGTGAGGAGGACAACGAACTGCACGTCCTCAACGCCTTCTGCCCCCACATGGGCGGCAACCTCGCGCACGGCACCGTCAAGGGCGACGCCGTCGCGTGCCCCTTCCACGACTGGCGCTGGTCCGGCGACGGCCGCTGCGCGGGCATCCCGTACGCCCGCCGCGTCCCGCCGCGCGCCAGGACCCGCTCCTGGACGACCCTGGAGCGCAACGGCCAGCTCTACGTGTGGCACGACCCGGAGGGCAACCAGCCGCCGGCCGACGTGACCATTCCGGAGATCGAGGGCTTCGGCGGCGAAGAGTGGTCCGACTGGTCCTGGAGCGCCCTGCGCGTCGAGAACTCGAACTGCCGCGAGATCGTCGACAACGTCGTGGACATGGCGCACTTCTACTACGTCCACTACGCGTTCCCGAACTACTTCAAGAACATCTTCGACGGGCACGTCGCCACCCAGTACATGGAGTCGACGCCGCGCGGTGACGTCGAGCTCGGCACCCTCTCCTCGGAGGGCGGACTGCGCTCGGACGCCTCGTACTTCGGGCCCTCCTACATGATCGACAAGCTGTGGAGCGATGTCGGGGGAGGCGTGGAGATGGAGTCCGTCCTCATCAACTGCCACTACCCGATCGACGAGAACAGCTTCATGCTCATGTACGGAGCGATCGTCAAGAAGCTCCCCGGGATGAGCGACGAGCAGGCCGCCGACGCGGCCCGTCTCACCTCCGAGGGCCTCGCGGTCGGCTTCGAGCAGGACGTCGAGATCTGGAAGAACAAGACCCGGATCGACAACCCGCTCCTCACCGAGGAGGACGGCCCGGTCTACCAGCTCCGCCGCTGGTACGAGCAGTTCTACGTCGACGTCGCCGACGTCAAGGACGAGATGGTCCGCCGCTTCGAGTTCGAGATCGACACCGAGCGCGCCAACGCAGCATGGCGCGCCGAGGTCGAGGCGAACCTCGCCGCACGTCAGGCGGCCAAGTGATGCGCCCGGTCGAATGCGGGGCCTGCGGCAACCAGGTCCTGTGCGAGAAGTTCAGCCCCGCCCACACCCAGGTCCAGTGGACCGACGAGGCCGCCGAGGTCTGCCCGACCATCGCGGAGCGCGTCGCCGCCGGCGAGCTGAGCGCCCGTGTCCGCGGCTGCGACCAGCTGCGCGCGGCCATCGACGCGGCCGTCGAGAACGGGACGCTGGAGGTGGCCGATGTCTAGCCTCTTCGTCAAGGTCGCCGACGTCGTGCGGGAGACCGCCGACGCGGTGTCCCTCGTCCTGGACGCCCAACTCCCGTACAAGCCCGGCCAGTTCCTGACCGTGCGCCTCCCGGGCGGCGGGGCCCGCTGCTACTCCCTGGCCAGCTCCCCGCACACCGGTGAGCCGATGAAGGTCACGGTCAAGAAGGTCGCCGGCGGCGTCGGTTCGGGCTGGATCTGCGACCAGGTCAAGGCCGGCGACGAGCTGGAGATCCTCCCGCCGGGCGGCACCTTCACCCCCGCCGACCTGGACGCGGACCTGATCCTCGTCGCGGGCGGCAGCGGCATCACGCCCGTCATCTCGATCGCCAAGTCCGTGCTCAACGCCGGCACCGGCAAGGTGACGCTCCTCTACGCCAACCGCGACGAGTCGTCCGTCATCTTCCGTGACGAACTCTGGGGCCTCGCCGAGGAGTTCGCGGGCCGCTTCAACGTCGTCCACTGGCTGGAGGCGCTCCAGGGTCTGCCCACGGAGAAGCTGCTCGCCTCGGCCCTCGCGCCCTACGCGGACCGTGCCGCCCACCTGTGCGGCCCGGCCCCGCTGATGGACGCGGCGGAGAGTGCCCTGCGCGCGGTCGGCGGCCGGCACATCCACCGCGAGAAGTACTTCTCGCTCTCGGACGACGTGTTCGCGCCGCAGGTTGTGAAGCAGAGCGACGGTGCCCCCACGCACCAGGCCTCCGTCGAACTCGACGGCGAGACCACCGAGTTGGGCTGGTCCGAGGACACCCCGCTGCTCGACGCGATGCTGGCCGCGGGCCTCGACGCACCGTTCTCGTGCCGCGAGGGTGCGTGCAGCGCCTGCTGCTGCCGGGTCGTGTCGGGCGAGGTGAAGATGATCCGTAACGAGGTCCTCGACGACGAGGACGTCGCCGACGGGTACATCCTGGCCTGCCAGGCGGTCCCGCTCAGCGACCGGGTGGAGATCACCTACGCCTCCTGAGGGCGCTTCGGGAGGAAAAGAGTGGCCGGCAACTCCCCTCGGGGAATTGCCGGCCACTTCTTGTGTGAAGGCCGGTGGCCGGTCACTCCCGGAGGGGCCACGGCCACGTGCATGAAGGCCGGCCACTCCCCGAGGGGAATGACCGGCCACCTCCTTACGGCAACTTCCTTACGGCAACTTCCTTACGGCAACTTCCTCACGGCCGGTTCTCGGTGAGGACCGGCCCGTCGGCCCACCGGTACAGATGCGCGAGCCGCGGCTCGACGATCGACCCCGGCACCTCCGAGTCGAACCACCGGTCGACATACGTCCAGTGGAAGGGGTGCTGGAGGTACTCGCCGTTGAGCCCGGCCGCGTCCTCGTACTCCTGCTCCCACACGTGGGTCCAGCGGGACGGGGACAGCTCCTGGTCGACGCGGCTCAGCGACCACGACCTGATCGTGGAGATGTGCCGGGGCATGGCCAGCAGGTCCTCCTCGAAGCGGGTCACGAGGTCCGGGTCGGTGCCGGGCCGCACGGCCAGGAACAGGGTGCGTTTCACGCGGCGCCCTTCCAGCGGTACGTGGTGTGCGGCGAGCGGCGCGAGCGCGACGGCGCCCTCCACCGTGGCGGCCACCTCCGGCGCGGGCTCGTCGGTGAGCAGGTCCCAGGTCGCGCCCTGCCCGCCGATGGAGCCCTGCTCGTCGACACCCCAGCTCACGTCCGTGACAGCGGAGGGGAGCTTCGCGGGGTCGGGGGCGCCGGCGGCATGGACGACCCACCGCACGCCCTTCGCCGTCGACGTGTCCTGCGTACGCCGGACCGGAACGCGGCCGGCGGACTGCTCGCCGGTGTCCGAGACCGGGCGCAGCACGCGCCGGTCCCGCTCCACCGCCACCGCGTCCGTACGCTCCCAGAACTCCGTGATGCGCGGGTCCGCATTGGCCACCGAACGCATCGCGAAGAACGGGATGACGCCCGGCACGGTCCACAGGACCTGCACCTCGACGGTGTCGGGGCCCGAGTGGCCCTGCCAGACGCGGGCCGGGCTCATGTCCCGGCCGCGCGCGGCGGGCAGGTAGTCGGTGCGCCAGCGCGCGAGCCAGGGGTCCGCCTCGTCGACGGGCAGGACCAGCCGGTCCAGGATGTGCACTTCCTGCGGGGTGCTGCCGACGGTGCTCACAGTGCCTCCAGGACGGCCGTACGGAACTGGGTCAGCTGCTCGCGCAGCGCGTCGAGTCCGCGCGGGCCGAGCAGACCGGCGGGGCCGTCGGTGCGCGGGTAGGTGACGATGCGCGTCGCGCCCGCGTCCACGTAACGGCGCACCCAGTCGGGGTCCCACTGTTTCTTGGGGTCGCACGAGCCGGGCCACACGGTGATCTCCACCGCGTCCTCGGCCCGCCCCGCCTCCACGGCGCTCTTGCGCAGCAGCTCGGCGCGCTCCGCGAACTCGTCGGGCCCGATCGTGTAGGGGAACCAGCCGTCCGCGATCCGCCCCGCGCGCCGGACCGCCGGCTCGCTGTTGCCGCCGAGGACGACAGGGACGCGGCCGGACACGGGCCGCGGCAGGCTGTGCAGCTTCTCGAACGAGACGTACTCACCCGCGAACGAGGCGGGGGAGTCGGACCACAGGGCGCGCATCGCGCCCACGCACTCCTCAAGACGCTTGCCGCGCGCCGCGTACGGCACGTTCACGGCCGCGTACTCCTCCTTCTGCCAGCCGATGCCGAGGCCCAGCAGGAGGCGTCCGTCGGAGTGCCGGTCGATCGTCGCGGCGCGCTTGGCGAGGACGGCGGGGCTGTGCAGCGGGGCGACCATCATCGCCGTACCGAAGCGCAGCGACGTCGAGGCGCCCGCCATGAACGCGATCGTCTCCAAGGGGTCGGGCATCGGCACGGCGCCGGACGCGCTCGGCATCCGGCCGCCGTCGGAGTACGGGTAGAGCGGTTCGTAGGAGTCGGCGACGACGACGTGCTCAACGGTCCAGAAGGACTCGACCGACTCCTCCTCCAGGGTGCGTGCGAGGTCGCGCAGGAAGGTGCCAGAAGTGATCAGGCCGTCGGACATGGGTGCCATCAAACCGAGTTCGGGCACGGTCACGTGTCACATCCATTCGCTGGAGCGAAGCCAGCCCATCATGTTGTCCATCGCCTGCTCGGAGACACCGGGCTCACAGCTCGGCGGCGGGGCCGAGCGGCTGGTGCGGCCCGGACCGTGCAGGTCACGCCAGACGGTGCGTGCGCAGGCGAGAAGGGCGGGCGTGAGTCGTTCGAGGTCGCGCTGGGCCGCCAGGCCCTTGCCCGACAGGGAGATCGCGGCGATGGCCCGGCCCGCGCCGCGCAGCGGGGCCGCGACACAGACGACGTCCCGGTGGCTCTCCTCCTGGTCGAAGGCGACGCCCCGGTCCCGGGCCGCGGCGAGCGCGGAGCGCAGCGCCGTCGGATGCGTGAGGGTGCGCTGGGTACGCGGGCGAAGGCCCTGCGCGAGGACCTCCTCGACGGCCTGCGGGTCGCTGAACGCGAGGATCGCCTTGCCGGCCGCCGTGCAGTACGCGGGCATCCGGCCGCCGACCCGCGAGGGCACCGACGTGTCGTGCAGGCCGCCGATCCGCTCCAGGCAGACCACCTCGGCGCCGTCCAGGACGTAGAGGTGGACCAGGTGGCCGGTCGACTCGTGCAGCGCGTGCAGGCGCGGGAGCGCGGCGCGGCGCAGCCGGTTGTGGTGGGAGGCGAGCGCACCGAGTTCGAGCATCCCGATGCCCATGCGGTAGTCGCGGCCCTCCCGGTCGAGCCACCCGAGCCGCACCAGCTGATCGAGGATGCGGTGGGCGGACGAACGGGGGATCCCGGATCGGCGGATGACCTCGGTCAGCGAGAGGCGCGGCTGTGCGCCGTCGAAAGCGCCGAGCACCTTCGCGGCCTTCTCAAGGAGCGAGGGTGCTGCGGCGGTGCCGACGGTCCCAGTCTGCTCGGGCATGGCTTGATCCCCCAGGACACAGGGCGCATCCGCGACATTGCGGGCGCGTGGACGACCTCGCGCCGACCTTCCCACGGGGGGTGGACCCAGGGGAAGAGCCCTGGGCCATGTATTTCGGTTCGGAATACTTAGACGGGGCGTCAGCCCGCCTCGGAAGCTGCCTCCCGCACCATCGAACGCAGCAGTCCCACATCGGCCCGTGTGAGATCCGTCAACACCGTTCGGCCAGGTCCGGGCGCTATCGGCTGCACCGACGGGACCGCGAGCACCACGCAGCCGGCCGCCTCCGCCGACGCCACACCGGTCGGGGTGTCCTCCACCGCCACACATCGCGCCGGGTCAGCCCCAAGGCGCGCGGCCGCCGCCAGATACGGATCGGGCGCCGGCTTCGTACGCGGCGTGTCCTCCGCGCCGAACACCGCGTCGAACCCGTGCCCGTCCAGCGACCCCGCGATCTGCCGCACCACCGCCCGCGGCGAAGCCGACACCAGCGCCGTCGGCACCGACTCCGCACGCAGCGCCGCGAGCAGCGCCAGCGCCCCCGGCCGCGGCACCGCCCCGCCCGCGAGGCTGTCGGAGAAACCCCGGCCCAGCTCGTCCGCGAGCCGGGCGCGCGGGACGCCCAGGGACCCGTACAACAGCTCCGCCGTGTCCTCCACCGAGCGGCCGAGGACCGCCTCGCGGCCCTGCGCGCCCAGCGTCCCGCCGTGCCGCGCCGTCACCTCCTCGACGACGTCGAGCCACAGCTCCTCGGTGTCGACGAGCGTGCCGTCCATGTCGAAAAGCACGGCGTGCAGGGTGCCGGAGAGAGGGAGGTTCACAGCGCTCCAAAGGGTCGGGACGGACATGGCCACCACAACCTACTGACCGACGTGGTCCCCCGGTGGCCCGTCGGTGAACGCCCGGCGACCGGCACGCAGCCGGTCCGCGACGGCCCCGGAGACCGACCCCCGACAGGGTTCCCATTCAGCGGGAACCCCAGGTTCTCGCTCCGCGCGCCGTGGGCGTACGTTCCACACCACTCGAACCCGCACCCTTGAGAGGGGCCTCGGCATGAGCGAATTCCCGGCCACCCCGGCCGCCGTACTCGAAGCGGTCCGCGCCCTCACGCCCGCGCTGCGTGAGCGTGCCGCCGAGGCGGAGAAGCTGCGCAAGGTGCCCGAAACGTCGATCAAGGAGCTGGAGCAGACCGGCTTCTTCCGGCTCCTCCAGCCCCGCTCCTACGGTGGCTACGCCGCCGACCCCGCCTTCTTCTACGAGGCCGTCCGCGAGATCGCCCGCGCCTGCGGCTCCACCGGCTGGGTCGCCTCCGTCGTCGGCGTCCACCCCTGGCACGTCGCGCTGTACGACCCGCGCGCCCAGGAAGAGGTATGGGGCCAGGACCAGTCGACGCGCATCAGCTCCTCGTACGCGCCGACCGGCAAGGTCACCCCCGTCGACGGCGGCTTCCGCATCAGCGGCTCCTGGAGCTTCTCCTCCGGCTGCGACCACGCCGACTGGGTCCTCCTCGGCGGCCTCGTCACCGACGCCGACGGCCGGCCCGTCGACATGCGGACCTTCCTCGTGCCGCGCGCCGAGTACCGCATCGACGACGTGTGGGACACCGTCGGCCTGCGCGGCACCGGCTCCAACAACGTGGTCTGCGAAGACGTCTTCGTGCCCGAGCACCGCGCCCTCAGCTTCGGCCCGGTCACGGCCCTGAACGTGCCCGGCCACGAGATCAACCCGGAGCCGCTCTACCGACTCCCGTACGCCGCGGTCTTCACCACGACCATCTCGACGCCCATCGTCGGCATCGCCGAGGGCGCCTTCGAGGCCTACGTCGAGGCCACCCAGAAGCGCTTCCGCGTCTCCTACGGCCAGCAGGTCGCCGAGGACCCGTTCGCCCAGGTCCGCATCGCCCGCGCCGCGTCCGACATCGACGCCTCCGCCCTCCAGCTCCAGCGCAACATCGCCGAGCTGTACGCCCTCGCCGAGGCCGGCGAGGAACTCCCGATGGGCCTGCGTGCCCGCGCCCGCCGCGACCAGGTCCTCGCCACCGAGCGCTGCGTCGGCGCCGTCGACCTCCTCGTCGAGAACGCGGGCGGCAGCGCCATGCGCACCAGCCCGAACCCGGTGCAGCGCGCCTGGCGTGACGTCCACACCGGCCGCGGCCACGCCGCCAACGACCCCGAGCGGGCCCTCCTCCTCTACGGCCAGAGCGCCCTCGGCCTCGACATCCAGGACACGATGCTGTGAGCACCCTTACGTACGAGAACACGTCGAAGACCGTCAAGGCCGGCGGCCTCAACCTGCACTACCACGAGGCGGGCCCGGACAACCCGGACGCCCCCGTCGTGATCCTGCTGCACGGCGGCGGCCCCGGCGCCAGCGGCTGGTCCAACTTCGGCCGCAACCTCCCGGTGTTCGCGGAGCACTTCCGTACGCTCCTCGTCGACCAGCCCTGCTACGGCGCGTCCGACAAGCCCGAGCTGCCGAAGAACTTCTTCTCCTTCGCGGCCGACGCGGTCGCCGCTCTGATGGACGAACTCGGCATCGAGCGCGCCCACTTCGTCGGCAACTCCCTCGGCGGCGGCACCGCGACCCGCATGGGCCTCGACCACGCCGACAAGGTCGGCAAGCTCCTCCTGATGGGCCCCGGCGGCATCTCCGTCAACCTGTTCGCGCCGGACCCGACCGAGGGCATCAAGAAGCTCTTCGCGTTCAACAGCGCGGCCGAGCCGACCCGCGAGGTGATGCGGGACTTCCTCACCACCCTCGCCTACGACTCGTCGATCGTCACCGACGAGTTCGTCGAGGAGCGCTTCAAGCAGGCCACCGACCCCGAGGCCAAGCTCGGCAACGACCGCATGGCCGCCTCGTTCGCCAAGTGGCCCGCCGACACGATGCTGTGGCGCGACGCCCACCGCATCACCGCGCCCACGCTCCTGACCTGGGGCCGCGAGGACCGCGTCAACCCGCTCGACGGCGCGCTCGTCGCGCTCAAGACCATCCCGAACGCGCGCCTGCACGTCTTCCCGCACTGCGGCCACTGGGCGCAGACCGAGAAGTTCGACGAGTTCAACCGCCTCGCCGTCGACTTCTTCAGTCACTGACCACCGACGTCTCACCGAACCCCGAAAGGCCCGCAGCCATGGACATCCGTTCTCTGGGCTACCTCCGTATCGAGACCGCGAAGCTCGCCGAGTGGCGCACCTACGTCCTCGACATCCTCGGCATGGCCCAGGGCGTCGACTCGACGGACAGCGTTCTCAACGTCCGGATCGACGACCGGATCCGCCGCTTCTCCTTCGTGGCCGGTGAGCAGGACCGCCTCCTGTCGGCCGGCTTCGAGGTCGCGAACGCCAAGGCCCTCGCCGAGGCCGCCGCCGAGCTCGAGGCGGCCGGTGTCGCCGTCAAGCACGCCGACGACGCCACCCTCGCCGAGCGCCGCGTCCAGGGCCTCATCCACTGCGAGGACCCGGCCGGCAACCCCCTGGAGATCTACTGGGGCCAGGCCCAGGACCACACGCCGCTCGCCTCGCCGTACGGCAACCGCTTCGTCACCGGCGACCACCTCGGCCTCGGCCACGTCGTCATGCCCGCCCCGGACATGGACGCCACGGTCGACTTCTACGAGAACCTGCTCGGCTTCCAGCTGCGCGACCGTATGAAGCTGCCGCCCGTCGCCGTCCCGACCGGCAAGCCGGGCGAGGACTTCTACTGGATGAACTTCCTCAGCCCCAACGCCCGTCACCACAGCCTCGGCCTGTACCCGGGCGCCCTGCCGCCCGGCATCGTCCACTTCATGGTCGAGGTCGAGCGCCTGGACGACGTCGGCTTCTGCCTCGACCGCATGAACGCGGCCGGCATCCCGATCGCCTCCACCCTCGGCCGGCACTCGAACGACCACATGGTGTCGTTCTACGCCCAGGCCCCGGGCGGCTTCCAGGTCGAGTACGGCTGGGACGGCCTCATCGTCGACAAGGACACCTGGGTGACGAAGGAGATCACCTCCGACAGCTTCTGGGGTCACCAGTGGAACGGCTGAACCCCGCCGAGTTCCGCGAGGTTCTGGGCCACTTCGCGTCGGGGATCACGGTCGTGGCCGGCCTTGACCCCGACGCGGGGGAACCCGTCGGACTCGCCTGCCAGTCCTTCGCGTCGCTCTCCCTGGAGCCGCCCCTCGTCCTGCTCTGCGTCGGCAAGTCGTCGACGAGCTGGCCGAAGGTGCGCGCCGCCGGACGGTTCGGCGTGTCGATCCTCGCCGACGACCAGCGCGACGTGTGCGCCGCCGTCGGCCGCAAGGGCCCCGACAAGTTCGCGGGCGTCGACTGGGAGCTGTCCGAGAACGGCGCCGTCCGCATCGGCGGCGCCCTCGCCACCATCGACTGCGAGCTGTACGCGGTCCACGAGGGCGGCGACCACTGGATCGTCACCGCCCGCGTCCTCGCCCTGACCGCACGCGAGAGCGGCTCGCCGCTCCTGTACTTCCGCAGTGCCTACGCCACCGGAGAATTCGCATGACCGACGCCGACCTCACGTACGACGTCGTGGTCGTCGGGTCCGGTGCCGCCGGATTCGCGGCCGCCATCACCGCGCGGCTGCGCGGCCTGAGCGCCCTGATCGTCGAGAAGACCGACCACTACGGCGGCTCGACCGCGCTGTCCGGCGGCGCCATCTGGGTGCCGGGCAACTTCCACCTCGACGAGGCCGGGCTCGGCGACACGTACGAGAAGGCCCGCGCCTATCTCGACGCGACCGTCGGCGACCGCGTCCCCGGCGAGCGCAAGGACGCGTACCTGGCCCACGGGCCGCGCATGGTCCGCGAGTTCCACGACCGGACCGCCGTCCGGTTCATGTACACCCCGGGCTACTCCGACTACTTCCCGGAGGCGCTCGGCGGCATGGCCCAGGGCCGCTCCATAGAGCCCGAGGTCTTCGACTTCAAGCAGCTCGGACCGCTCGCCAAGGACATGCGCCGCGCCGGACTGCCCACGTACGGCCTCACCATCACGTCGTACGACTTCCGCTTCCTGAACATGGTCGCGCGCACCTGGAAGGGCAAGCGCACCTCGGTCAAGGTCGGGATGCGGGCCGTCGGGGCCGCGCTGCGCGGGCGCAAGCTGCTCTCGCTCGGCGAGGCGCTGATAGCCCGGATGCGGCTCTCCCTGCAGAAGCTCGGCGGCGACCTGTGGCTGTCCACGCCGCTCACGGGCCTCGTCGTCGAGGACGGCAAGGTCACCGGCGTCCGCGTGCGGCGCGACGGCACCGAGCAGGTCGTCCGCGCCCGCGGCGGCGTCATCCTCGCCTCCGGCGGCTTCTCCCACGACCAGGCACTGCGCGAGAAGTACCTGCCCGCGCCCACCTCCACCGCCTGGACCCACGCCTCCGAGGGACAGGTCGGCGACGCCCTGCGCCTGGGCGAGGAACTGGGCGCCGCCACCGACCTCCTCGACAAGGTGTGGGGAGCCCCCTCCCTGTGCCCGCCCGACGAGAAGCCGTTCTTCCTCGTCGCCGACCGGGGCATCCCCGGCATGGTGATCGTCAACGAGGCGGGGGAGCGGTACGCCAACGAGGCAGCGCCGTACCACGAGTTCGTGGACAGCATGTACGCCGCGGACCGCCCGGAGGCGACCACCGTCCCGTCCTGGCTGATCCTCGACGCCCACTCCAAGGCCCGCTACATCTTCGCCGGCCTCTTCCCGGGCCAGGCGTTCCCCAAGCGCTGGCGCGAGAACGGCTTCCTGAAGCAGGCCGACACCGTCGAGGAACTCGCCAAGCTCATCGGAGCACCCCAACTCGCCGACACCGTACGCAAGTTCAACGGTTTCGCCGAGAAGGGCCACGACGAGGACTTCGGCCGGGGCGACAGCGTCTACGACCGCTACTACGGCGACCCGACGCTGAAGAACCCGAACCTGGCGCCGCTGGAGAAGGGACCCTTCTACGCGCTGCCCGTCCACCCCGGTGACATCGGCACCAAGGGCGGACTCGTCACGGACGCCGACGCCCGGGTCCTGCGCGAGGACGGCACACCCATCGCCGGCCTCTACGCCTCCGGGAACTGCTCCGCCGCCGTCATGGGCGAGACGTACCCGGGCCCCGGCGCGACGATCGGCCCCGCCATGGCGTTCAGCTGGGCCGCCGTCAACGACATCGCGGGAGAGTCCGCTCCAGCCGGTTCCTGACCCGCACATCGGGGACGAACCGCACCGCGTCCCGGGCCGTGTCGTACGCGTACCCGCCCGGCGCCTCCACCGCGAGGAGCCGGGCGAGCGCGTCGACGGCCCGCGGGTCGCGGCGCACCGCCAGACCGCGCGCCGCCTCGGCCGCCGCGTCCGCGACCGGGTCGCCGAGCAGCGCCACAAGGGCTTCCCGCACGTCGGCCGTGTCCGCCGGCGCCCCGGCGAGCCCTGCCGCCGCCCAGTTCCGCACGTCACCGTCCGCGTCGCCCGTCAGCGTGACGAGCGCCCGGACACCCTCCTCGTGCCCCGCCGGTACGAGGCCCGTCAGCGCGAGCGCCACCGACCGGCGCACCCGCACATCCCGATGCCCGGCGTGCCGCACGATCTCCGGCAGCGCGCCCGCATCCCCGAGCTGCCCCAGCGCCACGACAGCCGAACGCAACGCGACCGGGTCACCGGCCGTGCGCGCCAGCGCGCGCAGCAGCGGAACCGACCTGCCCGCATACCGGCCCCTGGGCCCCAACTGGCCCAACACATCGGCCCCGAAGGCCTGCCGCAGCGGCTCACCGCTCGCACACCACGCGGACGCCGAGCCGAACGTCACCTCGTCGCCGCGCCCCCGCAGCACCGCCACCGCCTCCGTCCAGTCGTCGTCGTCCGGATCACCGCGACGCAGCGCACGATCCGCCAACTCGCCTGCCGGCACGGCGATTTCGAGGTCCGCCTCAAGGAGCGTGGCGATCGCCGCATGACCCGTCTGCAGATCATTGCCCGACGTCGGACACCCCGCGTCGTCCAGCAACTCCACGACCACCGTCACCCCGCCGTCCTCCACGAACCGCTGCGTCACCGCCTCACGCCCCGGCTGCTCCAGACCCGCCCGCAGCGCCGCCGCCACATCGACCCCGCACCACGCACGCGCCTCCTCCAATGCCTCGGCCCGCCCCCGCGCACCGTGCTCAAGGAGCGCCCGCACGCATCCCGTCGACCCGCGCCGCGCCGCCGCCACCAGCGGCAGACCGCCCGGACCCGGCAACGACGGATCCGCACCCCCGTCGAGCAGCGCCCGCACCACCTCGGTACGCCCCCGCTGCACCGCCCACGCCATCGCCGTGAACCCGAACTCCTCGCGCAGATCGACCCGCGCGCCCGCCGCGAGCAGCGCCCGTACGACCTCCGTGTGCCCGCCGCACGCGGCCCCGCACAACGGCAGATCCGTGCCCGAGCTCAGCCCGTCCGGGTCGGCTCCGGCCGCGAGCAGCAGCCGCACGATGCCCGGCTCGTCACTCACCGCCGCGACATACAGCGCCGTCCGGCCCTCGTCGTCGGTGCCAGGCCCGTCGGCCGGGGCGCCGGCCCGCAGCGCCCGCACCACCGCGTCCTCGTCACCGCCGTACACCGCCTCGAACAGCCCGGCCGCGGCCGCCTCGACCTTGTCGTCCATACGCCGACCATCGCCCCTCGCCGGGGGAGAAAGCAAAGCGGTTTGTCGCTATGTGTCGCATTCCATGACGGTGTGGCACAGTGCGCACCGCGCCCGCACCCGGCCCCGCACCGGCACCCGGATCCGCTGATGGCAGGTCGGGCAGGGGAACGTCACCCGCAGCGCGTCCCGCCCCTCCGCCGAGAACGAGTACGCACCGCCCGTCGCCCCGCCCGCCCCGTACGCGCGCGCCGCGTGCCGGTCCTTCGCGTACCGCCGCCGCCCCGCCCAGCCCGCCGCCGTCAGCGGCGGCTGCTGCCCGTCCGCCCGCGCCCGCGCAAGGCCCTTCGTATAAGCCGTGTACGCCTGCGGACTCGTGAACCACGTCTCCGGCGCCTCCCCGAACGCGAGCGCCCGCTTCGCCACCACGTACCCGAACTCCTCCGGCGTGAGATAGCCGAGCTTCTGCGACGACGACGCGTCCTCCCGGTACGCGTCAAGGAGCAGCCAGCCCGCGCCCAGATACGCGGTCGCGGTGTCGGTGAGGATCTCGTTGTCCCGCGTGCCGGGGAACTCCAGGCCGAGCCGGTGCAGATACACATGCATGACCTCGTGCGCGAGCGCCGCCCCGATGTCCCGCCGATGATCCCGGAACCGGTCGTTCAGCTCGATGAAGTACTCGGGCCCGGCCGCCAGCTCCACATTCGCCGCGTGCGTCATCTCGCGGAAGCTCACGATCATCCGCGCGTCCGGCAGCCGGTAGTGCCCCACCAGCTCGCGGGCCACCCGCTGCACCCCCAGATGCAGATCGTCCTGATCGCAGAACGCCACGTCCACGGGCGCCACGCTCGTGTCGAAGGCGTGCACCGTGTCGTACGACAGCCGCTTGTAGAGCGCGGTCACCGCCGCCCGCACCGTCGCCAGATGCGGAAAACCGTGCTCCACCGGTCCGCCGTTCGCCACGCCCGCACCCCCTGGGGCCCGCCGGACTCTCCCGCCCGGCCACCGGAATTCCACTGTACGGCGGGACCCGGCACCACCGGCCCGCCGCGATTAGTCCAAGACCTTGCCCACTTTTGTCCATGGGCCCACCCGCCCCGCCCGGCGCATCGTGATCACAGCGCCCCACCACGAGCGCAGCGAGGAACGTGCCGGCCGGCTCCCACGGAGAGCTCCCCGCACCCCGTCGCACAGCAAAGAGGGGCCGGTCCCGCAACCCGGAACCGGCCCCGTACCTTGCCCGGAGGCAGCGCCTACGCCAGCCGCACGCGCGGCTCGCCCGCCCCCTCCGTCTCAAGCACCCACACCTCGTTGCGGCCCTCCCGCAGCACGGGACCCGGGACGTACAGCGACCGCTGCGGGCCCGCCGACCAGTACCGGCCGAGCGCGAACCCGTTCACCCACACGAACCCCCGCGTCCAGCCCGGCAGTTCGAGCTCCGCGTCCCCGGCACCGGCCACCTCGAACACCCCCCGGTACAGACCCGCAGCCCCCTCGGACGCATCCGCCGACGCGTCCTCCGGCAGATCCTGTGACGGGACCGCCCGCACCGCCTCCGCGTCGTCGAACGCGTCGAGCCGCAGAGCCCGCGCCCGCACCCCGTGCAGATACTGCCGCTCGTGCAGCAGCCCGCCCGTGACCCCCTTCGGCTCACCCGTACGCGGCCCGTAGTTGACCCGCCCCAGCGACTCCACCCACAGCTCCACCCGCGCGGGCCCCGCGACCGGCTCCGCGAGCACCGGCTCGTCCTCCGTGAGCACCCCCGCCCGCACCCCGTCCACGTACACCACGGCCCGGTCCCGCAGCCCCGCCGCCCGCAGCGGATACGGCTGACGCGGCCCCGGCACGTCCACGCTGTACCGGACGAGCCCCCGGTCCACGTCCAGCTCCTCGAACGTCGGCGGCACCGCGTACTCACCCTCCGCCGACCCCAGCGCGTCCATCACCACATCCAGCGGCGCGTACGACGTCAGCGCCGCCGACACCGGCGCGGCCAGCGCCGCCGGCCGCTCCGGCACCTCCGGCAGCGGCCCCTGCGCGTACTCGGCCAACACCTCACGGAAACGCCAGAACTTCTCGGTCGGCCGCCCGTGCTCGTCGATCGGCGCGTCATAGTCGTACGACGTCACATCGGGCTCAAGCACACCGTCGTGCAGCACACCCGCACGATTCGCCCCCGCCCAGCCGCCGAAACTCGTCCCGCCGTGCGCCATGTACAAGTTGACCGACGCCCCGCACTCCAGGATCTCCCTCAGCGCCCCCGCCGCATCCTCCGGATCCCGCACGACATGGTCCGCACCCCAGTGATCGAACCACCCGCACCAGAACTCCATACACATCAGCGGACCCTTCGGCCGATGCCGGCGCAACGACTCGAACGCGCCCCGCGCCCCCGACCCGAAGTTCACCGTCGCCAGCACCCCCGGCACCGCACCGCCCGTCAGCATGTGATCGTCCGGACCGTCCGACGTGAACAACGGCACCGACACCCCGAGCCCCCGCAGCCCGTCCGCCAGATGCCGCAGATACACCTGGTCCGAACCGTACGAGCCGTACTCGTTCTCCACCTGCACCATGATCACCGGACCGCCCCGGTCACACTGCCGCTCCACGACCTGCGGGAGCAGCGCCGCGAACCACCGGTCCACCGCCGCCAGGAACGCCGCGTCCCGCGTCCGCACCCGCGACCCCAGCGGCCCCGTCAGCCAGTGCGGAAGCCCCCCGTTCTCCCACTCCGCACAGATGTACGGACCCGGACGCACGATCGCCCACAGCCCCGCCGCCCGCGCCGCGTCCAGGAACCGGCCCAGCGCCGCCACATCCCGCAGCTCACCCGGCCGCGGCTCGTGCAGATTCCACGGGACGTACGTCTCCACACAGTTCAGCCCCATCGCCCGCAGCATCGCGAGCCGGTGACCCCACTGCTCCTCGTGCACCCGGAAGTAGTGCAGCGCCCCCGACAGGACCCGCACCGGCCTCCCGTCCACCTCGAAGTCGTCCTCGCCCACACTGAACCCGGCCATCACGTCCCTCTCGCTTCCGTATTGCCCGCCACGATCACCTCTGGCGGGCGGCACGGTCCATGGACAAAGATCAGCCCTGATTGGACGCAGCGCGGCAACGCCGGCACCCAGGAAGGGGCAGAAGCGGATGTACCACACCTGGATGCGGTATTTCACCCCCAGCCCGGCCCACCACCGCCTCGGCCTCGTCTGCCTCGGCGTCGGCCTCCAGTACGGCCGGCTGCCCACCGTCGGACCCCGCACCCTCGACCACCACGTCGCCGTCGTCATCACCGCCGGACGCGGCTGGTTCCAGGACGCCCAGGGCCGCCGCACCACCGTCACCGGCCCCGCCCTCATCTGGCTCACCCCCGGCCGCCCCCACCACTACGGGCCCGACCCCGACACCGGCTGGGACGAATGCTTCGTCGACTTCACCGGCCCCGCCACCACCACCTACACCGAACTCGGCTACATCGAACCCGACCGGCCCGTCGTCCCCCTCTCCGACGGCGCCCCCGCCCGCGCCACCGTCGGCCGCATCGCCCGCGCCGCCCGCCGAGGCAACCCGCTCCTCGAAGTCGAGACCGCCGCCGGCGTCCACGAACTCCTCGTCGCCCTGCGCCGCGCCCGCGCCGACATGGCCCCCGACGGCGACCCCGTCCTCCAGTCCCTCGCCCGCGACGCCTTCCAGCCCCTGTCCGTCGCCGAACACGCCGCCCGCCACGGCATGACCCCCGCCGAACTGCGCACCGCCGTCCGCCGCGGCGCCGGCTGCAGCCCCAAGGACTACCTCCTCGGCATCCGCCTCGGCCGCGCCAAGGAACTCCTCGCCGCCACCGAACTCCCCGTCGCCGCCGTCGCCCGCCGCGTCGGCTACGACGACCCCGCCTACTTCTCCCGCCTCTTCACCCGCCGCGTCGGCACCGCCCCAGTCCGCTTCCGCGAACAACAGGGCCGCACCGTCCCCGGCGGCTGGTCCAACACCGTCCCCGACCCCGAGGACCCCCCGATGCTGCGCTCCCCGGGCCCCATGATCGACCGCACCCGCGCCACGTAGGGTTTCCTCCCATGACCAACAGCAACGCCCCCGACGCCCGTGCCGCCGTGGACCCCGCCGTCCTCGCCGAACTCGGCCGCCTGCGCGACAGCATCGACAACATCGACGCCGCCGTCGTCCACATGCTCGCCGAACGCTTCAAGTGCACCCAACAGGTAGGCCACCTCAAGGCCGAACACGCCTTGCCTCCGGCGGACCCGAGCCGAGAGTCCCGCCAGATCACGCGCCTGCGCGAACTGGCCGAAAACGCCAAGCTGGATCCAGCCTTCGCGGAAAAACTCCTGAACTTCATCATCAGCGAGGTAATCCGCCACCACGAACAGATCGCAGCGGACAACTCCAGCGCCAAATCCAGCCAGACCTGAAGCCCGCCAGATCAGCCCCTCCGGCGGGCGTAATTCAGCCCCTCCGGCGTTTGAGGAGCGGGGTCCGGGGCGGAGCCCCGAGTGGGAGGCGCAACCTGAGCCGCACTGTCCCAACCCCGGAGGCGTGCGGCAACATGCCCCCATGCCCGTACTGACGCGCGAAGAAGCGCAGATCCGAGCCCGGTTCCTGGAAGTCCAGACGTACACCATCACCCTGGACCTCACCGTCGGAGACGACACCGTCGGAGACGACACCTTCGACTCCACCACCGTCATCGGCTTCACCACCCACGCCGCCGGAGACACCTTCGTCGAGGTCAGCCCCGCGCACCTGCGGTCCGTCACCCTCGACGGCCAGGCCCTCGACCCCGCCGCCCTCGACGGCAACCGGTTCCCGCTCACGGGCCTCACCCCCGGCCCCCACGAACTCCGCGTCGACGCCGCCATGGCCTACTCGCACACCGGCGAAGGCATGCACCGCTTCACCGACCCCGCCGACGGCGAGACGTACGTCTACAGCAACCTCTTCATGAACGACGTACAACGCGCGTTCGCCGCCTTCGACCAGCCCGACCTCAAGGCCGTCTTCGACCTCACCGTCACCGCCCCCGACGGCTGGACCGTCCTCGCCAACGGCACCACCGAACACCTCGGCGACGGCACCTGGCGCGCCGCCACCACCCCCCTCCTGTCCACCTACCTCGTCGCCGTCGCCGCAGGCCCCTGGCACTCCGTCCGCACCGAACACGCCGGACTGCCCTTCGGCATCCACTGCCGCCGCTCGCTGGCCCCCCACCTCGACGCCGACGCCGACGAGATCCTCGACATCACCCGCGCCTGCTACGACCGCTACCACGAGAAGTTCCAGGAGCCCTACCCCTTCGACTCCTACGACCAGGCGTTCGTCCCCGAGTTCAACGCAGGCGCCATGGAGAACCCCGGACTTGTCACCTTCCGCGACGAGTTCGTCTTCCGCTCCGCCGTCACCGACACCGAACGCCAGACCCGCGCCATGGTCATCGCCCACGAGATGGCCCACATGTGGTTCGGCGACCTCGTCACCCTCCAGTGGTGGGACGACATCTGGCTCAACGAGTCCTTCGCCGAGTACATGGGCTACCAGACCCTCACCGAAGCCACCCGCTACAAAGACACCTGGGTCGACTTCGGCGTCGCCCGCAAGGCCTGGGGCTACGACGCCGACCAGCGCCCCTCCACCCACCCCGTCGCCCCCGACGCCGTCCCCGACACCGCCTCCGCCCTCCTCAACTTCGACGGCATCTCCTACGCCAAGGGCGCCTCCGCACTACGACAACTCGTCGCCTGGCTCGGCGAGAAAGACTTCCTCGCCGGCATCAACACCCACTTCGCCCGGCACAAGTTCGCCAACGCCACCCTCGCCGACTTCATCGCCTCCCTCGCCGCCAACACCGAGCGCGACGTCCACGCCTGGGCCGACACCTGGCTGCGCACCACCGGCGTCGACACCCTCACCGCCCGTGTCACCGAACGCGAAGGCGAGTCCGGACTCACGCTCACCCGCGACGGCAGCCGCCCCCACCAGATCACCGTCGGCCTCTACGACCACCAGAACGGCACCCTCGTCCGCCGCGAACTGCGCGACGCCGGCATCCCCGTACACGGCGAACACACCCTCCCCGGCACCCGCCCCGCCCTGATCGTCCCCAACGACCAGGACCTCACCTACGCCAAGATCCGCCTCGACCCCCAGTCCGAGGAAACCGCCCTCCGCGCCATGTCCCGCGTCCCCGACCCGCTCACCCGCGCCGTCCTGTGGAACTGCCTGCGCGACATGGTCCGCGACGGCGAACTCGACCCCGCCACCTACCTCCACGCCGCCCACGCCCACCTCGGCGACGAGGACGAACTCGCCAACGTCCAGGGCGTCCTCGCCTTCGCCAAGACCCAGGCCGCCGACCGCTACACCACCCCCGGCGAACGCCCCGAAGCCCTCGCCCTCCTCACCGGCCTGTGCACCGACCTCATCCACCGCACCCAGGACGGAACCGACCCGGGCCTGCGCCTCGTCGCCGTGCGCACCCTCATCGACAGCGCCACCCACGCCGACACCATCCGCGGCTGGTACGACGAAGGCAGCGTCCCCGGCGGCCCCGAACTCGACCCCGAACTCCGCTGGCGCATCCTCACCCGGCTCTGCGTACTCGGCGCCGTCGACGAAGCCGTCATCGACGCCGAACTCACCCAGGACCCCAGCGCCACCGGCCAGGAAGGCGCCGCCCGCTGCCGCGCCGCCCTCCCCGACCCCGAGGCCAAACGCGCCGCCTGGGACGCCATGTTCACCGGCGACCAGCTCTCCAACTACCTCTTCACCGCCACCGCCCAGGGCTTCTGGCAACCAGAACAGAGCGACCTCCTACGCCCCTACGTCGCCCGCTACTACCCCGACGCCGTGGCCCTCGCCCACCGACGCGGCCCCGCCATCGCCGACGCCGCCGGCCGCTGGGCCTTCCCCGCCTACGCCGTCGACAGCCACAACCTCACCCTCGGCGAGACCTGCCTCACCGACGCCGACCCCATCCCCGCCCTCCGCCGCAAACTCGCCGACCAACTCGACGACCTCGCCCGCGCCTTGAAGATCAGGACGGCCACGGCTACGTCGTAGGGGCCATGAGGAGGTCCGGCGCGCTGCGTGAGACGGGCCTGCCTTGGGGTCCGGCGGGCACTGACCGACGCCCGCCGGACCCCGTACCACCAACCCCGACCCGCCCCACTCAATCCCGTCCCGCAGTACCACTTTCGGGTTCCGATCCTTGTGATCGCCGGGCACGCCACCGCCACCGCGTACAGGCTGGAGGCCCCGCCCACGTACCCGGAGGTCACCGCCATGAGCAGCCCGCCGCCCCTCGCCGGAGGCACCCAAGGCCCCGACGCCCTGCGGCCGTTGCTCGACACCGTCCTCGACGCCCTCGCCGACGGCGCCACCGCCCGCGGCGGCCCCCTCCCCACCGGCGGCCCCCGCGCCGTCGCCACCCGCCTGCGCGAACTCGCCGGCGACCCCCTCCCCGAACACGGCACCGGCCCCGACACCGCCCTGCGCACCCTCGTCCACGCCCTCGCCGAAGGCGCCGCCGACCCCGCCGACCCCCTGTGCGCGGCCCACCTCCACTGCCCGCCCCTCGCCGTCGCCACCGCCGCCGACCTCGCCGCGTCCGCCCTCAACCCCTCCATGGACTCCTGGGACCAGGCCCCCGCCGCCTCCGTCCTCGAAGCCCTCGTCACCGACGCGCTCGCCCAAGAGGTCTACAGCCACGACGAGGACCACACCCCCGCCGCCCTCGTCACCACCGGCGGCACCGAGGCCAACCAGCTCGCCCTCCTCCTCGCCCGCGAAGCCCACGCGGCCGGCGGCCCCGTCCAGCTCATCGCCGGCGCCAACGCCCACCACTCCCTGCCCCGCGCCGCCTGGCTCCTCGGCCTCCCCGAACCCGTCACCGTGCCCGCCCCCACCGGCACCCTCGACCCCGCGGCACTCGACGAAGCCCTCACCGACCTCCCCGGACCCAAACTCGTCGCCGCCACCGCAGGCACCACCGACGCCGGCCTCATCGACCCCCTCGACGACATCGCCGACCTCTGCGACCGGCACGGCGCCCGCCTCCACATCGACGCCGCCTACGGAGCCGGACTCCTCTTCAGCCCCACCCGCCGCCACCAGCTCACCGGCCTCCACCGCGCCGCCACCGTCACCCTCGACCTGCACAAACTCGGCTGGCAACCCGTCGCCGCCGGACTCATCGCCGTACGCGACACCACCGACGTAGACGCCCTCACCCACCAGGCCGACTACCTCAACGCCGACGACGACACCGAAGCAGGCCTGCCCGACCTCCTCGGCCGCTCCCTGCGCACCACCCGGCGCCCCGACATCCTCAAGATCGCCGTCACCCTCAAAGCCCTCGGCCGCACCGGACTCGGCACCCTCGTCGACCAAGTCTGCGACCAGGCAAGGGAGTTCGCCGAAACTCTCGACGCCCACCCCGGCTTCGACCTCTACGACACCCCCGCCCTCAGCACCGTGCTCTTCCGCCCCCACGGCGCCACCGACGAACACCTCGCGCACATCCGCCGCACCCTCCTCACCCAGGGCCGCGCCGTCCTCGGCCGCGCCCGCATGGACGGCCGGCTCTGGCTCAAAGCCACCCTGCTCAACCCGCACACCCAGCCGGGCGACCTGGCCCAGCTGCTGAAACTGGTGGAAGGAAACACCCCCCGATGACCGCCGCCACGCCACACACCCCCGCCCCCCGGCCCGACGCACCCCACGACCTCGTCGGCATCGGCATCGGCCCCTTCAACCTCTCCCTCGCCGCCCTCGCCCACCCCCTCACCGAACTCCACACCGCCTTCTACGAACAACGCCCCGCCTTCCACTGGCACCCCGGCCTCCTCATCGACGGCGCGACCCTCCAAGTCCCCTTCCTCGCCGACCTGGTGACCATGGCCGACCCGTCCAGCCCCTGGTCCTTCCTCAGCTACCTCAAGTCCCGCGACCGCCTCTTCCCCTTCTACTTCGCCGAGCGCTTCCACATCCAGCGCGCCGAATACGACGCCTACTGCCGCTGGGTCAGCGAGAACCTCCCCGGACTCCACTTCGGCCACCAGGTCGACGCCGTCCGCTGGAACCCCGAACGCCGCCTCTTCGAAGTCGACTTCACCCAGCTCGACACCGACGGCGAAGCCGAAGCCCTCGGCCGCACCTACACCAAGAACGTCGTCCTCGGCGTCGGCACCGCCCCCTACATCCCCGAACCCCTCCGCCCCCTCGCCGAAGCCCCCACCGTCCCCGTCATCCACTCCGCCGACTACCTCGCCCACCGCGAAAGACTCCTCGCCGCCGACCACATCACCGTCATCGGATCAGGCCAGTCCGGCGCCGAGATCTTCCTCGACCTCCTCCGCAGCCGCCCCCACGGCCGCGAAAAACTCCACTGGCTCGCCCGCACCGAAGCCTTCGCCCCCATGGAGTACTCCAAGCTCGGCCTCGAACACTTCACCCCCGACTACACCCGCTACTTCCACGCCCTCCCCGAAGCCGTACGCGACGGACTCGTCCCCGCCCAATGGCAGCTCCACAAAGGCATCGACGGCGAGACCATCGCCGCCATCCACGACGAGCTCTACCAGCGCACCCTCCACGGCGGCTGGCCCGACGCCACCCTCACCCCCGGCGTCGCCGTCCGCACCGCAGGCCGCGTCGCCGCCACCAAGGTCGAACTCCACCTCGAACACAGCCTCCAGAACACCCGCTCCCGCCTCACCACCGACGCCGTCGTCCTCGCCACCGGCTACCGCGAACGGCCCCTCGACGAAATGCTCGCCGGCCTCGACCCCTACCTGCGCCGCGACAGCTCCGAACGCCCCCGCATCAACGAACAGTTCCGCCTCGTCCTCGACCCCTCCGTCACCGGCGCCGGCAGCAACGTCTACGTCCAGAACGCCGAACGCCACACCCACGGAGTCGGCGCCCCCGACCTCGGCCTCGCCGCCTGGCGCAGCGCCACCATCCTCAACTCCCTCACAGGCAAGGACCCTTACCCCCAGCCGAAGCGCACCGCCTTCACCACCTTCGGCCTCACCACGACAGAAAGCCGCACCCACCGGTCACAGACCGGAGAGCGCGGCAACCTGATCCAGCTCAAGAACTGACAGCGTCAGCACATGGGCGCGCCGTCTAGAACACCGGCGTACCGTCCCGCGTCAGCCGCCAGTCCACCGAAGCGAACTCCGCCGGGTCCAGGGTGCCCTTCGCGGTCACCCACTCGGCGATCCGCGTACGGATCTCCGTCGACTCCGACCACAACTCCTGCGCCGACGCCACGAACGGGAACGCCCCACCCCCGTTCGCCCGATAGTTGTTCACCGCGAACACGAACCTCTGCGCATCATCCAGCGGCGCACCCTTGAACTCCAGATTCTTGATCCGCGAACCGGCCGGCTGAGCCACGTCGATGTCATACGTAAGCCCCGACACATAGTCGTAGTTGTAATCCGGCCGGTTGTTCGCGTTCGTCAGCTTGTCCACATCCACCGGCGCACCGGCCGCCGTCTGCACGAAATACTCCGCCGAGAACTCCAGGTACGCCCGCACCTGCGCCCCCGTCATCAACTTCGCGACCAGCGTGTTGTCGTACACATACAGCCCCGACAGATCCCGGATCGTCACCGCACCCGCCGGAATCGACGACGTACGCGAGAACGGCGACGCCTGCGACAACACCGGCAGCGACGCGTACTCCGTCGACGCCAGCGCCTTCGTCACCACATCCGCCTGCACCGTGCTGATCAGATCGATGATCGGCGCGTCCTTGTACCGCGCGTCGACCGTCGTCAGCTCCACCGTCGCCGTACCCACCACCTGATTCACGTACTTCACCACCGCGTCGTGCTCGTCCCGCAGCAGCTTCGTGATCTCCGGATCATCCGCCACCGCATTCGAGTTACGCAGCGACGCCTTCACCGACTCGACCCGCCACGCCCCCTTCGACCACACCAGATCGACGTCGAACAACGTCAGCCGCTCCGCCCAGCACAACGGCTCCGACAACACGACCGGCTTCCCCGTCGCCTCGTTCACCACCACCTGCTCAGCGATCTCCACATGCGCGTGCCCCACCAGAATCGCGTCGATCCCCGGCACCTGCCGCGCCACATTCGCCGCCGCGTTCTCCACGTACGGCACCTGATCGCCGTACGACGACGTACCCGAAGCACCCGAATGCGCCGACACGATCACCACGTCCGCACCCATCGACCGCAGCTTCGGCACCCACTTCGCCGCCTGCTCCTCAAGCCCCGGGAACTTCAGCACACCCTGCACGAACGCCTTGTCCCAGATCGCGATCCCCGGGTTCGTCAGCCCCAGCACCGCCACCGTCACATCCTTGCCGTGCGGCGTGCGCAACCGCTTCATGAAATACGGCGGGAACGCCGGCTTCTCCGTCTTCGCGTCCACCGCGTTCGCCCCGAGCAACGGGAAATCGCACTGCGACTCGAACTTCCGCAGCGTCTCGATCCCGTAGTTGAACTCGTGATTCCCCAGCGCCACCGCGTCATAGCCGATCGCGTTCATCGCCTGCGCCATCGGATGCACCGGACCACCCTTCGCGGTGATCGGATCCACCTTCGCGAAGTAATACGTCAACGGAGTGCCCTGAATCGTGTCACCCGCGTCGATCAGCAGAGTGTTCCCCCGGCCCCTCTCCGCACGCACCTGCTCCACCAGCGTCGAGACCCGCGCAAGCCCCGTCGCGTTGCCCGCCGAGTCCTGGTACTCGCCGTCCTTGAAGTAGTCCCAGTTGAAGACATGACCATGCAGGTCCGTCGTCCCCATGACCGTGAACGAGTACCGCTTCTGCGACTGCACCCCAGCTACCTCCTGCGCCTGCGCGGCCTGCGCGGCCTGCGCGTCCGGCGCGGACACCGCCCCGCCCATCGCCACGACCGCACCCGTCGCGGCGGACCTACCCAGAAACTTACGACGGTTCAACGGCATGTGAGTTCCCCTCGGAGCACCACTGGGCGACAGTTGTAACGCGCGTAGATTCTTGCTCGGAATGCTCATCGGAGCAACCCTCTGCACAATTCAACAGTTGTCAATAACCCTTCACCCAAAGGTGGTTGGGAAGTCACCACCAACCAATTCCCTACCCACCGGTAAGGCCTACGCTCGAACCATGCGCCGAGCAAAGATCGTCTGCACCCTGGGCCCCGCGACAGACTCGTACGACCAGATCAAGGCACTGGTCGAAGCCGGAATGGACGTAGCGCGCTTCAACCTCAGCCACGGCACCTACGCCGACCACGAGGAGCGCTACCAGCACGTCCGCAAGGCATCCGACGAAACCGGACGCAGCGTCGGCATCCTCGCCGACCTTCAAGGCCCGAAGATCAGACTCGGACGCTTCAGCGAAGGCCCCGTACTCCTTGAACGCGGCGACGAATTCACCATCACCGTCGAACCCGGAACCCTCGGCGACCGCCACACCTGCGGCACCACCTACGACGGCCTCAACACCGACGTCACCACCGGCGAACTCATCCTCGTCGACGACGGAAAAGTCACCCTCGAAGTCACCCAGGTCGACGGACCCCGCATCCACACCACCGTCGTCGAAGGCGGCATGGTCTCCGACCACAAAGGCCTCAACCTCCCCGGCGTCGCCGTCTCCGTCCCCGCACTCAGCGACAAGGACCAGGAAGACCTCCGCTGGGCCCTGCGCACCGGCGCCGACGTCATCGCCCTCTCCTTCGTCCGCAGCGGACGCGACATCGAAGACGTCCACCGCATCATGGACGAAGAAGGCCGCCGCCTCCCCGTCATCGCCAAAATCGAAAAACCCCAAGCCGTCGACCACATCGACGACATCGTCGCCGCATTCGACGGAATCATGGTCGCCCGCGGCGACCTCGGCGTCGAAATGCCCCTGGAACAAGTCCCCATCGTCCAGAAGCGCGCCATCAAACTCGCCAAACGCAACGCCAAGCCGGTCATCGTCGCCACCCAGATGCTCGACTCGATGATCGACAACTCCCGCCCCACCAGGGCCGAAGCCAGCGACGTCGCCAACGCCGTCATCGACGGCACCGACGCCGTCATGCTCTCCGGCGAAACCAGCGTCGGCAAATACCCCGTCGAAACCGTCCGCACCATGAGCCGCATCGTCGAAGCCGCCGAGGAAGATATCCTCGCGAAGGGGCTTCCGCCCCTCACCGAACGCAACAAGCCCCGCACCCAGGGCGGCGCCGTCGCCCGCGCCGCCGCCGAAATGGGCGACTTCCTCGGCGCCAAATTCCTCGTCGCCTTCACCCAGTCCGGCGACACCGTCCGCCGCCTCTCCCGCTACCGCTCACCCATCCCCCTCCTCGCCTTCACCCCCGAACCGGCCACCCGCTCTCAGCTCAACCTCACCTGGGGAGTGGAAACCTTCCTCGGCCCCCACGTCGACTCCACCGACGCGATGGTCGACCAGGTCGACGACCAACTCCTCAAGATCGGCCGCTGCCGGAAGGGCGACATCGTCGTCATCACGGCCGGCTCCCCGCCGGGCGTTCCCGGCTCGACGAACCTGGTCAGGGTCCACCACATCGGGGAGGACGACAGCCCGAAGAATTAGTGGGAGGTGGTCAGTACTTGGGGCCTACGTGGGCGTCCATCAGAGCGGTGGACGCTCGGCGGGCGACGGATATGTTGAAAGGGTCGCTGCCTCGGGCGAGGGTGGTCCACTCGACGCCGACAAGGTCGAGGGCATAGGTGAACAGCCCGCGGATGTCGTCGGACTTGTTGGAGAAGAAGTACCGGGGGTACTCGTAGCGCTTGCGCACTCCCTGGACGAGGCGGGTGGTCCAGTTCGTGATGCGGCACCCGTCGGAGTGGATCAGGCCCCGGATGAACTCCCAGGGGTGTGCGTCGACTATTTCCTTCTGCCAGGGAGCGAGCACGATCTTGCGGTCGTGTTTCTTGCCGGGTCCGTGCTGAGGAAAAAGGCAGACGAGGTGCTTCGAGTAGACCTTCACGTTCTGGCATCCGATGCGCTGTACCCGGCAGGTTCGATTGTCGGGGAACACCGCACGCATAGCTGCCTCGGTCTCGTCGGCGATACCGGGCCAGGCGTCCGCGCAGGTGATCATGAGGTTCGGTACCCGGTGGCCGGAGTAGTGGCTCACATGTCCATCGCCCAGGTACTGGCCGAGCAGATAGGAGTAGGCGGTTTCATCGAGTGCTCGGCCATCGCAGCGCGGGCACGACGGATCGTGGGAGCCGGGACACTCTCCGCGTTTGGAGCGGTCTATGTGAAGCCAGTACGAGACTGTGCCCGCTGGCACGCCCAGCGCGCGGGCCACGTCTGCGTTTTTGGCGCCGCCTCGGAGGAGGGTCAGTGCCTTCTGCCGCACTTCTAAGCCGTGAAAGTTCATGTGGCTACTCTGCGTAGCGTGCAGCTTCTGCGAGTAGCAAAAAGCGGATGTTCACGAGAATGTGGACATCCGCTTTCTGGCCAATATGTGCCGGGTACGGGATTCGAACCCGTATGTCCTTTCGGACAGATGTGTTTGAGACATCCGCGTAAGCCGATTCCGCCAACCCGGCTGGTTGACCCGACAGGAGTGTACCGGTTCACTGCACGACGTCGCAGCTAGGTAGGCTCTTGGCAGCAGTACCCCTGCCCTGAACTAGGAGCTATCGTGACCGCCCCCGAGTCGCCCCAGCCCGTAGACGCGCCTGACGACGACAAGTCGCACGTCCCGCCGCTGACGACCCGTGTCGTCATCGCCGAGGACGAGGCCCTGATCCGTCTCGACCTCAAAGAGATGCTCGAGGAAGAGGGCTACAGCGTCGTCGGCGAGGCCGGTGATGGTGAGCGGGCCATCGAGCTGGCCCGTGAGCACAAGCCCGATCTGGTGATCCTCGATGTGAAGATGCCGAAGATGGACGGCATCTCCGCGGCGGAGAAGATCGCTGAGGAGTCGATCGCTCCGGTGCTGATGCTGACGGCGTTCTCGCAGCGCGACCTCGTGGAGCGGGCGCGGGACGCGGGTGCGATGGCGTATCTCGTGAAGCCGTTCAGCAAGAGCGATGTCGTGCCGGCGATCGAGATGGCGGTGTCGCGGTTCCAGGAGCTGCGGACGCTGGAGCACGAGGTCGCGGACCTCACGCAGCGTCTTGAGACGCGGAAGCTGGTGGACCGGGCGAAGTCGATTCTGCAGACGCAGTATGGGCTGACGGAGCCGGCGGCGTTCCGGTGGATTCAGAAGACGTCGATGGACCGTCGGCTTTCGATGCAGCAGGTCGCGGAGGCGGTCATCGAGGACGCCGAGGAGAAGAAGGCGGCGAAGGGGGAGTAACGCCCCAACATCGCTTATGGCTGAGGCCCGTACCCCATCAGGGGTACGGGCCTCAGTCGTACGCAACCTCAGTCTTCGCCGAGGTACGCCTTGCGGACGGATTCGTCGTGGAGGAGGTCCTGGCCGGTGCCGGAGAGGACGATGGAGCCGACTTCCATGACGTGGCCCTGGTCGGCGAGGGAGAGCGCGGCCTGGGCGTTCTGTTCGACCAGGAGGATGGTCGTGCCCTGGGACTTGAGCTCGGCGATCGTCGACATGATCTTCTGCATCATGATCGGCGAGAGGCCCATGGAGGGTTCGTCGAGCATGAGCAGTTTGGGCTGGGACATGAGGGCGCGGCCCATGGCGAGCATCTGCTGTTCGCCGCCGGAGAGGGTGCCCGCGGCTTGCTTGCGTCGTTCGCCGAGGATCGGGAACAGGTCGTAGGCGCGCTGCATGTCTTTTTCGATGCCCGCGGTGTCCTTCCGGAGGAAGGCGCCGAGTTGGAGGTTTTCGGCGATGGAGAGGCGGGGGAAGATGCGTCGGCCTTCGGGGGAGTGGGCGAGTCCGAGGGAGACGATCTTGTGGGCGGGGACGGTGTTGAGGTCCTGGCCGGCGAAGGTGATCTTGCCGCTCAGGGGTTTGAGGAGGCCGGAGAGGGTGCGCAGGGTGGTGGTCTTGCCGGCGCCGTTGGTGCCGATGAGGGTGACGACCTGGCCTTCTTCGACCTTGAAGGAGATGCCTTTGACGGCTTCGATCTTGCCGTAGGCGACTTTGAGGTCTTCGACCTCCAGGAGTGTGGTCACTGGTCGTCTCCTTCGGCGGCGGCGGCCTGTTCGGCGGCCTGGACTTCTTCGAGGGCGGTGTCTTCGGGTGCGCCTTCGAAGGGGGTGCCGAGGTAGGCGGCGATGACGCGTTCGTCGCCCTGGACGACGTCGCTGGTGCCTTCGACGAGCTTCTCGCCCTGGACGAGGACGGAGACGCGGTCGCAGAGGTTGAAGATGAAGCGCATGTCGTGCTCGATGACGAGGACGGCGATGCCCTTGTCGCGGATGGCGAAGACGAGTTCTTCGGTGGCCCTGGTTTCCTGCGGGTTCATGCCGGCGGTGGGCTCGTCGAGGAGGAGGAGTCCGGGGTCGCTGGCGAGGGCGCGGGCGATTTCGAGCTTGCGCTGTTCTCCGTAGGGGAGGTTGCGGGCGAGGTGGTCGCGCTTTTTGGCGAGGCCGGTGAACTCGAGGAGTTCCATGGCGCGTTCCTCGGAGGCTTTTTCGGCTTTTTTGAAGCCGGGGCCGCGCAGGAGGGCGGACCAGAGGCCTTCTTTGGTGCGGGTGTGGCGGCCGACGAGGACGTTTTCCAGGACGGTCATGTTGGCGAAGAGGCGGATGTTCTGGAAGGTGCGGGCGATGCCGGCCTGGGTGACGAGGTGGGGCCGGGGCGGCAGGACGGTGCCTTTGTAGGAGACCTTGCCTTCGGTGGGGACGTAGAGGCCGGTGAGGCAGTTGAAGAAGGTGGTTTTTCCGGCGCCGTTGGGGCCGATGAGGCCGACGATCTCGCCTTCGCCGACGGTGAGGCTGACGTCTCGTACGGCGGTGAGGCCGCCGAAGCGCATGGTGACGCCGCTGGCTTCGAGGACGGTTCGGGTGGTCGTGGTGGTGGTCATGCTGGTCACGCCCCCGCCTTGGTGACGGCCGGTTCTCCGGGTGTGCGTTGTTCCGGCACGTCGAGTTGGTCCGTCTCGTGGAATTCGAGTTGCTTGCGGCGGTCGGCGATGAGGCCTTCGGGGCGGAAGCGCATGAGGAGGATGAGCGCGATGCCGAAGAGGAGGAGCTGGTATTCGCCGATGAACTGGAGCTTGGCGGGGATGAGGTAGAGCAGTGCGGCGCCGACGAGGGGTCCGCTGACGGTGCCCATGCCGCCGAGGATGACGGCGGCGAGGAGGAACGCGGAGTTGGGCGGTGCGTTCTCCACGAACTTGTACTGGTCGGGGGTGACCGAGTACTGGACGTGGGCCTGGACGGTGCCTGCCATGCCGGCGAGGGAGGCGCCGAGGGCGAAGGCGAGCAGCTTGAGGCGGAAGGTGTTGATGCCCATGGCCTGTGCTGCGGTCTCGTCTTCGCGGATGGCGACCCAGGCGCGGCCGATGCGGGAGGTGCCGGCGCGGCGGAAGACGGTGACGACGATGATCGTGAAGACGAGCATCAGGAGGTAGTAGTTGGCGAAGCGGCCGAGGTCGACGCCGAGGACGTTGTGGGTCTGGCCGAGGTCGAACCCGAAGATGTTGAGGTCGGGGATGTTGGGGATGCCGTTGGGTCCGTTGGTGACGTCGGGTCCGGAGTCGCCGTCGAGGTTGTTCATGGTGATGCGGAAGATCTCACCGAAGCCCAGGGTGACGATGGCGAGGTAGTCGCCGCGCAGCCGGAGGGTGGGGGCGCCGATGACGATGCCGAAGACGAGGGAGGCGCCGGCGCCGGTGAGGACGGCGGCCCAGAACGGGAAGTGGACGCCGATGGTGGAGTCGGGGGAGCCGGACACGAGGGCGGCCGCGTAGGCGCCGACGCCGAGGAAGGCGACGTAGCCGAGGTCGAGGAGTCCGGCGAGGCCGACGACGACGTTGAGGCCGAGGGCGACGGTGGCGAAGACCAGGATGTTGGCGGCGACGTTGGTGTACGTGTCGTTGGTCTGGGTGAAGGGGAACGCGGCGGCGGCGACGAAGGCCGCGGTGAGCGCGACGGTGCGGTGTTTGGCGGTGAGCGTGGTCAGGCGGGCGGGCAGGCCGGTTTTGGCGATGCCGATGCCGCCGAAGATGACCAGGATCAGGAAGCCGGTGAAGAGTTCGCCGTATTCGGTGTCGATGCCGTACGTGAAGACGTAGAGGGCGATGCCGAAGGCGACGGCGATGACGATGATCTCGGCCCAGGCCGGGAGGGTGATGGTGGCCGGGCGGGTGGTGGGTGCCTTGAGGGCGGTGCGCAGGCGGGCCCAGATGCCGGTGGCGTCGGGGTCGGTGACGTCTGCGGGGATGCCGAGGGCGAAGAGGGCGGTGAGGAGTGCGGCGACCCCTGCGATCCAGCCTCCGGGTTCGAGGTTGACGGCGCCGCCGAGGGTGACGCTGATGGCGCCGAGTGTGTAGGCGGTGGTGCCGAGGGTGCCGAGGGCGAAGAGCAGGGTGGGTGCGGTCTTGCCGCCGGGGGTGAGCCAGCGCAGGCCGCGGATGCCGAGGCCGGAGAGGGTGAGGAGCAGGGTGATGGCGGCGCCGGTGAGGGTGAGGACCTGGAGGCCGCCGGGGTAGCCGGTGACGGTGAGGTCGCCGGGGAAGTCGGCGGTCCAGGTCCAGGCGAGGAAGGTGCTCGCGAGGGTGGCGAGGGCGCCGACGGCGGTGCCGTACCGGGCGGCCTGTGCGGGCAGGGGGAGGGCGCCGCGGGTGGGTGCGGTGGTGGTGTCGGTCATGGTGATCACGCCCTGTCCGCGACGCGCTCGCCGAGCAGGCCCTGGGGGCGCAGCAGGAGCACGAGGATGAGGAGTGCGAAGGCCCAGACGTCCTTCCAGGCACCGCCGCCGAGGAGTTCCATGCCGGGGATGTCCTGGATGTAGGCGGTGGCGAGGGCTTCGGCGAGGCCGAGGGCGAGGCCGCCGATCATGGCGCCGTAGATGTTGCCGATGCCGCCGAGGACGGCGGCGGTGAAGGCTTTGAGGCCGGCGATGAAGCCCATCTTGAAGCCGACCTGGCCGTACTTGAGGCCGTAGGCCATGGCGGCGACGGCGGCGAAGGCGCCGCCGATGGCGAATGCGGTGACGACGATCCGGTCGGTGTTGATGCCCATGAGCTTGGCGGTGTCCGGGTCCTGCGAGGTGGCCTGCATGGCGCGTCCGGTGCGGGTCTTCGCGACGAAGTAGGCGAGGAAGGCCATGCACACGGGGGCGGCGATGATGAGGAAGAGGTCGCCGCGCTGGACGGTGAAGGCCCCGAGGTCGATCGGTCCGCCGGAGAACTGGGGGAACGTGCGGTCCGCCTTGGCGTCGGGGTAGAAGGCCCAGACGACTTGCTGGAGCGCGATGGACAGGCCGATCGCGGTGATGAGCGGGGCGAGTCGTGGCGCGTTTCTGAGCGGGCGGTAGGCGAACCGTTCGGCGCCGACGGCGACGAGGACGGAGCAGGCGATGCCCATGATGAGCATGAGGGGCAGCGCGAGGGCGAGGGACGTGCCGCCGGGGAGCCAGAGCCACATGGTGAGGGCGCCGAAGCCGCCGATCATGTAGATCTCGCCGTGGGCGAAGTTGATGAGCTGGATGATGCCGTAGACCATGGTGTAGCCGACGGCTATGAGGCCGTACAGGGCTCCGAGTATCAGGCCGTTGACCAGCTGCTGCGGCAGATCGTGCACCGCTGGGCCTCCGAGGTTGTCGTCAAGTGCGTGGGCGCGGAGGGCTGTTGGCCTTCCGGCGCCGTGGGCTGGCTGGTGCGGGTGGGGCCCCGCGGTGGGTGACGGCGGGGCCCCGGGGGGTCAGTTCTCCAGCTCTCCGGTCTTGACCGGGACGTGCGTGCCGTTCTTGACCTGGTACACGGTCAGGGTGCGGTTGGTGGTGTCGCCGTACTCGTCGAAGGAGACCTGGCCGGTGACGCCGTCGAAGGAGACCTTCTGGGTGGCTTCGGTGATCTTGGCGCGGGCGTCGGCGGGCAGCTTGCCGTTGTTGTCGTTCACGACGGCCTTGACGGCCTCGATGATGGCCCAGGTGGCGTCGTAGGTGAGGGCGCCGTAGGTCTCGTAGGGCTCCTTGTAGCCGCCGGCCTTGTAGGAGGCGATGAACTTCTTGGCGGTGTCGAGCTTCTCCGGCGGGGCGCCGACGGAGGTGGCGAAGTCGCCTTCGGCGTTCTTGCCGGCGAGCTTGACGTAGTCGGCGCTCTGGAGGGCGTCGCCGCCGATGACGGGGATCTTGGCTCCGGCGTCCTTGATCTGCTTGGAGAGCGGGGCGCCGGCCGGGTATTCGCCGCCGTAGTAGACGAAGTCGGCCTTGGAGTTCTTGATCTTCGTGGCGATGGCGCCGAAGTCGCGGTCGTCGGGGTTGATGTGGTCGGTCGCGATGACCTTGCCGCCGAGCTTGGTGAACTCCTGGCGGAAGGTGCGGGCGAGGCCGGCGCCGTAGGTCTTCTTGTCGTCGACGGAGTAGACCGTCTTGAGTTTGAGGGTGTTGTACGCGTACTGGGCGGCGTACGGGCCCTGGAGGGCGTCGGTGGTGGCGGTGCGGAAGTACGTCTTGAACTGACGTTCCTTCTTCGTCGCGTACTTGGCGCCCTGGGTGAGCTCGGGGGCGGTGTTCGCCGGGGAGATCTGGACCAGGTTGGCCGAGGCGAAGGTCTTCTGCATCGACTGGGCGACGCTGGAGTTCAGCGGGCCGACGACGCCGAGGACGTCCTTCTGGCCGACGAGGGAGGTCGCGTTCTGGCCGCCGGTGGAGGGGTTGGCGACGTCGTCGAGCGGCTTGACCTGGAAGGTGACGCCCGGGACTTCCTTGTTCTTGTTGGCCGTCTTGGCGGCGAGGTCGGCGGAGTTCTTGATGCCGAGGCCGATGGCGGACAGGTCGCCGCTGAGCGGGGCGTCGACGCCGATGACCACGGTGGTGGTCTTACCGGAGGCGCCGCCCTTGTTGCCTTCGTCGCGCGAACCGCAGGCGGTGAGCGTGAGTGCTCCGGTGGTGAGCACGGACGTGAGTATGAGCAGAGAACGGTGTCGCACGATCATTCCTCTCCCTGGCGCGGGCTCCGGTGTCGGAGGCCGTGTGTCTCGCCGGGCCGTACGGGTTGGTACAGGGCCGTGCAGATGACGCGCCCGGCGGCGCGGTGACTGGCCGTGACTATAAGCGCAGGTGATGGCGGTGTGGAGGAGGGATACTCAGGCTGTGACGCTCTTGTTATGCCTTGGGTAAAGCTCGGGGGCGGAGCGGGGTCTTCCGGGGCATGGTGGAGGGTTCTTCGCAGCCGAATAGTGAGAACGCCCAGTTCCGGTAAGGAACTTGGGCGGATCTTGCTACTGACATCGGCGGCCGTCGGTACGGCCGGGCACGGCGCGGCGCGGGCCGGGTGCGGCGGGTAATCCTTTTATGGCGCGGAGGTAACGCTGTGTTACTTCTGGTCGCCAGCTCGGGGTGGGGAGTTCGGGGAGGCGCACGCGCGAGAGGCGAGCGCCTCCCCGGCTCGGACTCCTAGGCGGCCGGCAAGTCCCGCAGGAGGCACGTGAGTCGGGCCGTGCAGACCCGCTTGTCCTGCTCGTCGGTGATCACGATCTCGTACGTGGCCGTGGAGCGCCCGCGGTGTACGGGGGTGGCGACGCCGGTGACGAGGCCGGAGCGGGCGCCGCGGTGGTGTGTGCAGTTGAGGTCGACGCCGACGGCCAGCTTGGTGCTCCCGCCGTGCAGCATCGAGCCGATGGAGCCCAGGGTCTCGGCGAGGACCGCGGAGGCGCCGCCGTGCAGCAGGCCGTAGGGCTGGGTGTTGCCCTCGACCGGCATGGTGCCCACGATGCGCTCGGCCGAGGCCTCCTTGATCTCGATGCCCATACGGGTGCCGAGGTGTCCCGCCGAGAACATGGCGGGCAGGTCCACGCCGAGCGCGGCGTACTCGTCGATGACCTCTTGCGGGAACTTCACGTGGCGCTGCTCGCCCATGGGGTCCGGCTCCGTTCGTCGTACCTGCTGCGATGTGACGCGTCGGCTGAGCGAACGCTCAGTCGGTCGCCGATTGTTCCAGGCGGACCACGACGGACTTGCTCGCGGGTGTGTTGCTGATGTCCGCCGTCGCGTCGAGCGGAATCAGCACATTGGTCTCCGGGTAGTACGCCGCCGCACAGCCCCGGGCCGTCGGATAGTGGACGACACGGAAGCCGGGCGCGCGCCGCTCCACACCGTCGCTCCACTCGCCGACCAGGTCGACGTAACTCCCGTCGGCCAGGCCGAGGTTGTGCGCGTCGGAGGGGCTGACGAGGACGACGCGGCGGCCGTTTCTGATGCCGCGGTAGCGGTCGTCGAGGCCGTAGATCGTGGTGTTGTACTGGTCGTGCGAGCGCAGGGTCTGCAACAGGAGCCCCCCGTCGGGGAGTTGGGGGAACTCGACGGGTGCCGCCGTGAAGTTCGCCTTGCCGGTGGCCGTCGGGAAGCGCCGCTCGTCGCGCGGGGCGTGCGGCAGCGCGAAGCCTCCGGGGTGCTCCACGCGCGCGTTGAAGTCCTCGAAACCGGGGACGACGCGCGCGATACGGTCACGGACCGTGGCGTAGTCCTTCTCGAACTCCTCCCACGGTGTCCGCGACGCCTCGCCGAGGACACGGCGCGCGAGCCGGGCCACGATCGCCGGCTCCGACAGGAGGTGCCTGCTCGCGGGATCGAGCCGGCCGCGCGAGGCGTGCACCATGCCCATGGAGTCCTCGACCGTCACGAACTGCTCGCCACTGCCCTGGAGATCCCGTTCCGTGCGGCCGAGCGTAGGCAGGATCAGGGCCCGCGCACCCGTGACCGCGTGTGAGCGGTTGAGCTTCGTCGACACATGGACCGTCAGCGCGGCCCGGCGCATCGCGGCCTCTGTGACCTCGGTGTCGGGCGACGCCGAGACGAAGTTCCCGCCCATCGCGAAGAACACCTTCGCCTCGCCGTCGCGCAGCGCCCGGATGGCCCGTACGACGTCGAAGCCGTGCGCGCGTGGCGGCGCGAAGCCGAACTCCCGCTCCAGGGCGTCGAGGAACGCGGGTTCGGGCCGCTCGAAGACGCCCATGGTGCGGTCGCCCTGCACGTTCGAATGGCCGCGCACCGGGCAGACGCCGGCGCCGGGGCGGCCGATGTTCCCGCGCAGCAGCAGGAAGTTGACCACTTCGCGGATCGTCGGCACGGAGTGCTTGTGCTGGGTCAGGCCCATCGCCCAGCACACCACCGTGCGCTCCGAGGCGAGCACCAGCGCGAGGGCTTCCTCGATCTCGGCGCGCTCCAGACCGGTCGCGGCAAGGGTCGTGTCCCACTCGGCGGCACGTGCAGCTTCGGCGAACTCCTCGTAGCCATGGGTGTGTTCGCGTACGAAGGTGTCGTCGACGGCGCCTTCCGTCTCCAGGATCAGCTTGTTCAGGAGGCGGAAGAGGGCCTGGTCGCCACCGAGGCGGATCTGCAGGAACAGGTCCGTCAGGGCGGCGCCCTTGACCATGCCCTGCAGGGTCTGCGGGTTCTTGAAGCATTCGAGCCCCGCCTCGGGGAGCGGATTGACCGTGATGATCTTCGCGCCGTTCGCCTTCGCCTTCTCCAGGGCGGACAACATGCGCGGATGGTTCGTGCCCGGGTTCTGACCGGCCACGATGATCAGGTCCGACATGTACAGGTCATCGAGCGAGACGCTGCCCTTGCCGACGCCGATCGTCTCGGTGAGCGCGGAACCCGACGACTCATGGCACATGTTCGAGCAGTCGGGCAGGTTGTTCGTGCCGAACTCGCGGGCGAACAGCTGGTACAGGAACGCCGCCTCGTTGCTCGTACGCCCCGACGTGTAGAACACCGCCTCGTCGGGGGAGGACAGCGCGGCCAGCTCCTCGGCCACGATGTCGAAGGCGCGCTCCCAGGACACCGGCTCGTAGCGCCCGGCGCCCTCCGCGAGATACATGGGGTGCGTGAGGCGGCCCTGCTGGCCCAGCCAGTACCCGGAACGCGTCGCCAGGTCCGCGACCGGGTGCGCGGCGAAGAACTCCGGCGTGACCCGGCGCAGCGTGGCCTCCTCGGCGACCGCCTTCGCGCCGTTCTCGCAGAACTCCGCCGTGTGCCGGTGATCGGGCTCGGGCCACGCGCACCCGGGACAGTCGAAGCCGTCCTTCTGATTGACGCGGAGCAGCGTCAGCGCCGCGCGCCGCACCCCCATCTGCCGCTGCGCGATCTTCAGGGAGTGGGCGACGGCGGGCAGTCCGGCCGCCGCGTGCTGCGGCGCGGCGACCTGCGGAGCGTCCTGGACCGGATCACCCGTGGGCGGCTTCGTGGCCATCGTCCGATCCCCTTGCGTGCAGGTGTGACGTACGTCTCGAATCCTGCCACGCGCCACCGACAGCGGCCGCGCGAGCCCGGCGAGAGCGGGACTGTCGGTGGGGCGTGGCAGGATCGGGGGCGTGGCAGAGACAGCAGCGAAGAAGACCGAGAAGACGACCAACGGCAGCAGGCCGCGGCTGATGCTCATGGATGGGCATTCGCTGGCGTACCGCGCGTTCTTCGCGCTGCCCGCGGAGAACTTCACGACCGCGACCGGCCAGCCGACGAACGCGATCTACGGCTTCGCGTCGATGCTCGCGAACACGCTGCGCGACGAGGCGCCCACGCACTTCGCGGTGGCGTTCGACGTGTCGCGCAAGACGTGGCGCTCCCAGGAGTTCCCCGAGTACAAGGCGAACAGGTCGAAGACGCCGGACGAGTTCAAGGGCCAGGTCGAGCTGATCGGCGAGCTTCTCGACGCGATGCACGCGCCGCGCTTCGCGGTCGACGGCTTCGAGGCGGACGACATCATCGCCACGCTCGCCACCCAGGCCGAAGCGGCCGGCTTCGACGTCCTCGTCGTCACCGGCGACCGGGACTCCTTCCAGCTCGTCACCGACCACGTCACCGTGCTCTACCCCACGAAGGGCGTCTCCGAGCTGACCCGCTTCACGCCGGGCAAGGTCGAGGAGAAGTACGGGCTCACCCCGGCCCAGTACCCCGACTTCGCGGCCCTGCGCGGCGACCCGTCGGACAACCTGCCGGGCATCCCCGGCGTCGGCGAGAAGACCGCCGCGAAGTGGATCAACCAGTTCGGCTCGTTCGCCGACCTCGTGGAGCGCGCCGAGGAGGTCAAGGGCAAGGCCGGGCAGAATTTCCGCGACCACATCGAGGCCGTCAAGCTCAACCGCCGCCTGACCGAGATGGTCCGCGACGTCGAGCTGCCCAAGACCGTCGCCGACCTGGAGCGCGCCGCGTACGACCGCACGGCCGTCGCCATGGTCCTCGACACCCTGGAGATCCGGAACCCGTCGCTGCGTGAGCGGCTCCTCGCCGTCGACCCGGGCGCCGAGCAGGCCGAGGAGACGCCGGCCGAGCCGGGCGTCGAGGTCGACGGGACGGTGCTCGCCGCGGGTGAGGTCGCCCCCTGGCTCGCCGATCACGGTGACGCGGCCCTCGGTCTCGCCACGGTCGACTCCTGGGCGCTCGGTACGGGATCGGTCACGGAGGTGGCCCTCGCGGGCGCCGGGGGAGCGGCCGCCTGGTTCGACCCCACCCAGCTCGACGAGGCCGACGAGAACGCGTTCGCGGCCTGGCTCGCCGACGCCGCCAAGCCCAAGGTCCTGCACAACGCCAAGGGCGTCATGCGGGTCTTCGCCGAGCACGGCTGGACCGTGGACGGCATCACCATGGACACGGCGCTCGCCGCGTACCTGGTCAAGCCCGGCCGCCGCTCCTTCGCGCTCGACGCGCTGTCCCTGGAGTACCTGGGCCGTGAGCTCGCCCCGGCCGCCGCATCCGGTCAGCTCGCCTTCGGTACGGAGGACGACGAGCAGGCCGAGGCGAACGCCCTCATGGTGCAGGCCCGCGCCATCCTCGACCTGGGCGAGGCCTTCACCGGCAAGCTCCAGGAAGTAGGGGCCGCCGACCTCCTCAAGGACGTCGAGCTGCCCACGTCCACGCTCCTCGCGCGCATGGAGCGGCACGGCATCTCCGCCGACCGCACCCACCTCGAAGCCATGGAGCAGATGTTCGGCGGGGCTGTCCAGCAGGCCGTGAAGGAGGCGCACGCCTCCGTCGGCCACGAGTTCAACCTCGGCTCCCCGAAGCAGCTCCAGGAAGTCTTCTTCGGCGAGCTCGACCTGCCCAAGACCAAGAAGACGAAGACCGGTTACACGACGGACGCGGACGCG
The DNA here is from genome assembly GCF_040645335.1 of Streptomyces sp. NPDC046821. Lineage (NCBI taxonomy): Bacteria > Bacillati > Actinomycetota > Actinomycetes > Kitasatosporales > Streptomycetaceae > Streptomyces > Streptomyces sp. NPDC046821. The sequence goes on along the minus strand of NZ_JBEYYB010000014.1, from coordinate 132,824 downwards.
CTGGCCTGGCTCGCCACGCAGACCGACCACGAACTCCCCGTGATCATGCTCCGCCACCGCGAGCAGGCGAAGCTGCGCGTCACCGTCGAGGGCCTGATCAAGACGATCGCCGCCGACGGCCGCATCCACACGACGTTCAACCAGACCGTCGCCGCCACCGGCCGCCTCTCCTCCACCGACCCGAACCTGCAGAACATCCCGGTCCGCACCGACGAGGGCCGCGCCATCCGCCGCGGCTTCGTCGTCGGCGAGGGCTTCGAGTCGCTGATGACGGCGGACTACAGCCAGATCGAACTCCGCGTGATGGCCCACCTGTCCGAGGACGAGGGGCTCCTGGAGGCCTTCAACTCCGGCGAGGACCTGCACAACACCGTCGCCTCCCAGGTCTTCGGAGTCGAGCGCTCCGCCGTCGACGCAGAGATGCGCCGCAAGATCAAGGCCATGTCGTACGGACTCGCCTACGGCCTCTCCGCGTTCGGTCTCTCCGGGCAGCTGAACATCGAACCGGCCGAGGCGCGCGTCCTGATGGACACGTACTTCGAGCGGTTCGGCGGCGTACGCGACTACCTGCGCCGCGTCGTCGACGAGGCACGCGCCACCGGCTACACCGAGACGATGCTGGGCCGCCGCCGGTACCTGCCGGACCTCAACAGCGACAACCGGCAGCGCCGCGAGATGGCCGAGCGCATGGCGCTCAACGCCCCCATCCAGGGCACGGCCGCCGACATCGTCAAGATCGCCATGCTGAACGTGGACAAGGCGCTCACGGACGCCAAGCTCAAGTCCAGGCTGCTGCTCCAGGTCCACGACGAAATCGTCCTGGAGATCGCCCCGGGCGAGGCGGCCGCCGCGGAGGAGCTGGTCCGGCGCGAGATGGCCGGCGCCGTCCACCTGCGGGCTCCGCTGGACGTGTCGGTGGGCGTGGGCACGGACTGGGAGTCCGCGGCGCACTAGCCTCCGGCGGACTTTTGTGAGGGGCGCGGCCTGTCGGGCTGCGCCCCTTCACGTTTACGGGGGTGTGGGGGGACGTCCACGTTTACGGGGGTGTGGGGGACGTCAGCGAGACCCGGACCGGCTAGGTTCCGCCGGAGGCTGCGCCTCCTCCGCACCGGCCGGGCCCCGACGCCCCCTGACCAGCAGCGCGTACATCGTGAGCCCGAGGACCAGGCCCGCGCCCGCGCCGAAGCACAGCGTCGGGATGATCTCCCACGGCTTGGCGATCGCTCCCCAGTACGCCCACCAGCGCACCGTCCGTACGACCCCCGCGACCGCCGCGCACCCGCCGATCACGAGAGCGGCCAGCCACCGCTCGCTCGCGGAGAGCTGAGGCAGCGCAGCACTGGCCTCGTCAGCCGTAGCCGCCGGAACCCGCCGCACCGCCGACACCACGAACAGCGCGATCACGACGAGCGCCACCGCCGAACCCCCGTACTGCGCATACCAGTAGAGGGGCGAACCGGCGATCTTCTCGCCGAGGACCGGGAACACGCGCATCCCCCACCGGTCGAGATGCGTGAACGCGTCCCAGACCACATGCGTCAACGCCCCCACGGCGGCGGACACGTACCACCACCACACACGCCACCCCACGGAGACCGCCGACTCCGGCACCCCCGACACCGGCCCCCGCGCCGCACGATCCCGCCCCGCACGATCCCGCCCCCGCGCCCCGGGAACCGGCCCCCGCCCCGCACCAACCGGCCCCCGCGCCACCGCCAGCACCCGCCCCCGTACCCGCCCCGGCAGCAGCGCGATCACCGGTTCGCGCAGCAGGCGCCACAGCCCCACCAGCGCCGCCGTGATCACCACGTCCGCCGTGAAGACGCCGGGGAAAGAGTGGGTGACGTCCCCGAATTCCATCGCCCCGGGAACCGCGCTCGCCGCGAAGTACGTGATGTCCGGCGCGAACGACCCCGCGACGAGCAGCGACGGGACGAGGCGGCCACGCCCCGAGCCGTCGCGGCGGACAAAAGGCAGCACGGCTGCGGCATGACTGATCGTGAACGGCAAGAGGTCCCCCTCGGACAGGTCTTAGTCCGGCGCCGTTCAGTATGAACGGCGCGGATCCGGTGGTGACCGCCGTAGATCCGGTGACGCGCACGTGGCCAACCGGCGAATATCGGGCGCGAACAGGTGTCTGCGCGCCGGAAGTTGTCGTAGTGTCGCCTGGGTTGCTTCACGCTGGGGAGCGTTGGACGGACCCGGTATCGGTCGGCGATGGGGAGGGGCTCACGGGATGCGGGCGCTATTCGGAAAGCGGTTGCGCAGGGGAGCGATGACGACCGCGGTCGCGGCCGCCGCCGTGGCGGCACTCTCCGCGTCCCAGGCACCCGGCCTCACCGACACGCAGAACGGCCGGCAGTCCACGGCCGACGCGACGCCCCCGAGCGGCGGCACGGCGACCGGTGACTCCCCTTATTACACCGATCTGCCGGAGCTCAACAGCCCCACCGTGCCCCCGGGCGCGGGCAACGGCGGCCCGCTGGGCCCCGGCGGCACCGGCACCGGCACGGGCGCCCGCGAGGCCGGGATCCCCGCCACCGTCCTCGACGCGTACAAGCGGGCCGAGAAGGAGCTCGCCGCCTCCAAGCCGGGCTGCAACCTTCCCTGGCAGCTCCTCGCCGCGATCGGCAAGGTCGAGTCCGGCCAGGCCAGCGGCGGCAACGTCGACGCGAACGGCACGACGCTCAGTCGGATCACCGGCCCGCCCCTCGACGGCAACGGCTTCGCGAAGATCACCGACACCGATCACGGCGCGTACGACGGAGACACGGTGCACGACCGGGCCGTCGGCCCCATGCAGTTCATCCCGTCGACCTGGGCATGGGCGGGCCGCGACGGAAACGGCGACGGCAAGAAGGACCCCAACAACATCTACGACGCCGCCCTCGCCGCAGGTCACTACCTGTGCCGCGGTGACCGCGACCTCTCGCAGTCGAGCGATCTGCGCTCGGCGATCCTGAGCTACAACCAGTCGCAGGAGTACCTCAACACGGTCCTGTCGTGGCTGGAGTTCTACCGCAGGGGCACCCACGAGGTCCCGGACGGCACCGGCGTCCAGCCCGGCGGCCGCAGCGACGGCGCGCCCGACCCGAAGCCGAACCCGGGCCGCCCGAGCGTCCCCGGGACCAAGCACCCGTCCCCGCCCGGCGCGCACAAGCCGTCGAAGCCGTCCAAGCCGGCGAACCCGTCCGCGCCGTCGGATCCGTCGGCCCCGTCCGTGCCGTGGAAGCCCGGCGACCCCGGCACCGGCCCCGCGCAGCCCGGCGGCAGCGACCCGTCGAGCCCCTCCCCGACGCCCACCCCGCCCACGCCCGCCGAGTCCGTCGCGCATCTCGCGGACGCCGGTACGGGCACCCTCACCGCCACCGCCGGTGACTCCTTCGCCGAGCGCGTCGCCGTCCGCGCGGAGGACGCCGCCGGCAAGGGCGTCGCCAAGGTCCAGGTGGAACTCACCGTCGTGGGCGACACGGACGCGCAGTTCAGCGGCGGTTTCAAGGCCGTCACCGTCGTCACCGACAGCACGGGCAAGGCCACCGCGCCGCCGCTCCAGGCCGGCGAGCACACCGGCACGTTCACGGTCCGCGCCACCGTCGTCGGCGGGAGTGCGCCGAGCCTCGACCACAAGGCCACCGTCACCGCACGCCAGGCCGACACCCTCGCGCGCACCAGCGACAAGGAACTGAGCTGCCAGGCCGGCGGCGAGTTCGCCGACCCGGTCACCGTCAAGGCCACGTACAAGGGCGCCGCCGCCGACGGGGTCGCCGCCACGGCCACGCTGATCAAGTCCAAGGACGACGCGAGCGAGAACGACAAGGGCCCCTACTTCAAGGACGCCGACGGCAAGCCGGTCCGCACCCTCAAGGACCTCAAGACCGACGCCGACGGCCTGCTCCAGCTCCCGAAGCTCTACGCGGACGACACCACCGGCACGTTCTTGCTCCGCATCGAGACCACGGGCGGCGCGACCCTCACCGTCGAACTGAAGGTGACCGCCGCGACCGCCTCCGCGAGCCCGTCGCCCTCCGCGACGTAACCGCGCGTAACCGCAGGACACACGCCGCCCCTCGGCCTCACCGGCCGAGGGGCGGCGTCGTGTTGTGCAACGTGTTCTCATCTCGGCCCGCCGTTGCTACGGTGCCCCAGCCCTGACGCCCTGTCAGTTCCGGCGGCCTTCGCCGCGCTGACGGGACCAGACCCGCCGGGAGGCCACCATGCGTGCCCTGATCGCCGCCGCGACCGGTCTTGCCGTGGCGCTCGCCCTCGTCCTCACCATCACGGCCGTCGGCTCCCCGCCGGGCGAGACCTCGTCGAAACCGCTGCTGACCACCGTCCCCAAACACCCCTGACCCGCCGAGGAGGCTGTCGATGCGCCGCAAGGCCAGCCTGATCCTGCTCGCCCTCGCCGTGTTCTGCACGACGATGTCCCCGCTGATGCGCTGGTACGCCTTCCCGCGCCTCGCGAAGATCCCGGCCGGCCAGTACCAGACCGCCGTCCTGGAGGCGAAGAACCCGACCCTCCTCGACTACGGCACGATGCAGGCGAAGAAGGTCTCGAAGGTCTCGATCGTCCAGACACTCAAGGGCAACGTCGAGGCCTCCAACGAGGTCGAGAAGACCGCCGGCCGCGACGTCGTCGTCTGGGACTCCCTCTCCTACGTCGTCGGCCCCGACGGCAAGATGGTCTCCCAGGTCCCCGAGCGCTACGTCTTCGACGCCCACAGCCAGGCCCCCGTCCACACCACCGGCAAGTACGCCGAGACCGTCGACGGCGACCCGGTCAAGCGCGAGGGCATCGAGTTCAAGTGGCCCTTCCTGACCGAGAAGCGGGACTACGAGTACTACGACGCGCAGGCCCGCGTCACCCGGCCCATCCACTACAAGGGCACCCAGACGTTCCGCGGGGTGAAGGTCTACTACTTCGAACAGACCATCCCGTGGATGAAGGTCCCGCTCCCCAAGACGATGCCGGTCAAGGGCATCACCCCGGAGTCCGTCGCCAAGACCGGCACCACCCGCTGGTACACGACGGTCCGCAAGTTCTGGGTCGAGCCCGTCACCGGCGCCCCCGTCTACGGCGAGGAGATCCAGCACAACGAACTCCGCGGCGGCACGCTCCTCGGCGGGCGCGACCGGGTCACGGTCTTCCAGGGCCACGTGAAGATGCGCGAGGACTACATCAAGTCGACGGTCGCCCTCGTCAAGGCCAACCGCGGCCTGGTCGTCCTCCTCACCTCGACCCTCCCGTGGGGCTTCCTCATCGCGGGCGCACTCCTGCTCGCACTCTCCCTGTGGCTGGAGGCCCGCAGCCGCCGGCCCGGCGAACCGGAAGCAGCCCCGACGCACGAACCGGAACCGGTCACTGCGTGAGCTTGGGCTGGGGGGTGAGCCGGGGTGATGGGTGACCCGGGCCGACCGTGCCGGCGGCTGACCGTGCCGAGGGGTGAGCCGCGCCGGGGGGCTGGCGGTGCCGAGGGGGGGGTGGGCCGGGCTGAGAGGTGACCGCGCCGGGGTGAGCCTGGTCAATTGGTGAGCCCGTGCCGTGGGGCTGGCGGTGCCGAGGGCCGGGTCGGGCTGAGGGCTGACCGCGCCGGCGGCCGACCGTGTCGGCGGCTGACCGCGCCGGGGGGTGAGCGGCGTCGGAGGGGGAGTCGTACCCCGGGGAAGGGGGAGCCGGGCTGGAGCCTGAGCCCCGCCAGGCCCCGAGCCTGGCCAGCCCTGAGCCTGGCCAGCCCCTAAGTCGCGTGGGCGCTCGCGCCCGGCTAGCCCCTGAGCCTGGCCGGCCCTGAGCCTGGCCGGCCCTGAGCCCCGCTAGCCCCTAAGCCGCGTGGGCGCTCGCGCCCGGCTAGCCCCTGAGCCCGGCCACCTCCTGAGTCGCGTCGGCCCCTGAACCCGGCCAGCCCGGAGCCGCGCCGGCGTCGGAGCCCGCCAGCCTCCTCGCCCCCTAGCCCCTGAGCCGCGCGCTCGTGTGCCTTGTCGGGACCGCCCCGGCCGGATCCTCCGGCCACGGATGCTTCGGGTACCGGCCGCGCAGCTCGGCTCGCACGGCCCGGTACCCCTCGCGCCAGAACGACGCCAGATCCGCTGTCACCGCCGCGGGCCGCCCCGCCGGTGACAGCAGATGCACGAGCACCGGCACGCCGGCCAGGCGCGGCGACTCGTGCAGCCCGAACATCTCCTGCAACTTCACGGCGAGCACAGGCTGTTCGGGATTCGCATAGTCGATACGGATCCGGGATCCGCTCGGCACCTCGAACCGCTCGGGCGCCAGCTCGTCGAGCCGCGCAGCGTCTCCGCTCGCCCACGGAAGCAGCCGTCGCAGCGCCTGACCGGCGTCGATCCGGCCCAGGTCGGCCCGGCGCCGCGCCTTGCCGAGCTCGGGCTCCAGCCACTCGTCCACGCACGCGTGCAGCGCGTCATCGGATACGTCGGGCCAGGGCGCGCCGAGCGTCCGGTGCAGGAACGCGAGCCGCTCCCGTAGCTCCCCGGCCTCCCGCGACCACCGCAGCAGCCCGAACCCCTCGCGCCGGAGCCCCTCCTTCAGTGCCTCGCGCACCAGGTCGGGGGAGGCCTGCTTCAGGGGGCGCACGGCGAGTTCGATCGCGCCGAGGCGCGTGACGTGCCGCGCCACCAACTCCCCGTCGGCCCAGGCCACTTCATCGCCCTCGCTACGCAGCGGCGCGGCGGCCCGCAGCGCGATCTCCTCGTCGACGACGGCGGCGAGCCGCACACGCGCGTGCCCGGCCCCAACCGGCCGATCGGCAACCGCGACGGCAACCCACGGCGCCCCCCGCAGCCCGGACCCGTCCCCGAGCGAGGCCCGCGTCCCGGACACCATCAAATACTCACCGTCCCGCCCGCGCCCGACCCGCTCCGGAAACGCAAGCGCAACGACGACCCCCGCGACCCGGTCTTCGGTCAGGTCCCTGAGGCCCGGCTCCCTGAGGCCTGGCTCCCTGAGGCCTGGCTCCCTGAGGCCTGGCTCCCTGAGGCCTGGCTCCCTGAGGCCTGGCTCCCTGAGGCCTGGCTCCCTGAGGCCTGGCTCCCT
>NZ_JBEYYB010000014.1:0-125681 GCF_040645335.1 Streptomyces sp. NPDC046821 | reverse complement strand
TCCCTGAGGCCCGGCTCCCTGAGGCCCGGCTCCCTGAGACTCGGCTTCCCGGAGGCCCGCTCCTCAAGGCCCGGCTCCCCGGAGGCCTGCTTCGTGGGGGCCGCCTCACCGAAGGCCGGCTTCCCGGAGGCCGATGCCTCAGCGGCGCGCTCCCCGGCGGCCAGCTCGCCGGAGGCCGACGCTCCGGCCACCCCCGCCCCGCCCTCACCGGCACCGCCCGACCCACCCGACCCACCCGACCCGACCGCCCCCGACAGCCGCCGTACCTCCGTCTTCCAGCGGGCGGCGTACGCATCGCCGCCCCGGCGCGCCGTGCGCCACGCGGCGGCCAGATCATCCCCGTACTCGCGCGGCGGTTCCTCGCTCAGGAGGGCGACCACCTCGGCAGCCCGGCGCGTGCCGACCAGCGGGGTCGCGTCCAGGAGTGCGCGGGCGAGGCGCGGGTGCAGGCCGAGACGGGCCAGGCGGGCGCCGCGTTCCGTGGCCCGGCCCGAGTCCGGCTCGACCGCACCGATCGCCGTAAGGACGGACCTGGCCGCCGCCATCGCTCCCTCCGGCGGAGCGTCCAGAAGCGCGAGCCCGCCCGCGCCCGGGTCGCCCCAGCACGCGGCCTGCAAAGCGAACGCCGTCAGGTCGGCCACCTTGATCTCCGGCGCCGGGAACCGCGGCAGACGTACGTCCTCCGCCTCCGTCCAGCACCGGTACACCACCCCGGGCGCCTCACGCCCGGCGCGGCCCGCGCGCTGCCGCCCCGCCGCCTGCGAGGCCCGCACCGTCGTCAGGGCGCTCAGCCCCCGCGCATGGTCCACGCGTGGCTCCCGCGCGAGCCCGGAGTCGACCACGACCCGCACCCCAGGAACCGTCAGCGACGACTCCGCCACCGACGTCGCGAGCACGACCCGCCGCCGCTCACCCGCCGAAAGCACCGCGTCCTGTACGGCGGCCGGCGCCCGCCCGTGCACCTGGAGTACGTCGACGCCCCCCAGGCCACCAAGCTGCCCGGCCACCCGCGCGATCTCGCCGACGCCCGGCAGGAAACACAGCACATCCCCGTCCCGCTCCGCGAGCGCTCGCCGCACCATCGACGCGACATGCGTGAGCAGCGCCGGATCCACCCGCATCCCGTGCGGCGGCCGCACCGGCCGCGCGGGCGGAGCCCACACCGTCTCCACCGGATACGAGACCCCCTCGGCCTCGACCACAGGCACCCCGCCCAGCAGCCGCGCCCACCCCTGCGCGTCCGTAGTCGCCGAAGCCGCCACGAGCCGCAGCTCGGGCCGCAGCGCATCCCGTACGTCGCACAGGAACGCCGCCACCGTGTCCGCGTCCAGATGCCGCTCGTGGACCTCGTCGAGCATCACGACGTCCACGCCCGCCAGCTCCTGGTCACGCTGGAGCCGCTGGAGGAGCACACCCGTCGTGACGACCTCCACGCGCGCGTGGCGGCCCATCACGCGCTCGCCGCGCACCGTGTAACCGACGCTCTCCCCGGCCTTCTCACCGAGCAGCCACGCCATCCGCCGCGCCGCCGCCCGCGCAGCGATCCGCCGCGGCTCGGCGACGACGACACGCCGCGCGGGCCCGTCCCCGACGAGCCCGGCGAGCACCAGCGGCACCAACGTCGTCTTACCGGTGCCCGGCGGCGCCACGAGAACAGCACCGCCCGGCCCCGCGGGCCCGTCGAGGGCATCCCGCAGACCGGGCAGCGCACTGCGTACGGGCAGGTCCAGAGCGTCGTAACGGATCACCCGCCCAGTCTCCCCCGCCACACGAGGGCCGGGGATACTCCCTTACTTGCTGACCACTTACTGAGCCTTCTCGCAGACGAAGATCGCCGTCCCCGGGATCAGGTTCCCGCGCAGCGGCGACCAGCCGCCCCACTCCTGCGTGTTCCACGCGGGCCACTCCGGCTCCACGAGGTCCACCAGACGGAAACCGCCCGCCACGACATCCCGCACCCGGTCACCGATCGTCCGGTGGTGCTCCACATATACGGCGTGCCCGTCGTCGTCCTGCTCCACATAAGGAGTGCGGTCGAAGTAGGACGCCGCCACGGACAGACCCTCGGGCCCCGGCTCGTCCGGGAACGCCCACCGCATCGGATGCGTCACCGAGAACACGAACCGCCCCCCGGGCCGCAGCACCCGGTGCACATCCTTGAGTACGAGCACGGGATCGGCGACGAAGGGCAGCGCCCCGTACGCCGAGCAGGCCAGGTCGAAGGAACCGTCCGCGAACGGCAACGCGCCCGCGTCCGCCTGGACGAGCGGCACCGCGCCGCCGTCGATGCGCAGGGCGTGCTGGAGCTGCCGGTGGGAGAGGTCGAGGGCGACGGGGTGCGCGCCCTGCGCGGCGAGCCAGCGCGAGCACTGCGCCGCGCCCGCGCCGATCTCCAGGACGGCCTTGCCCTTCAGCTCCTCCGGCGGGCCGAGCAGCTCGGCCTCCACCTCGTCGAGACCCTCGGGCCCCCACACGAAGCGGTCGTCCCCGAGGAAGGTGCCGTGCTCGAGCTGGTACTCGTCCGCGTTCCGGTCCCACCAGCCGCGATTGGCGCGGGAACTCTCCGTGACGCCGGCCTCGCGCCGGGTGGCCTCGGGCTCAAGCGGTTCGGGCTCTTGGATGATGGGCTCCCTAGTCGTACTCTTCGGTTCAACCCATCGCACGGGTGAGACGCGCGGACGGCGTGGCCTCGTGCGACAGGATTTGTGCCGGGTATGCGGCGAATGCCCCGGGTGTGCGCGTTCGCGCATTGACCCTGTCCGGCTGCCCCCGTATGCTACAAGTTGCGCCGCGAGCCTGCGCTCCTCAGACCTAGCAGGCTGCGCTCGTATCTGTATGTATGTCCCCTCGGTTGTCGAGGCGCCCCCTTCTGGAGTGGCGCTTCCTGAGCTGTCCGGCCTTCTGCAGTGCGATCACGGGCTCCCGGCGTAGCAGTACCTACGACTTCAATGTCCGCCGGAGCCCTTACCCACATGACGAGCAGCACCGAGACCACCGCCACCACCCCGCAGGTAGCGGTCAACGACATCGGTAACGAGGAAGCCTTCCTCGCCGCGATCGACGAGACGATCAAGTACTTCAACGACGGCGACATCGTCGACGGCGTCATCGTGAAGGTCGACCGGGACGAGGTCCTGCTCGACATCGGTTACAAGACCGAAGGCGTCATCCCGAGCCGTGAGCTCTCCATCAAGCACGACGTCGACCCCAACGAGGTCGTCGCCGTGGGCGATGAGATCGAGGCCCTCGTTCTCCAGAAGGAGGACAAGGAAGGCCGTCTGATCCTGTCCAAGAAGCGCGCTCAGTACGAGCGTGCCTGGGGCACGATCGAGAAGATCAAGGAAGAGGACGGCATCGTCACCGGTACCGTCATCGAGGTCGTCAAGGGTGGTCTCATCCTCGACATCGGCCTCCGTGGCTTCCTGCCGGCCTCCCTCGTCGAGATGCGCCGTGTCCGCGACCTCCAGCCCTACGTGGGCAAGGAGCTCGAGGCCAAGATCATCGAGCTGGACAAGAACCGCAACAACGTGGTCCTGTCCCGCCGTGCCTGGCTCGAGCAGACCCAGTCCGAGGTCCGCCAGACGTTCCTCACGACCCTCCAGAAGGGTCAGGTCCGCTCCGGCGTCGTTTCCTCGATCGTCAACTTCGGTGCCTTCGTGGACCTGGGTGGCGTCGACGGTCTCGTGCACGTCTCCGAGCTGTCCTGGAAGCACATCGACCACCCGTCCGAGGTTGTCGAGGTCGGCCAGGAAGTCACCGTCGAGGTCCTCGACGTCGACATGGACCGCGAGCGTGTCTCCCTGTCGCTGAAGGCGACGCAGGAGGACCCGTGGCAGCAGTTCGCCCGTACGCACCAGATCGGTCAGGTCGTCCCGGGTAAGGTCACCAAGCTCGTTCCGTTCGGTGCGTTCGTCCGAGTGGACGAGGGCATCGAGGGTCTGGTCCACATCTCCGAGCTGGCCGAGCGCCACGTGGAGATCCCGGAGCAGGTCGTCCAGGTCAACGACGAGATCTTCGTCAAGGTCATCGACATCGACCTCGAGCGTCGCCGCATCAGCCTCTCGCTGAAGCAGGCCAACGAGGCCTTCGGTGCCGACCCGGCCACGGTCGAGTTCGACCCGACCCTGTACGGCATGGCCGCGTCCTACGACGACCAGGGCAACTACATCTACCCCGAGGGCTTCGACCCCGAGACCAACGACTGGCTCGAGGGCTACGAGACCCAGCGCGAGGCCTGGGAGACCCAGTACGCCGAGGCGCAGCAGCGCTTCGAGCAGCACCAGGCTCAGGTCATCAAGTCCCGCGAGGCCGACGCGCAGGCCGAGGCCGAGGGTGCGGCCGCGCCCGCCGGTGCCCCGGCGGCGTCCGGTGGCGGTTCGTACTCCTCGGAGTCGGACGACAACTCCGGCGCTCTCGCTTCGGACGAGGCGCTTGCCGCGCTGCGTGAGAAGCTTGCCGGCGGCCAGAGCTGATCCCTTCGGGGTTTAGTTAGTCGTTGAAGTGGGCCCGCACCTTTTGGTGCGGGCCCGCTTTCTTTGTGTTCGGGTGCGGGTTCGGTGGGGGCTTGTCGCGCAGTTCCCCGCGCCCCTTAAGGGGCGCGTTTTTGGTGCGGCGTTGGGAATTTCCTGTCGGCTGGGGCTTGTTCCTCTTACGGACATGAGGAGGAGCGGTCACAGTGCTTGATCCGCAGGGTTTGTACGCATGGGAGCCGAAGGGGCTGGCCGTGGTGGACGCGGCGCTCGCCCAGGAGTCGGCGGGGCTTGTGATGCTCTACCACTTCGACGGGTACATCGACGCGGGTGAGACCGGTGACCAGATCGTCGACCGGATCCTCGACGCGCAGCCCCACCAGGTCGTCGCGCGCTTCGACCACGACCGGCTCGTCGACTACCGGGCCCGCCGGCCGCTGCTCACCTTCCGGCGAGACGTCTGGACCGACTACGAGGTGCCCGCCCTCGAGGTGCGGTACGTGCAGGACGCCACCGGCGCGCCCTTCCTGCTGCTCTCCGGCCCTGAGCCGGACGTCGAGTGGGAGCGGTTCTCGGCCGCCGTCCAGCAGATCGTGGAACGGCTCGGGGTGCGCCTCGCCGTCAACTTCCACGGCATCCCCATGGGCGTCCCGCACACCCGTCCCGTCGGACTCACCCCGCACGGCAACCGGTCCGAGCTCGTCCCCGGACACCGCAGCCCCTTCGAGGAGGCGCAGGTTCCGGGCAGCGCCGAGTCGCTGATCGAGTACCGGCTCGCGGAGGCCGGGCACGACGTCCTCGGCGTCGCCGCCCACGTTCCGCACTACATCGCCCGCTCGCCGTACCCCGATGCCGCGCTGACCGTCCTCGAAGCCATCACGGCGGCGACCGGTCTCGTGCTGCCCTCGGTGGCGCACGGTCTGCGGACGGAGGCGTACCGGACGCAGACCGAGATCGACCGGCAGGTCCAGGAGGGCGACGAGGAGCTGGTGTCGCTCGTCCAGGGCCTTGAGCACCAGTACGACGCCGCCGCCGGCGCCGACAGCCGGGGCAACATGCTGGCCGAGCCCGCCGACATACCGTCCGCCGACGAGATCGGCCTCGAATTCGAGAAGTTCCTGGCGGAGCGCGAGGGCGACGCGTAAGGGACCGGTCAGGGGCCTCGGCCCCTGTCGTCACGCGCCGGGCCCTCGCCTAAGCTGCCCGCATGTTGAAGGTGGGCCTGACCGGCGGAATCGGCGCCGGCAAGAGCGAGGTGTCCCGGCTGTTCGTGGAGCACGGGGCCGTACTGATCGACGCGGACCGGATCGCGCGGGAGGTCGTCGAGCCCGGAACGCCCGGGCTCGCGGCGGTCGTCGAGGCGTTCGGGCCCGGCGTGCTCGCCCCCGACGGCTCCCTCGACCGGCCCGCGCTCGGGGCGATCGTGTTCGCCGACGCCGACCGGCTCGCCGTACTCAACTCGATCGTGCACCCGCTGGTCGGGGCACGCTCCGCCGAGCTCGAAGCCGCCGCCACGCACGAGTCCGTCGTCGTGCACGACGTGCCGCTGCTCGCCGAGAACGCCCTGGCGCCGTTGTACGACCTCGTGGTCGTCGTCGACGCGAGCCCCGAGACCCAGCTCGACCGCCTCGTGCGGCTGCGCGGGATGCGCGAGGAGGACGCGCGCGCCCGCATGGCCGCCCAGGCCACCCGCGAGAAGCGCCTGGAGATCGCCGACATCGTGATCGACAACGACGTACCGCTCGACGAGCTGCACCGCCGGGTCGACACCGTCTGGGCGGAGCTGGCGAGGCGGGCGGCACAGGCGTAGGAGGGTGTGGGCGCGCACCGGCGGTGACCTGCGGATATGCACGGGATCGCGGCGGATGCACGTACGAGGGGGCCTGGCGGGGGAGGAATAGGGTTGACGGTCCACGCCGTTGACGTGGACACCGTAGGAGGGAGACCGCTGTGCCCAACTCCGATCCGGAGACGCACGTCATCGACTTCCGTGCTGCCGAGCACCTGCTCGCCGCGCGCGACCCGCGAGGCGCGGTGAAACTGCTCGACACGGTCATCGCGGCCCATCCCGAGAACACGGCGGCCCGCCTCCTGCGCGCCCGCGCCTTCTTCGCCGCAGCCCAACTGCGCGCGGCCGAGCTGGAGTTCACCATCGTCCTGGAGCGCGAGCCGGACAACGCGTTCGCGCACTTCGCGCTGGCCCGCACCTACCAGAGGGCCGCGCGGCCCGAGCTGGCCAGGCGCCACTTCCGGCTCGCCGCCGCGCTCGATCCGCAGCCCGAGTACGTCGCGGCGGCGGGCTTCGGCGACGCACCGTAGCGGCCGCTACCGCCGGCCCTCCGGCGGGTTGTACGGCGGCACGTCGCGGCCCGGCTGATAGTGCGGGCCCTGGCGGATGTGGCGGGTGATGACGAAGAGGTCCACGGTCGCGACCACCCACAGCACTCCGCAGGCGAACGCCCACCACGGCCGGTCCATGAGGATGAACGCCACGGTCCCGAAGATCGCCCAGGCAATACCCCAGATGGTGAACCACATGCGGGCACGCAGGGCACTGCGCGCGGTCATCGGTTCACTGCCGGTACGCGTAGCCACTGTCACCACCTCCGCCCGTGAAAGGGGCACCACTTCCAGGGTGCCTCTTCGCGGGCGGAGGTGTCGGGTGCCGGCGGGATCGACGCGGTCGTGTGTGGCATGGGCATGATTGGTGTCATGGCTGGTTCTCGCTGGAGTGAGCGGGAACGGCCGCCGGGGGCTTGCTCGTTCAAGGGGCATGAGCCTTGAGATGCGTGAGGGGTACGGAGGGACGGGACCCGGCGCCATCACGCCGGACGGCTGCGCGGTGGAGTTCTGGGCGCGGCTGCCGGTGGGGGACGAGCCGGACATCATCGCGGCGGCGGTGCCCGCGGGCGCGAGCGTGCTGGAGCTGGGGTGTGGCGCGGGGCGGATGACGCATCCGCTCATCGAGCGCGGTTTCACGGTCACGGCCGTGGACGAGTCGGCCGAGATGCTGGAGCGGGTGCACGGGGCGCGCACCATCCGCTCCGCGATCGAGTCGCTGGACGCGGGCGGCACGTTCGATGTGGTGCTGCTCGCGTCGTTCCTCGTGCACGCGGGGGACGTGACAGTGCGCCGGGGGCTGCTGGACACGTGCCGGCGCCATGTCGCGGACGGTGGCTACGTGTTGATCCAACGGGAGGCCCACGACTACCACACGAATTTGCCGCGCGAGCGGGTCGACCCGAGTGGGTTCACGCTACGGATCGTGTCCGCCGAGCCTGTGGGCGAGGGGGTGAACTCGGTCCTCGTGGAGTGCGTGTTCCCTGATGCGACCTGGACGCAGACGTTTCTGGCCAGACCACTCTCCCAGGAGCAGTTCGAAGAGGCGCTCGCCGAAGCCGGGTTGAAGGTCGACCGGTATCTGACGGACGACCAGGTGTGGGTGCGGGCCGTCGCGGCGTGAGATGGCCTGTGGACCGATGAGTTGTGCGGGGCGGGGCTGTCTATCTCAGTGACAGCCGAACGGGACCGAGCGGCCAGGCCGGTACCGGGAGGCACCCACTCATACTGAGGAGCACCCCGTGTCCGAGACCACCGTTTCTGCTTCTGGTTCGGCTTCCACCGGTGCCTCGGTCGCGGGCCGGGCCCGCGCCGGCCGGATCGCGCTCCGCACGCTCACCGTGCTGCTCGCCCTGTTCTACGGGGTCGCGAGCGCCCTGCCCAAGCTGATCGCGCACCCGTCGGCGGTCGAGACGTTCGGCAAGATGGGCTGGGGGAGCGGGGCGATGTACGTCATCGGCGCGCTCGAACTGGCAGGCGCCATCGGCCTGTTGGTGCCGGTGCTGTCCGGGACCGCCCCGGTGGCGCTGATCGGCCTGATGGTCGGCGCGTTCGTCGTCCAGATGACGTACTTCGACGGGCAGAACGCGGCGACACCGCTCGTCCTGATCGTGCCGCTGGCCGTGCTGGCGTGGAGGCGGCGCGACCGGAACGCGGAGCTGGTCAGGCTGGTGACGCGCAGGGCGTGATGACGGGTACGGCGTGCGGCTGAGCGGCGTGGAGAGCTGACCCCAGTAGGAGCAGCGGGGTCAGCCCTCGCCGTCTAGTCCTCCTCGCCGGCTAGTCCTCCTCCGGAGGTTTCGCCGTCGGGTCCGTGCCGAACGCGGCGCGCAGGCGGTCCATGTCCCTGCGGTCCCGCTTCGTGGGCCGGCCCGCGCCGCGATCACGGATGGCGATGGGCGCGACGGCCTCGCGGGGCGGGGGCGGCGGGCTGTTGTCCACGTAGCACTCGACGGCAACGGGGGCTCCCACGCGCTTGCGGATCAGGCGCTTCACGATCACGACGCGCTCATGTCCGCCGGCCTGCCGCACCCGCACCTCGTCGCCGACGCGCACGGCGTGGGCGGCCTTCACCCGCACACCGTTGACCTTGACGTGACCGCCCCGGCACGCCGTCGCGCCCGCCGAGCGCGTCTTGGCCAGCCGCACGGACCAGATCCAGCTGTCGATCCGCACGCTCTCGCCTCCGGCGGGACCGGCGGCCCGCGCCGCCTCCACCGTTTCCGAAGCCGTGCCGGAAGCAGTTTCCGAAGCCGTGCCCGAAGGAGTGTCCGAAGCCTTATCCGAAGCCATATACCCGACCTTAGTCCGGAGCCGCGTCTTAGCGGCGGGTGCGGCGGCGTCGGGTTCGTTCGCCGGGGGTTTCGATGGACTGGAGCTCAAGGGCGGCCGGGGCCGGGGCGATGCCGGGGCCGCCGGCCTCCGCCCAGCGCAGGATCTCGTCGGTCGCGTCGTCGCCCATCGACCAGCCCACCCACATCGCGCGCCCGCCCCGCCGCCGGCCCTTGTCCGACGGCAGCAACGCCATGACGTTCGCCTGATCGCACGGGCCCAGGCAGTCCGTCACCCGCACCGCGAGCCGCCCGCCGGACGACGCGGCCGCGGCCTGCAACCGCTCCAACTGCCAGGCGTGGTCATAGCCGGGGTACTTCGCCGGGTTGCCGCAGCAGCAGCCCCGGCACACCACCAGCGTGCAGGGCCGCCGGGTGCGGGCGGCGCCGATCGCTGTCCAGCGAGGCGCGGAAGGCGTTGTCCGGTCGGGCACGGGACTCCTCGTGCAGGTAGCGGATAAAAGATATAGGGGCGATTCTCGGTCATGTACGCGTCGGAATGGCCGACGCATCCGCACGAAAGGGCTGACCCGGCGCGCGCCCCAGCTCGTACACCGTCCGGTCCCGCCACCCCTTCCCGTCCGTCTCGATCAGCAGCACCGAACCGATGTGCGCCGTCACGGGGAGCCTCGGCCGCAGCTCCCGTTCGAGTGCGTCGTAGGCTGCCTCGTACGTCTCCGGGCCCTCGTCGTTGGCCAGAGTGAGGTGTGGATCGAGGCCCTCCGGTCCGAAGATCCCCCGGTACGGGACGGCCTCGGGCCAGCGTTCCCGGATCGACGCGGTGAGGGCGCGGAACGGGTCGGCGTCTGCGGGCGGAAGGTAGAGGACGCCCGGCCAGCGCCGGAACTCCGTGAAGGCCACGTCGAAGGCGTCGTGCGCGGCGAACAGCGCCGTCAGTTCTGCGTCGACCTCCGGCGTGATGCGCGCAGCAGAGAGGAAGGGGTACAGCACCGTGATGTGGGCCGGCTCCGACGCCCGTAGAAAGGGCTCGGCCTCGGGGATCCGGATGCTCAGGGCCGTGTCGCCGGGAACGTCCGGCCAGCCGTTCTCGCTGGTCACAGTGCGCCATCCTGCCACGGGGGTACGCAAGTGACCTGAGCGGGGCGGCGCACCGGACACGTCGACGCGCCGCCCCCCAGACCTCGTTACGGCTTCGGCAACTGGCACCCCGCCGCACTCAGGTCGATCTTGCTGCCCGCCCCCACGCACGGCACGATCCCGTACGTCTCCTGGGCGTAGTTGATGCCCTTGCGGACGGTGACGGTGCCGTTCGGGTCGACCTCGCACGGGTTGTTCACCGTGCACGTGGCGCCGTCCTCATTGCCCGTGTTGTTGACGGCGACGACCTTGCCGGACGCCGCGTCGAGCACCGGTGAACCGGACGTGCCGCCGATCGTGTTGCAGGCGGAGGTGTAACGGACCGAGTCCTTCCAGGTCCAGTCGCCCTCCTTGAGGCGGTACGCGAAGCCGTCGATGTTGCAGCTGTAGGTCCGCTTCCAGTAGCCGGAGACGACACTGATGGCCGTGCCGGCGTTCGGATGCGAGGCCGACAGTTCGAGCGCCTTGATGCCGTACGAGCTCTCTATCTGCTGGTACGTGCTGGTGAGTTGGTACAGCGAGACGTCCGTGTCGGTCATCGTGCCGTACGCGATCTTGCTCGCGCGCAGCGTGGCGACCTTGGTGCCCGCGGAGTTGAGCAGGCTGAACGTGCGGGACGACGGCTGGTCGACGACGACCTGGCCGGGGCCGGGGAAACCGCTCTCGAGGCAGTGGCCGTTGGACATGACGAGGGCGGGGTCCGTGGGCTGGGAGTTCGGCACACGGACGACCGAACCGGAACAGTTGCTGAGCGCCACCGTGCCGGCGAAGGTGACCGCCTTGATGTGCGGCTGGGCACCGACTGCCGTGGCGGGCGCGGCCGTTGCTCCTACGAGCAGCAGGCCGAACACCGCGCCGACGAGAGGCTTCTTCATGTGGGGGTCCTCTCCCGTGCTTGCTGAGACCGATGGGTGCTTGCTGAAACCGACGGAGTGCCAGTTTTGACATGTGCATTGTGGGGGTGTCGGCGTCAGCGGACAACAGTGCGTTCTGAGCGAACGCGGAGCGGTCCAGGGGGAGTCCGGAGGGGGCCGAGAAAAAACTGCGGAGTTTTTTCGGCGCCGAGCGATGAGTTCCGAGAAGGCCCCCGGTCAACCCACCGAGGAAGACCGATCCGAGGAGGACCCATGGGGCTGCCGAACATCGTCACGCGTGAGGAGTGGCTCGGCGCGCGCCAAGAACTGCTCGCCAGGGAGGAAGCGGCGGTCCGCGCCCGCGACGAGCTCAACGCCCGCCGCCGCGAACTGCCCATGGTCGAGGTCCAGAAGCTCTACGTCTTCGAAGGGCCGGACGGAAAGACGGAACTCCTCGACCTCTTCGAGGGCCGCCCCCAACTGATCGTCTACCACTTCATGTTCGGCCCCGACCAGAACGCGGGCTGCCCCGACTGCTCGGCCTTCGTCGACCAGATCGGCCACCTCGCCCATCTGCGCGCCAGGGGCACGGAGTTCGCCGCAGTGTCGCGCGCGCCGTTCACCAAGCTCCTGCCGTTCAAGGCGCGGATGGGCTGGACGGTGCCCTGGTACTCCTCATGTGCGAGCGATTTCAGCCAGGACTTCGGCTTCGCATCGGACACCGGGCCCGGCGACGACCAGCCCGGGATCAGCTGCTTCCTGCGCGACGGTGACCGCGTCTACCACACGTACTCCGCGACGGGCCGGGGTCTCGACGGCATCGGCACCACAACGAGCCTGCTCGACCTGACCGTGCTCGGCCGGCAGGAGGAGTGGGAGGAACCGCGCGGACGCGCGGCGGCCCTCGGAGCCCCGGCGGGCAGCGCCCGGGTGCGCTATCACGACGAGTACGTGGACTGAGGGCGCAGGTGAATTACGTGGCGAGGCCGCCGGGACCAAATGACGTGGCGACGCCGCCGGGACCAGAGGTCAGGCGGCGTCGGGAGCGGTTGCGCCCACCGAGCGGGACCACGCGGGCGTCGTGCCCGTGACCCGGCAGAGCGCCAGGTAGAGGGGTATCGGCGGGGTGTACGGAACCGTGCCGTCGGGCCGGTGGATGAGTCCCGGCGTGCGTCGGGCGTCCGGCACCAGGGCGCCGACGGTGTAGCGGGCGGGGGCGGGCCACTCCAGGGCCACGTCCGAGTCCGAGGGGACGATCCACCACCAGCGGTCGTCGTCCGCGTACACGCACCCCATGCGCGGCAGTCGCGCGACCATGGCGCGGCCGCAGGCCTCGGGGACCGCCACGGCGTCGCAGCCGAGCGGGGCCGTCATGCCGTCGGGGACGGCGAGCTTGACCGGAGGCGTGGCCACCGGCGTGGCCAGCGTCTTCTGGCGCTGCCGGGAGTACCGGACCAGCGCGTCGAGATCCATGGTCCGCGTCGTCACCACACCCATCCAGCTCCCGCCCCTGTACCCGTGCCGGGGCTGCCCGCAGGGCCGAAGCCGGTGCCGAACCCCGTGTCGAACTCTGATCCGAACTGCTGGGTGTCGAAGCCGGTGCTCGGGCAGCTGCCCGAGCCGGTGTCGGCTCCGAAGGCGTGAGTTCCGCCGCCGCCGAGCGGTCCCGGCACCGCGCCGAGCGGGCGGCCCTGGGCGTCCGGGCAGCCGGCGCTCTCGACGCCGGTGGTGAGGTCGCGGGCGAGGTCGGCCCAGACGAGGAGGCCGGGGCCGGTCTCCTGGGCGCCCCATGCCGTGCTCATCGCGGCCACGAGCATCAGGCCGCGGCCGTGCTCCTCCTCCGGGGCGGCTCGGCGGCCGGGCTGCGGCGCGCCGGGGACCCAGCCCTCGTCGCGCACGGCTATCCGGACCCGGTCGTGACCGTCGTGGAGCTCGCACACTATTCGGCGGCTCGCGGTATGGACGATCGCGTTGGTGACCAGTTCGGAAACGACCAGGGCGGCCGCGTCGCAGGTGTCGTCGCACACGGCCCAGTCGCGAAGGTGGGCGCGTGTGAGCTTCCGGGCCTGGGCGGCAGAACCCGGGTGGGGAGCCAGTTCGAAGCTGCTGCGGCGCACGGACGCGGCGCCGGAGCGCGCGTCGGAGTCGTTACCGAGCGTTGCTTCGCCGACTTCTGTTCCTAATGGCGCGGACGGAGTCACGCTTGCCACTATCGCCCCGTCGCGAACACTTGGCAAGAGCCACTCTGAAAAGTGCAGAGTGCAGTGTGCTGTGGCGCCCGGCCATGGCACACTGCTGACGGCGGTGTGTCACAAGGCGCCCGCCGAGGCGAAACTGCCGAAGTTCGCGGGTGAGCCGCCCGCGGCGACAGGGTGTCCGGCCTGCCCGGCCTCCCCGTGTCCCGCGGACACGCACGCGGGACACACGCGCAGGACACGCACGCAGGACACACAGCACCACAGGGAAGACTGGGAGGTAGGGGGCGTGAGCGAACCGCGGTCCGCGCCGACGGTTGGCCAGGTCGTCCTCGGCCGGCGCCTCCAGGACCTGCGCGAGCGGGCCGGACTCAAGCGCGAGGAGGCCGCGAAGGTCCTGCGCGTCGCCCCCGCCACGGTCCGCCGCATGGAGATGGCCGAAGTCGGCCTGAAGATCCCGTACCTCCAGCTCCTCCTGAAGTCCTACGGCGTCACCGAGGAGGAGGCCGACTCGTTCGTCGCGCTCGCCGAGGACGCCAACAAGCCCGGCTGGTGGCAGCGTTACCACGACATCCTGCCCGGCTGGTTCTCGATGTACGTGAGCCTGGAGGGCGCCGCGAGCGTCATCAGGTCGTACGAACCCCACTTCGTCCCCGGTCTGCTGCAGACCGAGGACTACGCGCGCGGAGTGCTGCGCTCCGGAGCCGTCGGCCGCACGCTGGTCGAGGACCCCGACGTTATAGAGCGGCACATCGCACTCCGTATGCGGCGCCAGGAGCTGATCACCCGCGAGGACGCCCCGCGTCTGTGGATGATCATGGACGAGACCGCGCTGCGCCGTCCCGTCGGCGGACCCGACGTGATGCGTGCCCAGGTCGACCGGCTCCTCGAGGCCACGGAGCTGGCCAACGTGACGCTGCAGATCGCCGAGTTCGCCTCCGGTCCGCACCCCGGCACGTACGGCCCCTTCGTGCTGTTCCGATTTGCCATGCCCGAACTGCCGGACATGGTCTACAGCGAGTACCTGACCGGTGCGGTCTACCTCGACGCGCGCCCCGAGGTGGCCACCCACCTGGAGGTCATGGACCGCATGGCGGCACATGCCGCGACCGCGAACCGCACTAAGGACATCCTCCGGGATTTCCGGAAGGAGCTGTGAATGGACCGGATCAAGGCCCGCATACGAGGTGTCGACGGAGAGCCCGTCTACAACGGGATGCCCGCCCGTGAACTCGGCACCGAAGGCTGGCACAAGCCGTGGAGCGGCGGGAACGGAGGCAACTGCGTGGAGGCGATGAAACTGGCCGACGGCCGCGTCGCGATGCGCCAGTCCGCCGACCCGGACGGCCCCGCCCTGATCTACACCCCGGGCGAGATCAACGCCTTCATCGAGGGCGCGAAGGCAGGGGTGGCGGACTTCCTCCTCTCCTGACGCCTTCACCTCACGGGGGCCTGTTTCTACGGGGGACAGGTACGGGGGGACAGGCACCGGGTGACAGGTGCTGGGTGACAGGTACTTGAGTCAGGCCGTCATCGGGCGGTCGTACGGGCCTATCGGCGCGGGAAGCCGTGTCGAACCCGTGAGCCAGCGGTCCACCGCGGCGGCCGCGGCCCGGCCCTCGGCGATCGCCCACACGATCAGCGACTGCCCGCGGCCCGCGTCACCGGCCGCGAACACACCCGGCTCCGATGTCCCGAACCGGGCGTCCCGCACCAGAGCGCCACGCCCGTCCACCTTCAGACCGAGTTCGCCGACCGGACTGCCGTCGCCCCGCTCGGGTCCCGAGAAACCGAGGGCGAGCAGCACCAGATCGGCCGGCAGCACCCGGGACGTACCGTCTTTCGGCCGCCGGCCCGCATCGACCTCCACGAGATGCAGTTCCTTCACCCGGCCCTCGTCGTCCCCCGTGAACCGGAGCGTGGACGCCGCGAACAGCCGCGCATCGGCGTGCGCCACCGGAGCCGTCCGCAGCTCTCCTGCCTCTTCGTGCGCGGCGGTCAAGCGGTAGATCTTCGGATACGTCGGCCAGGGCTCCGTCAGTTCGTCGCGCTCGGCGCCCGGCTGCGCGTAGATGTCCAACTGCGTGACGGACGCGGCCCCTTGGCGCACCGCCGTACCCAGGCAGTCGGCGCCGGTGTCCCCGCCCCCGACGATCACGACGTGCTTGCCGGCGGCCGACAGGGGAGAGACGTCGAGGTCGCCCTGGCAGGCCCGGTTCGCCAGCGGCAGGTACTCCATCGCCTGCCGTATGCCGGTCAACTCCCGCCCGGGTACGTTTAGTTCACGCCAGGCGGTGGCGCCCACCGCGAGGATCACGGCGTCGTAGCGGGACCGCAGTTCCGCCGTGGCCATGTCCCGGCCCACGTCCACCGAGGTGCGGAAGCGGACCCCCTCGGCCTCCAACTGCGCCAGCCTGCGGTCCAGATGGTGCTTCTCCATCTTGAAGCTGGGGATGCCGTACCGCATGAGCCCGCCCGGCAGGTCGTCGCGCTCGAACACCGCGACCGTGTGCCCGGCGCGCGTGAGCTGCTGCGCCGCCGCGAGCCCCGCCGGACCCGAGCCGACCACCGCGATCGTGCGGCCGGACAGCCGGTCCGGGGGCTTGGGCGGCGCGAGACCGTCCTGCCAGGCCCGGTCGGCGATCGCCACCTCGACGTTCTTGATGGTCACCGCGGGCTGGTTGATCGCCAGGACGCAGCCCGCCTCGCACGGCGCAGGGCAGAGGCGTCCGGTGAACTCGGGGAAGTTGTTCGTGGCGTGCAGCCGGTCGCTCGCCGCCCGCCAGTCGCTGCGCGAGACCAGGTCGTTCCAGTCCGGGATCAAATTCCCGAGCGGACACGCCTCGTGGCAGAACGGGACGCCGCAGTCCATGCAGCGGTCGGCCTGTGACTCGATGATCGGGAGGAGCGCCCCGGGCTCGTACACCTCGTCCCAGTCACGGACCCGGTCCTCGACAGGGCGGCGTGGCCACTCTCTGCGGGAGTGGGTGAGAAAGCCCTTGGGGTCGGCCATCGCCGTCTCCCTCTGCCCCGTGCGCGTGCGGTGCCCTTCTCGCCACGATACGTCTGTATTACCTGGTCCGCAGGGGCGCGGGGGGCTTCGGCGTGCTTCGGCGTGCTTCGGCGTGGGAGTGTGGTGGGCCGGTATCGGGGGTCGGCTCCGCTCAGGTCAGCGCGAGGATGAACGCCGCCGCCGCGGCCAGCGACGCACCGCCCCTGATGTGGTTCCACACCAGCCACTCGGACACGTAACGACGCCACACCTCGGCGCTCTCCGGGGCGGCCGGGTCGATCTTCGCGAGCGCCTCGTTGCGCGGGACGTTCGCGACGACCGTCACGCCGAACGAACCGACCAGCTGGAGCGCGCTGCCGACCAGCAGCTCAACGGTGCCCTGCTCGGGCCAGAGCACGAACGTCACGACCGCGAGCACCGCGCACAGCACCGCCGAGCCCATGAACACCAGCATGAACGCGGGCGTGACGGCGGCGATGTTGATCGCCTGCATCGCCGAGATGCCCCGCTCCGGCGGCAGCGCCGCGAGCCCCTTCATCACGAACGCCGAGAACGCGACGAAGACGCCGGCCGTCACGGCGCAGGCGAGCGCACCCAGGACGGTGAGGACGAAGTACGGTCCGTCGATCATCACAATGCCCCCCGTATGCGAGCCGTTCGGCGTCGCGCGTCAGGCCGAAGATCCTGCCGCACAGGACAGGCTGCCGCCACCGGGTAACGCCCACCAACCACTTCCGTCACGCGTCCTGCTTCACGCTTCTGGCGAGCGCCACGTCCGCAGCACGGCCTCCACCGGCCCCTCGATCCTCCGCCGCGCCTCGGCCCGCCGCACCCCGCTCATCAGCAGCGCGTCGTACGGCGTCTCCGTGTGCCGCACCCCGGCCCGGACCGCCGCCGTCACCGCGGCCTCCGACAGCGCGCGGCCCGCCGCGCTGCGCCCCACCCGGCCGCTGCCCCGCAGCGACGCGTGCGCCGCGACGGCCGCCGCCTGGTCCGGCGGGCAGCCGGGGAAGAGGCGCAGGATCTCCCGCGCGAACGCGGCCGTGAAGCGTTCGTCCCGCGCCGCCCTGCGCGCCGCGTCCCGTGCCCGGCGCCGGGCACGGGCGTCCGCGTCCGCCAGGCACCGCTCCTCGGCGCGGGCCAGCGCCGCCTCCTCGACGAGGATGCCCTGACGCTCGTAACGGCCTCGCCTGCGGTGGAAGCGGACGACCACCGCGGACAGTGAACTGCCTTCCCTGGCGCGGCGGGTGAGTGCCCAGTCGCCGCGCGGGAGGTAGACGAGATGCCCGAGGTCGGCGCAGTCCAGACAGTGCGGTGCGGCGTCTTCCATCGTCAGGAGGGAGAGGGGGCCGGTGTGGCACTCCGCGCAGAAACGGCGTTTCAGGGGCTGAATGACGACGGGGCCGGCGAGTCGGGCGTGGGGTGTTGGGGGCTGGGTCCGGGGCGGAGGGACGCGTTCGGGTTCGGCCGGGGCGGTCATACGCGGTTCATTCCCCTCGTGCGGGCGGGAACGCGTCGCGGGACCCAGGGCCGGGCGGCGACCCTGGCGGGAGGCATCATGAGGTGCGTGCGACTTGAAGCGATCACCTGGGAACGGCTCGGCGACGCCCTGGCCGAGCGGCTGCTCGAACTGGAGCCCGGAGACGGCAGCCCGTGGCCCCGGATCGCTTTCGACGGGCCTCCTGCCGCCCGCCCCGGCGACCTCGCAGAGCTGGTCGGGGAGGCGCTGCGCGTACGCGGACGGCCGTCGCTCGCCGTCGGCACCGGCGGCTTCCTGCGGCCCGCCTCGCTCCGCTTCGAGTACGGACACGAGGACGTGGAGTCGTACTACAGCGGCTGGTTCGACACGGCGGCGCTGTGGCGCGAGGTGTTCACGCCGCTCGAACCGGGCGGCACGGGACGGGTCCTGCCCGACCTGTGGGACCCGGTCGCCGACCGGGCGACGCGCAGCCCTTACGTCGAACTGCCGCCCGGCGGCGCCCTGTTGCTGCACGGGCCGCTGCTCCTGGGGCACTGGTTCCCGTTCGACCTGACCGTGCACGTGCGGCTGTCGCCGGGCGCGCTGGCGCGGCGTACCCCCGAGGGCGAACGGTGGACGCTTCCCGCCTTCGAGCGCTACGAGGCCGAGACGGATCCGGCCACCGTGGCCGACGTGGTGGTGCGGGCGGACGACCCGCGGCATCCGGCGTGGGGCGGCCTCCCGGACTGACAGGGCGGGCGCTGTCGCGCGCGGGTGCGAGCCTTGGGCGGCGCGGCGAGAATGGGTGGCGCCGGGACCTGCGGCGCCGCCGCGCCGCGCCGGCCGCCAGGCACCGGGAGGTAACCAGATGACCACCGCCGGAGACATCATGCACCGCGGTGCGCAGTGGATCCCCGCCCACGAGACCCTGGACCGCGCGGCCCAGCTCATGCGCCAGCTGAACGTCGGCGCCCTGCCCATCAGCGACGAGAACGAGCGGCTGTGCGGGATCCTCACCGACCGCGACATCGTGATCGGCTGCGTGGCCATGGGCCACGACCCCTCGAAGATCACGGCCGGTGAACTGGCCAAGGGCACGCCCCGCTGGGTCGAGGCGGATGCCGACGTCGGCGAGGTCCTGCAGGAGATGCAGGGCCACCAGATCCGCCGGCTCCCCGTCATCGAGGACAAGCGCCTCGTCGGCATGATCAGCGAGGCCGACCTCGCGGCCCACCTGACCGAGGACCAGCTCGCGGCTTGGGTGGAGAGGGTTTATGCGAAAGGTTGACCAGTGACACCCGGTGGTGCGGGTGGTGAGGTCACAGCCACCCGTTGCGCCGGAACGCGCGGTGCAGGACGAAACAGATCGACGAGACCACGCCGATGAACAGCGGATACCCGTAGTGCCATTGCAGCTCCGGCATGTGCTTGAAATTCATGCCGTACAGGCCGCAGCCCATCGTAGGCACCGCCACGACCGCGGCCCACGCCGTGATCTTGCGCATGTCCTCGTTCTGCGCCACCGACACCTGGGCGAGATGCGCCTGGAGGATCGAGTTCAGCAGTTCGTCGAAGGCCGCTATCTGCTCCCCGGCCCGCAGCAGGTGGTCGTACACGTCCCGGAAGTACGCCTGTATCTCCGGCGCCACCACCTGGAACGGGCGGCTCGCGAGCTCCTCGATCGGCCGGGCGAGCGGCACCACGGCCCGCTTCAGCTCGAGCAGCTCGCGCTTCAGCTGGTAGATGCGGCCCGGGTCGGCGCGCTCCCCGTCCTCGGAGAACACGACCTCCTCGACCTGGTCGATGTCGGCCTGCACCGCGTCGATCACCGTCAGGTAGTCGTCGACCACGTGGTCGGCGATCGCGTGCAGCACGGCGGCCGGCCCCTTGGCGAGCTGCGCCTGGTCGGTCTCCAGGCCCTCCCGTACATGGCCGAGCGAGCCGTGCCTCCCGTGCCGCACGGTGATCACGAATTCCCGGCCGACGAACACCATCAGCTCGCCGGTGTCGACGATCTCGCTGGTCGCCGTCAGCTCCGCGTGGTCCACGTAACAGACCGTCTTGAACACGGCGAACAGAGTCTCCCCGTACCGCTCGATCTTCGGCCGCTGGTGCGCGTGCACCGCGTCCTCGACGGCCAGCGGGTGCAGGTCGAACAGCTCGGCGATGTCCGCGAACTCCAGCTCCGTGGGCTCGTGCAGCCCCAGCCACACGAAGCCGTCGGAGGACTCGCGGACCCGGTGGACCGCCTCCTTCAGATCGCCGCCGGCCTCCTCGCGGACCCCGTTCCGGTACGTCACGCACTTGACGACCGCAGAACCCAGCGGTGAGCGGACGGGGTGGCTCAGGTCGACACGGGGCTTCTGCCGTCCCAGGCGCGCCACTTTCTTGAGGCCTCCGACTTTCGTCAGGCCTCCGACCTTCCGCAGGTTGCCTGCCATCGACATGCGGGGCTCCTCGCGCGGTTCGACTCGGTGCTTCGGTGCTTCGGTGCTTCGGTGTATCGGTGCTTCGTGTTTCGGCGTGCCAGTGTGCCAGGTCATTCTGAGAGGGCTCCTGCCCCTGGGGGAACGGAGCACTCCCCTTCGGAAACGCGCGGAAACTTCTTACCCGGACCAAGCCTGACAACTGGGATGATCCCGGTATGACGCGATCCGAGGGCTATCTCCTGGACAACCAGCAGCGTGAGGCGGGCCGGCGCTTCGACGCCTTCTCGACGCTCTTCGACCCCACGACGTTCCGGCACATCGAACGACTCGGCATCGGCCCCGGCTGGCGCTGCTGGGAGGTCGGCGCGGGCGGCACCTCCGTCGTGAACTGGCTGGCCAAGAAGGTCGGCCCCACCGGCAAGGTGCTCGCGACCGACATCGACATCTCCTGGCAGACGTCCTCCGCCCGCCCGCCCGTCGTGATCCGGCAGCACGACGTGGCCGCCGACGAACCGCCGATCGAGGGCTTCGACCTGGTCCACGCCCGGCTCGTCCTGGTCCATGTCCCCGACAGGGAGCGGGCGTTGCAGTCGATGCTGCGGGCGCTGCGGCCCGGCGGACGCCTGCTCATCGAGGACGCCGACCCCGCGCTCCAGCCGCTGGCCTGCCCCGACGAGCACGGCCCCGCCGAGGAGCTGGCGAACCGGGTCCGCCGAGGTTTCCGCAAGCTGCTCGCCGAGCGCGGCGCCGACCTCTCGTACGGCCGCCGGCTGCCGAGGTTGCTGCGCGAGGCGGGCCTGTGCGAGGTCGAGGCGGACGGGTACTTCCCGCTGACGTCCAGCGCGGGCGGCGCCCTGGAGACCGCCACCATTCAGCAGATCCGCGAGGCCCTGGTCCGTGAGGGGCACGCCACGGACGAGGAGATCGACCGGCACCTGGCCAACGTCGCGACCGGCACGATGGACCTGGCGACGGCACCGCTGATCTCGGCGTGGGGGCGGAAGCGGGGGGTGTAAGAGTTTGGTGGGAGTGTGCTCTCGCGGCGGCGTGCGTTCTGGGGTGGGCGTGCGTTCTGGGGTGAACGTGCGTTCTGGGACGGGCGTGCGTTCTCGATGGTTCTACGGCCGCGGGGCCGGTCGCCCTCACGGTGTCGGTGGCCGCCCGCCCACCCTCGCCACCGCCAGTGCCCCAGCGCGGCACCCCGCCTCCGCCGCCTCCCGGGGCCCGGCGCCGCCGAGCCGGGCCGCGAGGAACGCCCCGGTGAACGCGTCCCCCGCCCCCGTGGAGTCCCGCGCCACCGCCGGCACCGCGGGCACCCGCGCGCGTACCGCACCGCCCTGCGCCACGACCGCGCCCGCCGCCCCCGATGTGACGACGAGCAGCGGGAACCGGCCGCTCAGCTTCGCCGCCGCCACCTCCGCGTCCCCGGCGCCGCTCAGCAGCTCCGCCTCGTCCCTGCTCGGCAGCAGGACGTCCACGCCCTCCGCGAGCGCCAGGAACCGCTCCGGACCCAGCTCGGCGAGAAACCCCGCCGACGCCGGATCGACACTGACCGGCACCCCACGCGCGCGTGCCGACGTCAGCACCGCCTCGATCAGCTCGCGGCCCGTGCCGGAGAAGAACAGATAGCCGGACAGATGCAGCCACCCGACCCCGTCGAGGTGGTCCGGCGTCCAGTCGGCGGGGGAGAGCTCCAGCGAGGCCCCGCTGTCCGTGAGGAACGTCCGCTCGGCCCCGGCCCCCGTGTCCACCAGCGAGATCACCGTGCCGGTGGCGGCCTCCGGGTCCACGACCAGCCGGGGACGCACCCCCGCACGCGTGAGCGCCGCCTCATGCCAGGCCGCCGCATCCGCCCCGACCTGCCCGAGCAGCGCCACGTCCGGCCATCCGCAGTGGGCCGCCCAGCACGCCACGTTCGCCCCCGCGCCGCCCGGCAGCGTACGGATCTCCGCCGCCGTGTCCGTGCCCGCCGCGAGCGGGGAGGCGTGCCGGGCGAGGATGTCCGTGACCACGTCCCCGATGACCAGCAGCGTTCCGCTCACGGCCGAGCCCAGGCCGCCGCGACGCGCGCCGCGAGGCGTACGTTGCCGCGTACCGCCGCGAGGTTGGCCTCCAGGGAGGCGCCGTCCGTGTGCCGCACCAGATAGTCCAGGAGGAACGGTGTGACCGCCTGGCCGGTGATGCCCTCGGCGTCGCACGCGCGGAGGGCGTCGTCCAGTACGCGCGCGTGGAGCGCGGGATCGAGCTGCTCGCCGGCGGGTACCGGGTTCGCCAGGATCAGCGCGGCCTCGGGCCCGCCCAGCGCGTCCTGGGCCCGCATCACGGCGGCCACCTCGGCCGGGTCGTTCAACGTCCAGTCCACCGGGTGGCCCGAGTCGGCGAGGTAGAAGCCGGGGAAGCGGTCGGTCCCGTACCCCGCCACCGACACCCCCAGCGTCTCCAGGCGTTGCAGCGTCGCCGGTACGTCCAGGATTGACTTGACGCCCGCGCACACCACGGTGATCCGCGTCCGCGCGAGCAGGCCCAGGTCGGCCGACTCGTCCTGCGTCTCCGTCCACCTGCGGTGCACCCCACCGAGCCCGCCCGTCGCGAACACCCGTACGCCCGCGCGTGCCGCGAGCATCGCCGTGGCCGACACGGTCGTCGCCCCGCTGGCACCCGTCGCCACGGCGAGCGGCAGGTCGCGGTGGCTCAGCTTCCGGATGCCGTCCTCCGTCGCGACCCGCTCCAACTGGCCCTTGTCCAGGCCGATGTGGGGCTGTCCGTCCAGGACCGCGATCGTCGCCGGGACCGCGCCCTCCGCTCGCACCAGCTCCTCCAGCTCGCCGGCGACCCGCAGATTGCGCGGGCGCGGCAGCCCGTGCGCGATGATCGTCGACTCCAGGGCGACGACCGGCCGGCCCGTCGCGACCGCTTCCCGCACCTCTTCGGACACCAGCACCATGGGCTTGCCTCCTGACTGGGGGGTCTCAACTCATCCCTGGCGGGGAGCGCGTCCCGGCAAACCCTCACCGTGTCCGGGTGAACCCTTGCGGGGCCCCGGCGAATCCATGGGCCGCCCCGGCGAAGCGTGCCGCGCCCAGGCGAACCCATGAGGAGCCCTGGCACACCCTTGCGGCAGCGCGGTGCCCCCACCAGCCTGAGGGCATGACAGACCACACGGCACGTCTCGACCATGTCGTCCTCTGGGTCAGCGACCCGGTGGCCGCCGCGGACTTCTACGAGCAGGCCGTCGGCCTCGAACCGCTCAGGCTCGCCGAGTTCAAGAACGGCAGCGTCTCGTTCCCGTCCGTACGGCTCAACGCCGAGACCATCCTCGACCTCGCGCCGCTGTCGATGGCGCCCGGCATGACCATGCTGCCGGGCGCCGAGAAGAGCTCCGGCCACCCGGTGAACCACGTATGCATCGCCCTGTCCGAAGACGGCTACGACCGCCTGCGCGCCCGGCTGGAGGAGCGTGAGGTTCCGGTGTCCGACCACGCCCGCCACTCGTACGGCGCCCGCGGCCCGGCCGTCCGCAGCTTCTACTTCAACGACCCCGACGGGAACGTCTTCGAAGCGCGCCACTACGTAGAGGCCTGATACGGGCCTGAGCTCCCCCTGCGCGTGTTCTCGACGAGCCGTCCAGTCCGGGCCGTCACCGGGCTACGGGTCGTCCAGTGAAGCGTCGGCTCCGCACTGTCTAGAGTCACCGGTCATGACCACGAACGATCACGCCACCGTCGCCGATCACGCCACCGCTACCGACCAGGCCACCGCTTCCTTCGCCGTGCACGTCCCTGATGTCGAGCTCGAAC
Source organism: Streptomyces sp. NPDC046821 (assembly GCF_040645335.1). NCBI lineage: Bacteria > Bacillati > Actinomycetota > Actinomycetes > Kitasatosporales > Streptomycetaceae > Streptomyces > Streptomyces sp. NPDC046821. The sequence continues at coordinate 101,697 of NZ_JBEYYB010000014.1, read as the reverse complement.
CGGAACCGCTCGACCCGGCGCAGATCGTGTCGGGCGCTCCCGTCGTCACCGGCAAGGTGCTCTGGGAGTCCCCGGACGGCAAGCAGCTGCGGGGCATCTGGCAGATCACGCCGGGCGTGGTGACGGACACGGAGGCGAACGAGCTGTTCGTGGTCGTCTCCGGGCGCGCGACCGTCGAGGTCGAGGGCGGGGCGGCCTTCGAGGTGGGGCCGGGCGACGCGGCGTTCCTACGCGAGGGCGACCGTACGACGTGGACCGTGCACGAGACCCTGCGCAAGGCGTACCACATCACGCTGCCGTGATCAGTCGGTCGCGGGCCTGCGCGTGAAAAGGGCGAGCCCGGCGAGCGGCAGCAGGAGACAGGCGGCGGCGAGCGTGAGCCAGCCGTAGCTCGCCGTCGCGACGATCAGGCCCGCGGCGGCGCCGCCGACACCCGCCGCCGTGTTCATCGTCAGGTCCGACAGACCCTGCGCGGCGGCCCGCGCGGCCTGCGGCACCGAGTCGGTCAGCAGGGCCGAACCGGAGACGAGACCCGCCGACCAGCCGAGTCCGAGAAGGAAGAGGCCCGCAGCGGTCTGCCCGTGGTTGTCGCCGGCCGTGCCCGCGAGGAGCGTGGCGCAGGCGAGCAGGCCCACGGAGAGGCCGATCACCGAGAGCCGTCCGAGCCGGTCCGAGAGGCGGCCCATCACCGGTGAGAACGCGTACATGCCCGCGATGTGCCCGCTGATGACCAGGCCGATCAGGTCGATGCTCGCACCGTGGTGGCCGAGGTCGATCGGCGTCATCGACATGACCGACACCATCGCCGTGTGCGCGATGGCGACGGTCACCAGGGCGAGCCGGGCGCGCGGCGACGCGGCCACCGCGGCGAACCCGGCCCGGATCGACCGCCCGGCCGCCGATGATTCCTCCGGGGGCGCCAGCGCGCGGGCCGCCAGGAGCGGGTCGGGGCGGAGCAGAAGCTGCACCATGACGGCCGAGACGAGGAAGACCCCGGACGCCCACACGAAGGGGCCCGCCGCCGCGGGGATGCCGAGGCCCGAGACGCTGCGGCCCGCGGGCGCCGCGATGTTGGGTCCGAGCACCGCGCCGATCGTCGTGGCCCACACGACGTTCGAGATCGCCCGCGCCCGTCGCTCCGGCTCGGCCAGGTCGGCGGCGGCGAACCGGGCCTGGAGGTTGGCCGACGACGCGGCGCCGAATCCGGCCATGCCGATGAGCAGCAGCGGGAAGTTCCCCACCACGGCCGCCAGTACGACGACCCCGGCCCCGATCGCGCCGATCAGATACGCCATGACCAGGCCCGGCCGCCGTCCCCGCGAGGTCATCAGGGCCGCGAGCGGGACGGAGAGCAGTGCGGTCCCGGCGACCGTCGCGGTCGGCGCGAGTCCGGAGAGCGCCTCGTCGCCGCTGACCTGCTTGGCGAGGACGGCGGCGAGCGCGACGCCGGTCGCGACGCCGAGGCCGCCGAGTATCTGGCTCGCGACCAGCACGGCGGTGACGCGGCGGCGGAGCACGGGCAGGCTCTCGGACGTTATGGGTATCTGAGGTCGGCGGCGCGCGGCCGAATCGGGTGTGATCACGGGCGCAGTGTGTCAGCCGGTACCCGCAGCTGAACACCACGCGTTGTGGCGCGCGCTCAGAACAGCGGCTGCGGAAGGACTCCTTCCAGCGCGAGGAGCTGTCGTTTCGTCTCAAGGCCGCCGCCGAAGCCGCCGATTCCGCCGTCGCTCTCCACGACGCGGTGGCACGGCACGACGACCGGCAGCGGATTGGCGCCCATGGCCATGCCCACGGCCTGCGCCGCCCCGGGTTGGCCGACGCGTCCCGCCAGATCGCCGTACCCCACGACCGAGCCGAACGGGACGCCGGCTGCCAGCTCGCGCAGGACCTGGCGGTTGAAGCCGGAGATCAGCGACCAGTCGAGCGGGAGGTCGAAGTCGCGGCGCTCACCGGCGAAGTAGGCCTTGAGCTGACGTATGGGCTCGGCGAGCAGCGGTGAGCCGGGATCCTCGGCCGGCTCGGTCCCGAGCCGCGAACCGAGCCGCTCGACCGCCCGGTCGCGCACGGCGGGGGTGGCGTGGAAGACGACGTTCACCAGGCCGTCGTCCGTCGCGGCGAGGAGCAGCGGCCCGATGTCGGTGCTGACGACGGCCCACGCGACCGTGACCCCGGCGGCACCGTCGCCGGAGGCGCTGTCCCCGGCGGTTTCCTGCCCATTGGCGTTCATGCGGACCACCGTACGGCGGGCCACTGACAACGCCGGGCGCCGCCCGCGTCACGGGCAGCCGGACGACCCGTCGCCCATGCCGCCGCCCGCGCCATCAGCGGCAGACCCGCCCGCCGCCCGCCGCACTCGCCTCCCGCCTAGTCCCCGTACCCCGCGACCGTCGGCCTGTCGTCCACGGCCTTGCGTACGACGTCGGGGACGTTCGTGATGAGGCCGTCCACGCCGAGACGGGTCGCGCTGCGTGCGGACGCCGCGTTGTTCACGGTCCAGGCGAAGACCTTCAGCGGCTTGTGGTGCGGGCCCTTGAAGGCGTGCACCTCGGCGACGTAGGTCTCCGAGAGCGTGCCGGTGTCGGAGTTGATCCCGTCGGCGAACTTCGCGTACGTGGGCAGCTTGTTCACCGGCGGGGTGCCGAGGACGGCCGTCCTGATGTCCGGCCGGCGCTCGTGCACGGTCCGCACGCTCGCGGCGCTGAAGCTCTGGACGATCAGCCGGTCCCTGACGTGGCCGGGCGTGAGCCAGCCGGTCTGGCCGAGCACGCGCAGGATGTCGCCCTCGATGCCCGGGTAGTCGTTCGGGTTCTTGATCTCCAGGAGCAGCTTCTGGTGGTTGTGGTCGAGCCGCTTCAGGTACTGGGCCAGGGTCGGGATGCGTACGCCGGTGAACCGGGCGCCTCGCCAGCTCCCGGCGTCGAGCTTCGCGATCTCCGCGGCCGTGAAGTCGCCGACCTTCCAGGGAGCGCGGCGCGGGAAGACCTGCTCCACGTTCGTCGTGCGCTTCAGGTCCGCGTCGTGGATGACGACGAGGCGGCCGTCCTTGGTGCGCTGCACATCGTTCTCGACCCAGTCGAAGCCGAGCGCGCGGGCCTTGTCGATCGAGGCGAGGGTGTTCTCGGGCGCGTACCCGGAGGCGCCGCGGTGCGCGACGACGAGGGGCACGTCGTGGTGGTGGGCGGCCTCGGCGGCGGTCGGGACGACCAGGACACCGATGTATGCCGCCAGTGCGGCGATCGCGGCGGCGGTTCGTGCGAACACGTGTACTCCTCTACTCCTCGCGTCGAGGGGGCGACGCCTGGCTGGAGCTGCGGTCGAATGCGGAGGAAAGCGACAGTCGGCTGCCGACGGGGACAAGTTGTCGGCAATAAGGAAGAGGGAAGAGTGGGCGGTCGGGTGCCAGTGAGATGGCACGCGCCTGGCGTCGACGGGCGGCAGGCGGTCGAGTGCCCACGGAGGGCGAGCGGTCACGTGCCTACGGAGGGCATGTGAAGAGGATGACCACTCATCGGACGGAGTGGTGGGAGGACGTGGACCCCGCGGTCGGGTGTCGTGAGGCTTTGCCGGAAAATCGGTCTGGCGTTCCCCTGGAGGAGCTTTACTCTCTGCTCCAGTACGCGGCCGCTCCAGTGGCCGTCGACGGGGGGCGCACACGCAAGGACCGGGCTACACAGAGCCGGGCTACATCAGGGTGGAAGGGCTGCTGCGAATGCAGGGCACGGTCGACGGATTCAGCTACGGACTGGTCACACCGCTGGCGGCCTTCTTCATGGCCTGCCTCGGCGGGGCGCTGGGCCTGCGCTGCACCACCAGATCCCTGCTCGTCACCCAGTCATGGCGGCCCGGCTGGCTCGCACTGGGCTCCGCGGCCATCGGGTCCGGGATCTGGACGATGCACTTCATAGCGATGATGGGCTTCACGGTGCAGGGGACACCGATCCACTACGACAAGATGACGACGTTCGCGAGCCTCGCCGTCGCCGTCGTCATGGTGGGCGTCGGGATCTTCATCGTCGGCTACAGGGGAGCGACGGGCGTCTCCCTGTTCACGGGCGGCACGATCACCGGCCTCGGCGTCGCGACGATGCACTACCTGGGCATGGCCGGAATGCGCCTGCACGGGACGCTCCAGTACAACACCTTCACCGTCGCCGTCTCCGTGGTGATCGCGATGGCCGCCGCCACCGCCGCCCTATGGGCCGCCGTCCAGGTCCGCGGCTTCGCCTGGAGCGTCGGCGCGAGCCTCGTGATGGGCCTGGCGGTCACCGGTATGCATTACACGGGGATGGCCGCGCTCAGCGTCCAGGTGCACGCGCACGAGGCCGGCGGCCCCCCGGCCGGCGAGACCCCCGCCGAACTCCTCCTGCCCCTGATGATCGGCCCCCTCTGCTTCCTCCTCCTGGCCGGCGCCGTGGTCGTGCTCGACCCGATGATGCTCACGGGCCGGCCCGACCACAGGGACGCCGCCGAGGCAGCGGACAGGGCGGGCCGGGCCGCCCGCCCGCTCCGGCGGACCGGCTGACCGGTCCCGGTTGTCAGTGCGGGGTCGTACGGTGGATTCCATGCGGCCCGTATCCAAGATCGAACGCACGGTGGCGCCCTTCGAGGTCGTCAGTCCCTACCAGCCCAGCGGCGACCAGCCGGCGGCCATCGCCGACCTGGACCGGCGTATCACCGCAGGTGAGAAGGACGTCGTCCTCCTCGGTGCGACCGGAACAGGCAAGTCCGCCACCACCGCGTGGATGATCGAGAAGCTGCAGCGCCCCACCCTCGTGATGGCGCCGAACAAGACGCTGGCAGCCCAGCTGGCCAACGAGTTCCGAGAGCTCCTGCCGAACAACGCGGTGGAGTACTTCGTCTCGTACTACGACTACTACCAGCCAGAGGCGTACGTCCCGCAGTCGGACACCTACATCGAGAAGGACTCCTCGATCAACGAGGAGGTGGAGCGCCTGCGCCACTCCGCGACGAACTCGCTGCTCACCCGGCGCGACGTCGTCGTGGTGGCCTCCGTCTCCTGCATCTACGGCCTCGGCACGCCGCAGGAATACGTGGACCGCATGGTGTCCCTCAAGGTCGGCGACGAGATCGACCGGGACACCCTCCTGCGCCGCTTCGTCGACATCCAGTACACGCGCAACGACGTGGCGTTCAGCCGCGGCACCTTCCGCGTGCGCGGCGACACCATCGAGATCTTCCCGGTCTACGAGGAGCTCGCCGTCCGCATCGAGATGTTCGGCGACGAGATCGAGTCCCTCTCCACCCTCCACCCCCTCACCGGCGAGGTCATCAGCGACGACCAGTCGCTGTACGTCTTCCCGGCCACGCACTACGTGGCGGGCCCCGAGCGCCTGGAGCGCGCGGCCAACGACATCGAGAAGGAGCTCGGGGAGCGCCTCGCCGAGCTCGAGAAGCAGGGCAAGATGCTCGAGGCCCAGCGGCTGCGGATGCGCACCACGTACGACCTCGAGATGCTCCGCCAGATCGGCTCCTGCTCCGGCGTGGAGAACTACTCGATGCACTTCGACGGCCGCGAGCCCGGCTCCCCGCCGAACACGCTCCTCGACTACTTCCCCGACGACTTCCTCCTCGTCATCGACGAGTCGCACGTCACCGTGCCGCAGATCGGCGCCATGTACGAGGGCGACGCGTCCCGCAAGCGCACCCTTGTCGACCACGGCTTCCGGCTGCCCTCCGCCCTGGACAACCGCCCCCTGAAGTGGGAGGAGTTCCAGGAGCGCGTCGGCCAGACGGTGTACCTGTCGGCGACCCCCGGAAAGTACGAACTCGCGCGCGGTGACGGCTTCGTGGAGCAGATCATCCGCCCCACCGGCCTCGTCGACCCGGAGGTCGTCGTCAAGCCCACCGAGGGCCAGATCGACGACCTGGTGCACGAGATCCGCACGCGCGTCGACAAGGACGAGCGCGTCCTCGTCACCACGCTCACCAAGAAGATGGCCGAGGACCTCACCGAGTACTTCCTGGAGCTCGGCATCCAGGTGCGCTACCTGCACAGCGACGTCGACACGCTGCGCAGGGTCGAGCTGCTGCGTGAGCTGCGCGCGGGCGAGTACGACGTCCTCGTCGGCATCAACCTCCTCCGTGAGGGCCTCGACCTGCCCGAGGTCTCCCTGGTCGCGATCCTCGACGCCGACAAGGAGGGCTTCCTGCGCTCCGGTACGTCACTGATCCAGACCATCGGCCGCGCCGCGCGCAACGTGTCCGGCCAGGTCCACATGTACGCGGACAAGATCACCCCGGCGATGGAGAAGGCCATCGACGAGACCAACAGGCGCCGGGAGAAGCAGATCGCGTACAACACGGAGAAGGGGATCGACCCCCAGCCGCTGCGCAAGAAGATCAACGACATCGTCGCGTCCATCGCGCGCGAGGATGTCGACACCGAGGAGCTTCTCGGCAGCGGGTACCGCAAAGGCGCGAAGGACGGCCAGGGTGCGAAGGCGCCCGTGCCCGCGCTCGGCAAGGCGGCCGCGAAGAAGACCGGCGGCAAGGCGGCGAAGGCCAAGGCCGCTCAGCCGGTACCCACCGACCGCCCCGCGGCCGAACTCGCCGAGCAGATCGAGGAGTTGACCGACCGGATGCGGGCGGCCGCCGCCGATCTCCAGTTCGAGATCGCCGCACGGCTGCGCGACGAGGTGTCGGAGATGAAGAAGGAGCTGCGCCAGATGAAGGAAGCGGGGCTGGCCTGACCCGTCGTGCGGGGCGCGGCGAGCGCGCCCCCCCACGCCTCACGGCGCGCCGTACGGACGATGTGTTGCAAGACCGCCACAAAGCGCCGGCCGGGGTGCGTCACTGTCAGTGGCCGTGCGTAGGGTTTCCTCAACCGTCCGGACGGGCGGTGAAGAGCACAGTTCGAGAGGGGACGGACGCGTGACGGCCAACTTTTCCAAGGGTCCCGGTGTCAACCTGAGCAAGGGCCAGGCGATCAGCCTGGAGAAGCAGGGCGGCGGCACCCTCACGGCCGTGCGGATGGGACTCGGCTGGAAGGCCGCTCCCCGTCGCGGCCTCTTCGGCTCCCGCACCCGTGAGATCGACCTCGACGCCTCGGCGGTCCTGTTCGCGGACAAGCAGCCCGTGGACGTCGTCTTCTTCCGCCACCTCGTCAGCGACGACGGCTCCGTGCGCCACACCGGTGACAACCTCGTGGGCGGCGCCGGTCAGGGCGGCGACGACGAGGCGATCCTCGTCGACCTCCAGCGCGTCCCGGTCCACATCGACACGATCGTCTTCACGGTCAACTCCTTCACCGGCCAGACCTTCCAGGAGGTGCAGAACGCGTTCTGCCGCCTGGTCGACGAGACGACGGGCAGCGAGCTGGCCCGCTACACGCTCGACGGCGGCGGCCAGTACACCGCCCAGATCATGGCGAAGGTGCACCGCTCCGGCGCCGGCTGGCAGATGACCGCCGTGGGCACCCCGGCCAACGGCCGCACGTTCCAGGACCTCATGCCGGCGATCCTGCCGGGTCTGTGAGGTAGCGGGGGAGCGCGGCGCGGGCGGACGGGACGAGGGAGAGAAGGCGATGACGGCCGAGCTGGTCCGGGGGCAGAACCACCCCCTCACCCAGACCCGTCTGGAGATCCGGGTGTCGGCGGGGCGGCCCGTGCTGGCGGGCGTGACGCTCGGCGACGACCAGGGCAGGGTGCACGGCCGTGACCAGGTCGCCCACCCCGGCGCGCCCGCCCTGCCGGGGCTCGAAGTCCCCCGGCAGGCGGCGGCCGACCACCGCCTCGCCGTCGACCTGGACGCCGTACCCGAGACCGCGCACCGCGTCAGCGTCCTGCTCGCGCTGCCTCAACTCCCGGGCGGACCGGACAGGTTCGGCGCCGTCGCGGCCCCCTTCGTCGCCGTCACCGGACTCGACGGCACCGAGGTCGTCAGCTACACCGTCACCGGCCTGGACGCCGAGTCGGCGGTCGTCGCCCTGGAGCTCTACCGCCGCCAGGGCGCCTGGAAGGTACGCGCCGTGGGCCAGGGCTACGCGGGCGGCCTCGGCGCACTTCTGACGGACCAGGGGCTGCCCGACGCGGATGCCCTCTCGGGCGAGATGCACGCGGCGGTGGCGCGCGGGCTGGCGCGTACGGTGGCGGCACCTCCGCCGCGAGCGGTGTCTACTGGGGCGAGTGCGGGGGCGGCGACCGGGGCGAGCGCCTTGGCGGACGGGGGATCGGGAGCGTCCGCTTCCGCCACCCCATCGGCGGCCACTCCACCGGCAGCCAATGCCCCCTCGGCCACCCCACCGGTGGCCGCCGCGCCGTCGGCCACCCCACCGACCGACCCCCCATCCGCGAGCGCGCCCCCGCCACTGCCGGAAACCCACCCCTCGGGCCAGCCCCCAAGCCACCCCTCAGCCCACCCCTCAGCCCCCATCAACTACACCCACCCCCGCCGCCAGGCCCCCGCTCCTCCGCCGCCCGCCCCCACCGCTCCACCCGCCGCCCCCGGCAAGCCCGCCGCCCCCGTCGCCGGAGACGCGACCGGCTGGTCCATGGACGAGCGGCTCTACAACCAGGTGTGGGGCATGTTCGAGGACCTGGCCCGCACGGTCGCCGCGTACCGCAGCGCCATCGACTTCGCCGACTCCCGCATGGAGCAGGAGCTCGACAAGGCGCTGTCCGATCCCCGCAGCCGCGTCGGTGGACAGGGGGACGCCGCGCGCGAGGCTGCCCAGGCCAAGCACCGCAAGCTCGTCGAGCAGGCCAGAGAGGTCCTCGACCGTGACCTCGCGCAGCTCGCCGCCGAGTCGGCCGTCGTCGAGCCCGCGCTGCCCCCGGCCTACGCGGGCTGGGACAACCCCGTCTGGCACGCGTACCGCAGCCCCATGGAGATCCCGATGGCGATGCGCCTCGGTGACCTCCGGCTGCCGGAGACCCGCGACACGGGCCTGAGCATCCCGATGCTCGTGCGGCTGCCCCTGGAGCGCGGCATGTGGATCGACAGCGGGCGCTCTGGCGGGGACGCGATGACCGAGTCCGGCGAGCGGCGCCGGCTCGCCATGCGCAGCGCCGTCGAGCACGCGGCGCGGCTCCTCGCGGTCTATCCGGCGGGCGAGTTCGCCGTCCATGTCATCGACCCTGCGGGGTCCGCCGCGGGCGAGCTCGCCCCGCTGGTGCGGGCCGGAGTGCTCGCGGGACCGCCGGCCGCCGGGGCCGCGGGCGTCTCCGACGTACTGGCCCGGCTCACCCAGCGCGTGGACCTCGTACAGATGGCGGTCCGCGCCCGAGCGGCTGACTCGCTGCCGCCCGACCTGGACACCGCCGAACAGCTGCTGATCGTCAACGACTTCCCGCACGGATTCGACGACCGCGCGGTGACTCAGCTGCGCTACCTCGCCGACGAAGGACCCGCCGTCGGCGTCCACCTCCTGATGGTCGCCGACCGTGAGGACGCCGCCGAGTTCGGGCCGGTCCTCGATCCGCTGTGGCGGTCGCTGCTGAGACTGACCCCGGGACCCGACGACCACCTCGCCGACCCCTGGGTCGGCCACGCCTGGACCTACGAGCCACCGAGCGTCCCGCCCGGCAGCGCGATCCTGGAGCAGGTCCTCGCGGACGTCGCCCGAGCACGACGGGGGCTGGGCCTCTGAACGAGCTGGGCCTCTGAACGACGGGAGCGGAGACCCAGAGCGATGGGCGCAGAGCCCCAGAGCGATGGGCGCCAGAGCGAGGGACGCTGAGGCCCAGAGCGAGGGACGCTGAGCCCCCGAAAAGCCCCTGAGCACGGCTTTTGAACGTGCCTTTACCAAACCCTTTACGTTCCATGGGTATCTCCCGTACGCTCGATGGAGCGGAGGGGAGTACTCCCATACGCGGCGTTCCCGTCAATACGGACCGGCATCGGTCCCGGGGCGCCGGCCCGAGGCGAGCTGAGGCCGCCCGGGTGGAAGAGACCTCCGGCAGCGACGACGCTGACCAGTTGCCGTACGACGCCGGAGGCGCAATGGACGTATCGATGACCCTTTGGGTGCTGACCATTCTTGGTCTGGTCGCCCTGATCGCGGTCGACTTCTTCATCGGGCGCAAGCCCCACGACGTATCGATCAAGGAAGCGGGGATCTGGACGGTCGTCTGGATCGTGCTGGCGGCGCTCTTCGGCGTGGGCCTGCTGATCTGGGGGAGCGCGCAGGCCTCGGGCGAGTTCTTCGCCGGATTCATCACCGAGAAGTCGCTGAGCGTCGACAACCTCTTCGTCTTCATCCTGATCATGGCGAAGTTCTCGGTGCCGTCACAGCTCCAGCAGCGCGTCCTGCTGTTCGGTGTGCTGATAGCCCTGGTGCTGCGCGCCGTCTTCATCGCGGCCGGCGCGGCGGTCATCGCCAACTTCTCCTGGGTCTTCTACCTCTTCGGCGCGTTCCTCATCTACACCGCCTGGAAGCTGATTCAGGAGGCGATGTCGGACGACGAGGACGAGGAGTTCGAGGAGAACCGCCTCCTCAAGTCCATCGAGAAGAAGTTCGGCGTCGCCGACCGCTACCACGGCACGAAGCTGTTCATCCGGAACAACGGCAAGCGGATCCTGACGCCGCTGATGGTCGTGATGCTCGCGATCGGTACGACCGACGTGCTGTTCGCGATGGACTCGATCCCCGCGATCTTCGGCCTGACGCAGGACCCGTACATCGTCTTCACGGCCAACGCGTTCGCGCTGATGGGTCTGCGCCAGCTGTACTTCCTGATCGGCGGACTCCTCAGGAAGCTGGTGCACCTCAGCTACGGCCTGTCGGTGATCCTCGGCTTCATCGGCGTGAAGCTCGTCCTGCACGCGCTGCACGAGTCCGGGGTGCACGTGCCGGAGATCTCCATTCCGGTCTCGCTCGCCGTCATCTGCGGTGTCCTGGTGGTCACCACGATCACCAGCCTGATCGCCTCCAAGAAGCAGGCGGAGAAGTCGAGCGCCGTCGACGGTGACCAGACCGAGGACGCCGCCCGCAAGGACAGCATCCAGGCCTGACACTCGCTCACGACCCACACCTGACGGCGGTTCACGACACGTGGCCGCCGTCAGGCACGTCGTCCGAAGTCGCGCCCCCGCCACCCCCGGTGCACCATCAAAGGCATGATCACTGGGGTCCGAAGACTGGTCACGCAATGGACGACCGTCGTCCCCGTCCTCGCGGTCGTGCTCCTCGTCTTCACCTGGGGGCGCTCGCTGCCGGGCCCCGTCGTCGGAGTCGTCTCGCTCGTGCTCGCCGCGTCCGTGCTCTCGGCCGTCCACCACGCCGAGGTGGTGGCCCACCGTGTCGGTGAACCCTTCGGCTCCCTCGTCCTCGCGATCGCCGTCACCGTCATCGAGGTGGCCCTGATCGTCACTCTTATGGTCGACGGCGGCGAAAAAGCGGAGACGCTCGCCCGTGACACCGTCTTCGCCGCCGTCATGATCACCTGCAACGGCATCGTCGGAGTGAGCCTGCTGAGCGCCTCGTTCCGACATCGGGTGGCCGTCTTCCAGTCCGAAGGCACCGGCGGCGCGCTCGCCACGGTCGCCACCCTGGCCACGCTCTGCCTCGTCCTGCCGACCTTCACCAAGACCAAGCCCGGCCCCGAGTTCTCCACCTCGCAGCTGATCTTCGCGGCCACCGCGGCGATCGTCCTGTACGGGATCTTCGTCATGAACCAGACCGTGCGGCACCGCGACTACTTTCTGCCGGTCACCAAGCAGGGCAAGGTCATCGACGCCGACGACCACGCGCACGTGCCCACTACGCGTATCGCGCTGACCAGCCTGGGACTCCTCGGGCTCGCCCTGGTCGGCGTCGTCGGTCTCGCCAAGGGCGTGTCCCCGACGATCGAGTCCGGGGTCGAGGCCGCCGGGATGCCGCACACCGTCGTCGGCGTGATCATCGCGCTCCTCGTCCTGCTGCCCGAGACGATCGCGGCCCTCCGCGCAGCCCGCCGCGACCGGGTCCAGACGAGCCTCAACCTCGCGCTCGGCTCCGCGATGGCGAGTATCGGACTGACCATCCCGGCCGTCGCCGTCGCGTCGTTCTGGCTTTCGGGCCCGCTCGTCCTCGGACTCGGCTCGACGGAGATCGTGCTGCTCGTCCTGACGATGATCGTGGGCACGCTGACCGTCGTCCCCGGCCGCGCCACCCAGCTCCAGGGCGGCGTCCACCTGGTGGTGTTCGCGGCGTACGTGGAGCTCGCCGTCACCCCGTAGGAGCAGCGCTGATACGGCCCGACCAAGCGGGCACGCTCCGTGATAGACCGAGAGGGAGCAGCAGTCCGACGCACGGAGGTCCCCTGTGCCCCGCACCCTCGCCAACGCCCCGGTCATGGTCCTGAACGGGCCGAACCTGAACCTTCTCGGCCAGCGTCAGCCGGAGATCTACGGCTCCGACACCCTCGCCGACGTCGAGGCACTGTGCGCGAAGACGGCCGCCGCGCTCGGCGGGACCGTCGACTTCCGGCAGTCCAACCACGAGGGCGAGCTGGTGGACTGGATCCACGAGGCGCGGCAGAACCACGTCGGCATCGTGATCAACCCGGCCGCCTACTCGCACACGTCCGTCGCGATCCTCGACGCCCTCAACACCTGCGACGGCCTCCCCGTCATCGAGGTGCACATCTCGAACATCCACCAGCGCGAGGAGTTCCGCCACCACTCCTACGTGTCCCTGCGTGCGGACGGCGTGATCGCCGGATGCGGAGTCCAGGGGTATGCGTTCGCGGTGGAGCGCGTGGCCGCCCTGGCCGCACCCGGCGTCGCGACGGTCTAGGACGACGGGTTCGTGAACACGCCCGGCCCAGCCGGGCGTTCACCCATCGGCAGCTACTACCAGCCCCGCTCGCGCCACTCCGGCAGATGCGGCCGCTCGGCGCCGAGCGTCGTGTCGTTCCCGTGGCCCGGGTAGACCCACGTCTCGTCCGGGAGCGCGCCGAAGATCTTCGTCTCGACGTCGTCGATCAGGCTCGCGAAGGCCTCCGGGTCCTTCCACGTGTTCCCGACGCCGCCCGGGAAGAGGCAGTCCCCGGTGAAGACGTGCGGGTGGCCGTGCGGGTCGTCGTAGACCAGGGCGATGGACCCGGGCGTGTGGCCGACCAGGTGGCGCGCGGTCAGCGAGACGTGGCCGACCTGAATGGTGTCCCCGTCCTCGACCGGGACGTCCGTCGGCACCGGGATGCCCTCCGCGTCGAAGCGGCCCGCGTACGTGCGCGCGCCCGTGACCTCCACGACCTGCGCGAGCGCCTGCCAGTGGTCGCCGTGCTGATGCGTCGTGACGACGGACTTGATGCCGTCGGCCCCGATCAGCGTCAGCAGGGTCTCCGGCTCCGCGGCCGCGTCGATCAGGAGCTGCTCGCCGGTGTCCCGGCAGCGCAGCAGATAGGCGTTGTTGTTCATCGAGCCGACCGCGACCTTCGAGATCATCAGGTCCGGCAACTCGTGCACGTCCGCAGGTCCGCCGACCTTCACCGCTCCGCTGTACGTCATGAACTCAGCCTATAGCGGGGGTACGACAGGCAGGGGGCCGCCCGTGACGGTGAGCGCGGAGCCGTCGCGCCGTCCGCACAGCCAGCCGAGCAGTTCCGCTGAGGGTCCTGTGACGGTGACCGGGCCGGCCCCGGAGTCGCCGCCCGTCGTCCACGTACGGCCGTCGTCCGACGTCAGCCCGGTCGCCGGCATGTCCGCGTTGCCCGCGAAGCGGTCGGCCAGGAAGTCCGTCTCGCGCGTGACGAACTCCGGAGGGAGGTCCTCCAGTTCGTAGCCGATCCCGAGGTCGACGTGGTGCAGCTCCACCTCGATCCAGCGGCGGAACGGGATCCGGCCGGCCGAGTCCTTGACCCCGTTGCGCAGCTCGACCGTGCGCGTCCAGTCGGTCTGGGCCTCGGCGGCGCGATCGAAACCGCCCGCGCTCGCCCTCAGGTCGTCGAGGTGTTCGCGCAGGTCCCGCGGGGCGTCGCGGTCGATGTCGGCGTCGCGGGCCTCGGCGCTCGCGTACATCGGCCGGCCGGCGAACACGTTCTCCAGCGCGTCCGCGTTGCGGGAGAGGTGCGCGAGGACGTGACCACGGGTCCAGCCCGGAAGCCGTGACGGCTCGGCCAGAGCCGCGTTGTCCAGCGTGCCGACAGCACTGAGGAGCCGGTCGGTCGCTTCACGTACAGAGGCCAGGTCGTGCACATGATCGCTCATGGCGCCGACGATAGTCCGGCCACTCGATCGGGTGAAGGCGGCCTACCGTGGCCGAGAATCGAATGTACGTGCTATACGCTCGGATGCGGCATCGGGCATTCTTGGTGGTCGGGGTTTGTTACCAACCATGGAAACCAGTCCATCGCTGACGGTGGCCCCCTCTAGTCTCGAAAGACGGCCTCGAAGGCAGTCCTCTCGGCTTCCGGGCCCCGCCCCTTGTTGCTTCTTGCTGCTTCTTCAAGGGTTGTCTCTCTCAAGAAAGGTGCGGACCGGCGTGGCCGACCGTCTCATCGTCCGTGGCGCGCGCGAGCACAATCTCCGTAACGTCTCGCTCGACCTTCCGCGCGACTCGCTCATCGTCTTCACGGGTCTGTCGGGGTCCGGCAAGTCGTCGCTCGCCTTCGACACGATCTTCGCCGAGGGGCAGCGTCGCTACGTCGAGTCGCTCTCCTCGTACGCCCGGCAGTTCCTCGGCCAGATGGACAAGCCGGACGTCGACTTCATCGAGGGCCTCTCGCCGGCCGTCTCGATCGACCAGAAGTCGACCTCGCGCAACCCGCGCTCCACGGTCGGCACCATCACCGAGGTCTACGACTACCTGCGCCTGCTCTTCGCGCGCATCGGCAAGCCGCACTGTCCCGAATGCCGCCGGCCGATCTCGCGCCAGTCGCCCCAGGCCATCGTCGACAAGGTGCTCGACCTGCCCGAAGGCAGCCGCTTCCAGGTCCTCTCGCCGCTCGTGCGCGAGCGCAAGGGAGAGTTCGTCGACCTCTTCTCCGACCTCCAGACCAAGGGCTACAGCCGCGCCCGGGTCGACGGCGAGACCATCCAGCTCTCGGACCCGCCCACCCTGAAGAAGCAGGAGAAGCACACCATCGAGGTGGTCGTCGACCGCCTCACGGTGAAGGAGTCCGCCAAGCGCCGCCTCACCGACTCCGTCGAGACCGCCCTCGGCCTCTCCGGAGGCATGGTCGTCCTCGACTTCGTCGACCTCGCCGAGGACGACCCCGAGCGCGAGCGCATGTACTCGGAGCACCTGTACTGCCCGTACGACGACCTGTCCTTCGAGGAGCTGGAGCCGCGCTCCTTCTCCTTCAACTCACCCTTCGGCGCCTGCCCGGACTGCACCGGTATCGGTACGCGCATGGAGGTGGACCCCGAGCTGATCGTCCCCGACGAGGACCGGTCGCTCGACGAGGGCGCCATCCACCCCTGGTCGCACGGGCACACCAAGGACTACTTCGGACGCCTCGTCGGAGCGCTCGCCGACGCGCTGGGATTCCGGACCGACATCCCCTTCGCGGGCCTGCCCCAGCGCGCCAAGAAGGCCCTCCTCCAGGGCCACAAGACCCAGATCGAGGTCCGCTACCGGAACCGGTACGGCCGCGAGCGGGTCTACACGACCCCCTTCGAAGGCGCCGTCCCGTTCGTCAAGCGGCGCCACAGCGAGGCCGAGAGCGACTCAAGCCGCGAGCGCTTCGAGGGCTACATGCGCGAGGTGCCCTGCCCCACCTGTGAGGGCACCCGCCTCAAGCCGATCGTCCTCGCCGTCACGGTGATGGAGAAGTCGATCGCCGAGGTCTCCGCGATGTCGATCAGCGACTGCGCGGACTTCCTGGGCGAGCTGAAGCTCGACGCGCGCGACAAGAAGATCGCCGAGCGCGTCCTCAAGGAGGTCAACGAGCGGCTGCGCTTCCTCGTCGACGTAGGCCTCGACTACCTGTCGCTGAACCGCGCGGCCGGCACGCTCTCCGGCGGTGAGGCCCAGCGCATCCGCCTCGCCACCCAGATCGGCTCCGGCCTCGTCGGCGTGCTCTACGTCCTGGACGAGCCGTCCATCGGCCTGCACCAGCGCGACAACCACCGGCTGATCGAGACCCTCGTCCGGCTGCGCGACATGGGCAACACGCTCATCGTCGTCGAGCACGACGAGGACACCATCAAGGTCGCCGACTGGGTCGTCGACATCGGCCCCGGCGCGGGCGAGCACGGCGGCAAGGTCGTGCACAGCGGCCCGTTGAAGGAGCTGCTGTCCAACCCCGAGTCGATGACCGGCCAGTACCTGTCGCGCAAGAAGTCCATCGCGATGCCCGACATCCGGCGCCCCGTCGACCCGACCCGCCGGCTGACCGTGCACGGCGCGCGCGAGAACAACCTGCGCGACATCGACGTGTCGTTCCCGCTCGGCGTCCTGACCGCCGTCACCGGAGTCTCCGGGTCCGGCAAGTCGACGCTGGTCAACGACATCCTGTACACGCACCTCGCCCGCGAGCTGAACGGGGCGCGGAGCGTTCCCGGCCGGCACACGCGCGTGGACGGCGACGACCTCGTCGACAAGGTCGTGCACGTCGACCAGTCGCCCATCGGCCGCACCCCGCGCTCGAACCCGGCGACGTACACCGGCGTCTTCGACCACGTCCGCAAGCTGTTCGCCGAGACCACCGAGGCGAAGGTCCGCGGCTATCTGCCGGGACGTTTCTCCTTCAACGTCAAGGGCGGCCGCTGCGAGAACTGCTCCGGCGACGGCACGATCAAGATCGAGATGAACTTCCTGCCGGACGTCTACGTCCCGTGCGAGGTGTGCCACGGAGCGCGGTACAACCGCGAGACGCTGGACGTCCACTACAAGGGCAAGTCCATCGCCGAGGTCCTGGACATGCCCATCGAGGAGGCGCTCGGCTTCTTCGAGGCGGTCCCGGCCATCTCCCGCCACCTGCGCACGCTGCACGACGTCGGCCTCGGTTACGTCCGGCTCGGCCAGTCCGCGCCGACCCTCTCCGGAGGCGAGGCCCAGCGCGTGAAGCTGGCCAGCGAGCTCCAGAAGCGCTCCACCGGCCGTACGGTCTACGTGCTCGACGAGCCGACGACCGGCCTGCACTTCGAGGACATCAGCAAGCTCATCACCGTCCTGTCGGGCCTCGTCGACAAGGGCAACACGGTGATCGTCATCGAGCACAACCTCGATGTCATCAAGACGGCCGACTGGGTCGTCGACATGGGCCCCGAGGGCGGGAACGGCGGCGGCCTCGTGGTCGCCGAGGGCACCCCCGAGGACGTCGCGGGCGTACCGGCCAGCCACACCGGCAAGTTCCTGCGCGAGATCCTCGGCGCCGACCGCTTCAGCGACGCGACGGTGCCTGCGGCTCGTACGGGTACGGGCACGGCTACGGCTACGAAGAAGGCGGCGCCCAAGAAGGCTGCCTCGGCCAAGAAGGCCGTCGCCGCCAAGACGGTCGCCGCGAAGGCTCCGGCCAAGAAGGTCGCCACGGCCAACACGACGAAGGTGGCGGCGAAGAAGACCGCCACCAAGTCCACGCGGGCCCGCAAGGCCTGACGGCGAGTTCGTAAAAAACACGCGGCGCCTCACGGGAACTCCCCGTGGGGCGCCGCGCGTTCATCTGACAGCCGCCCTGACAGGAACTTTGACAACTGGATAGGGACAACTGGGCAGGGGATATAGGGGCAACAGCCCCTAGAGCGGCGGGAGTTCGGTCATGTACGGGGGTTCCGCGCCCGCCCGCGAGCACGTGACCGCCGCAGCCCGCGCGGCGAAGCGCAGCAGCCGGTGCCACGCGTCCGCACCGAGGCCCGCCACCGCCTCCACGGACAGCGCGTCCCACGCGGCGAGCCCGTGCAGCAGCGCCGCGTTCACCGTGTCACCCGCGCCGATCGTGTCCACCACGTCGACCGGCTCACCCGGCACGTCGTACCGCGCGCTGCCCCGAGTGGAGACGGTCAGACCGGCTCCGCCCCGGGTCATCACGACGGCCGCCGGACCCGAGGCCAGCCACTCCTCGGGCGTGCCGCCCAGCCACTCGGCGTCGTCCTCGGACAACTTCAGCAGACCGGTCGAGGGCAGCCAGCCCTTGAAGCGCGCCCGGTACGCGTCCGGGTCGGGGATGAGACCGGCCCGGATGTTCGGGTCGAGCGCGGTGAACACGCCCTCCGCCGCGGCCACCCGCATCAGCTCCTCGTACGCGCTGGCCCCCGGCTCCAGGACCAGCGAGCACGTACCGAACGACACCGCGCGCGTGCCGGCCGGGAGCCGGTCGGGGAGGGAGAAGAGCCGGTCGGCCGTGCCCTCGACGTAGAACGCGTAGCCGGCCGAGCCGTTCGCGTCGATCGAGGCGACGGCGAGGGTCGTCGGTTCGGCGCCCCGCTGGACGTACGACACGTCAACGCCGGCCCGCGCCAGGCCGCCGAGCAGGGCCTCACCGAACGCGTCGCGTGACACCCGTGAGCAGAAGGCGACGGGGGAGCCGAGCCGCCCGACGGCCACCGCCGTGTTGTAGGGACCGCCACCGAGTCGGGGCGCGAGCGCGGGCAGGCCACCGCCCCCGTCACCGTCTCCGCCACTGGCTCCGCGTCCGCCACTGCCGTCGGTGCCCCCGGCCTGCGGCACGAGGTCGATCAGGGCCTCTCCGGCGACGACGATCACGGGCGGGTCCTTTCGCGGGGTGGCCAGAGGGTGCGGTGAGCCGAGGTGCGGGTGAGCCAGAGGCTGTGCGTGAGCCAAAGGCTAGGCGCTCACCAGTTCCCCAGGGTCCCGGGAGGGTGTCGTCGGCTCTCCAGGGTCCCGGGAGGCGTCGTCCGGCCCACCGGTATCGTCGGACCGTTACCCGTTCCGTCACCGAATGTGCGCCCTTCCGCGCCCCACCGCCCCTTGGAGTCCTCATGTCCGGCACGCCTCCCACCCGCCGAACCGTGCTGCGGGGCGTCGCGCTCGCCGGGACCGCCGGAATCGGGATCGCCGCCTGTTCGCCCGGTGGGTCGAGCGCGCCGACCGCCGCGCCGACGGCCCCGGTCGACCTCGGCAAGGCCGACGAGGTGCCCGTGGGCGGCGCGAAGCTGTACCAGAACGAGAACGTGGTGGTCAGCCGCCCCTCCGCCGACAAGTACGCCGCGTTCAGCACGATCTGCACGCACCGGCAGTGCCCGATCACCATGCTCGAGGGCACGGAGCTGACCTGCCCCTGTCACGGCAGCAAGTTCGACGCCACGACCGGCAAGGTGCTGCACGACCCGGCGACGGTGCCGCTCGCGAAGCTGTCGGTCGAGGTGAAGAACGGCAAGATCGTCGCGGGACCGGCTGCCTGACCCGGAGCCCGCGGCCGGCAGCCCGCGGCCTGACCCGAACCGTCAGTCCCAGTCCCAGCCGATCCCGACGATGCCCGCCCGCACCTGCGGCTCCACCAGGTGCACCGAGCGGTGCAGGTCACTGAGGGGCAGGTCCCTGCGCCCGCCGCGCGGGGCGGCGGGGGAGTACTGGGCGAGGCGCTGGCAGCGCGCGGGCAGTTTCCCGTCCGCGAACCTGACCTGGAGCGCGTACTGGCCGCCCGCGGCGTCGAAGGCGTGCAGGTACTCCGACGAGGGGCCCGCCGTGCCGTCCTCGAACCCGTAGCGGAAGAGGAACGTGTCGCCCGAGCGCAGCCGGGCGTCGAAGAGCAGTTCCGCCACGACGACACCCGTCTCGCGGTGCCGGCGCACGCGTCCCGTACGGCAGTTCTCCAGGGCGCGCACCGAGATGTGGCGGGTCCGGCATCCCGGGTCGCCGTGGTGGACGGCGACATAGCGGTCCACGCCGTCCACGTGGGCGCGCACGATGTGCTGCGAGTCCAGACCGAGGAGTTCGCGGCTGACGCCGATCCGCACCCGCTCGTGCAGGCCGACGGTGCGAAGGCCGCCGTCCGGCGGCGCCCCCAGCTCGGTGAGGAACCGGTCCCGTACGGCCGACGCCTCGGCCAGGGAGCGGTAGGAGTGGGCGGCGGGCCGATGCTCTCCGGGCCTGTCGCCGAAGCCGTCCGCGCTGAGGCCGCCCTCGCCGATGCCGCCCTGGCCGATGCCGCCGACGCTGAGGGCCTCGCCGAAGAGGTCGGCGCGGATGTCGGCCAGGTCGTGAGCGAGGTCGTCGGAGAGCAGTCTGATCAGGGAATCCGCCGGCAGTTCCAGGACCGCCTCCAGGGCGCACACGGCCCGGAGCGACTCGGCGCGCTGCGGATGCCGGGCGCCGTGCTGCCAGTAGCTCAGCGTGGTGACGCAGACGGAGACGCCGTGCTGCGTCAGCAGGTGCCGCACGCGGTGCAACGGCAGCCCGCGCGCGGTGATCGCGGCCCGCAGAGCGACGTGGAAGGGCCCCGACCGAAGCGCCTTCTCCAACTCGGGCGCGCAGGTTCGCGCGTGCTGTGTGCCGTACGGCATCCAGGGCCTCCCGGTGTGCATGTCTTGGCTGCCGTCCGGGGCGTCACGGACGGCGCGGGGCGCCACCGGCGTACGGGAACAAACCCTTCCGTACGCACCAGGTGCGCGGCCCCGGTTAGTCCGGCATTGAATCCTGCCGATTTGCCCCGGACAAGACTTGGCGCACAACCGACTTGTGCGCGAGGTCCGCCGTCTGTCTCCGGGATACGCGTACGCAACATCACTGTCGGTGCCCGCAAGTAGGGTGTCTGACATGGCCGACCCCTCCAGTTACCGCCCCCAGCCGGGACAGATCCCGGACTCGCCAGGGGTGTACAGATTCCGTGACGAGCACCGCCGGGTGATCTACGTCGGAAAGGCGAAAAGCCTGCGCCACCGCCTGGCCAACTACTTCCAGGACCTGGCGAACCTGCACCCCCGCACGCGCACGATGGTCACCACGGCGTCGTCCGTGGAGTGGACCGTGGTGTCCACGGAGGTCGAGGCCCTGCAGCTGGAGTACTCCTGGATCAAGGAGTACGACCCCCGGTTCAACGTCAAGTACCGCGACGACAAGAGCTATCCGTACCTCGCGGTCACGATGAACGAGGAGTTCCCGCGCGTCCAGGTCATGCGCGGCCAGAAGAAGAAGGGCGTGCGCTACTTCGGTCCGTACGGGCACGCCTGGGCGATCCGCGACACCGTCGACCTGCTGCTGCGCGTCTTCCCCGTCCGCACCTGCTCCGCGGGCGTGTTCAAGAACGCCGCGCGCACCGGCCGCCCCTGCCTCCTCGGCTACATCGGCAAGTGCTCGGCCCCCTGCGTAGCCCGCGTCTCGCCCGAGGAACACCGCGAACTGGCCGAGGACTTCTGCGACTTCATGACCGGCCGCACCGGCACCTACCTCCGCCGCCTGGAGAAGGAGATGACGGACGCCGCCGAGGAGATGGAGTACGAGCGCGCCGCGCGCCTGCGGGACGACATAGAGGCGCTGCGCAAGGCGATGGAGAAGAGCGCCGTCGTCCTCGCCGACGCCACCGACGCCGATCTGGTCGCCCTCGCCGAGGACGAGCTGGAGGCCGCCGTGCAGATCTTCCACGTACGCGGCGGGCGCGTGCGCGGCCAGCGCGGCTGGGTCACGGACAAGGTCGAGGCCGTCACCAGCGGCGACCTCGTCGAGCACGCGCTCCAGCAGCTCTACGGCGAGGAGCGCGGCGACGCCGTGCCCAAGGAGGTCCTCGTCCCCGCGCTGCCCGAGCCCCTGGAACCCGTACAGGAATGGCTCACCCACCGCCGCGGGTCGAACGTGTCGCTGAGGATCCCGCAGCGCGGCGACAAAAAGGCCCTGATGGAGACGGTTCACCGGAACGCGCAGCAGGCCCTCGCGCTGCACAAGACCAAGCGCGCCTCCGACCTCACCACTCGCTCGCGCGCCCTCGAGGAGATCGCCGGGGCACTGGATCTGGACAGCGCCCCGCTGCGGATCGAGTGCTACGACATCTCGCACCTCCAGGGCGACGACGTCGTGGCCTCCATGGTCGTCTTCGAGGACGGCCTGGCCAGGAAGAGCGAGTACCGGCGCTTCCAGATCAAGGGCTTCGAGGGGCAGGACGACGTCCGCTCCATGCACGAGGTGATCACGCGCCGGTTCAAGCGCTATCTGGCCGAGAAGGAGAAGTCGGGGGAGTGGTCGGACGACGAGGAGACGCTGCTCGACGGCGCTTCCGGTTCGACGCTCACAGAGGACGACGGGCGGCCCAAGCGGTTCGCGTACCCGCCGCAGCTGGTCGTGGTCGACGGCGGGCAGCCGCAGGTGGCCGCGGCCAAGAGGGCCCTCGACGAGCTGGGCATCGACGACATCGCGGTGTGCGGCCTGGCCAAGCGCCTCGAAGAGGTCTGGGTGCCGGACGAGACCGACCCGGTGATCCTGCCGCGCACCAGCGAGGGGCTCTACCTCCTCCAGCGGGTCCGTGACGAGGCTCACCGGTTCGCGATCACGTACCAGCGCACCAAGCGGGCCAAGCGCTTCAAGGCCGGGCCGCTCGACGAGGTGGCAGGGCTCGGGGACACGCGCAAGCAGGCCCTGATCAAGCACTTCGGTTCGGTGAAACGGCTGCGATCCGCCACAATCGACCAGATCTGTGAGGTTCCCGGCATAGGCCGCAAGACGGCGGAGACGATCGTGGCGGCCTTCGCGCGCGCGGAGCCCGCCGCGCCGGCCGTGAACACCGCCACAGGAGAGATCATTGAAGACGAGGACCCCGCGGCCCCCGCCGCGGCGGCCTCGGACGAACGACGGGGGCAGGAGCCATGAACGAGAACGAGCAGGGCGACAAGGGAACACCAGAACCGGCCCCCGAGGAACAGACGGGCCGGGACGACGACGGAGCACAGGTGAACGCGGGTACGAACGAGGCCCCCGGGGTGCCCGAGGCGGCCATCCCCGAGCTGGTGATCATCTCCGGGATGTCCGGCGCCGGACGTTCCACGGCGGCCAAGTGTCTGGAGGACCTCGGCTGGTTCGTCGTCGACAACCTGCCGCCCGCGCTGATCCCCACCATGGTCGAGCTCGGCGCCCGCTCGCAGGGGAACGTCGCCCGGATCGCCGTCGTCGTCGACGTCCGCGGCCGCCGCTTCTTCGACGACCTGCACCAGTCCCTCGCCGACCTGGAGTCCCGTAACGTCACGCGGCGGATCGTCTTCCTGGAGTCCTCAGACGAGGCCCTGGTGCGCCGCTTCGAGTCGGTGCGCCGCCCGCACCCCCTCCAGGGCGACGGCCGCATCGTCGACGGCATCGCGGCCGAGCGCTCGCTCCTGCGCGAGCTGCGCGGCGACGCCGACCTGGTCATCGACACCTCCAGCCTGAACGTGCACGAACTGCGCGCCAAGATGGACGCCCAGTTCGCCGGCGAGGAGGAGCCCGAGCTGCGGGCCACCGTCATGTCGTTCGGCTTCAAGTACGGCCTGCCCGTCGACGCCGACCTCGTCGTCGACATGCGCTTCCTGCCGAACCCGCACTGGGTCCCCGAGCTGCGCCCCTTCACCGGCGTGAACCCGGAGGTGGCGAACTACGTGTTCGGCCAGCCCGGCGCCAAGGAGTTCCTCGACCGCTACACCGAGCTGCTCCAGCTCATCGCGGCCGGGTACCGCCGCGAGGGCAAGCGGTACGTGACCATCGCCGTCGGCTGCACGGGCGGCAAGCACCGCTCCGTCGCCATGTCGGAGAAGCTCGCCGCGCGTCTCGCGGCCGAGGGCGTGGAGACCGTGGTCGTCCACCGGGACATGGGCCGCGAATGACGGGACGTACGCTGCGGCTCACCAGCCGGCTGCGCAGCAGAAGCACACCATCGAGCCGACGCAAGGGAGCGACGCCCAAGGTCGTCGCCCTCGGCGGCGGCATGGGCCTGTCCGCGTCCCTCGCGGCGCTGCGCCGCATCACCCGTGACCTCACCGCCGTGGTCACCGTCGCCGACGACGGCGGCTCCAGCGGCAGGCTCCGTGACGAGCTGGGCGTCCTGCCGCCCGGCGACCTGCGCAAGGCCCTCGCCGCGCTGTGCGGGGACGACGACTGGGGCCAGACCTGGGCCCGCGTCATCCAGCACCGCTTCCAGTCCCAGGGCGCGCTGCACGAACACGCGGTCGGCAATCTGCTCATCGTCGCCCTGTGGGAGCAGCTCGGCGACCATGTGCAGGCCCTCGACCTGGTCGGCAGGCTCCTCGGCGCGCAGGGCCGCGTCCTGCCCATGTCCGCGGTCCCGCTGGAGCTCCAGGCCCTGGTCAAAGGGCACGACCCGCAGCGGCCCGACGACGTCGACATCGTGCGCGGGCAGGCCACGGTGGCCCTCACGCCCGGCGAGGTGCAGTCCGTGCACCTCGTTCCGCACGACCCGCCCGCCGTCCCCGAGGCCGTCGCCGCGGTGCTCGACGCCGACTGGGTGGTCCTCGGCCCCGGATCCTGGTTCTCCTCGGTCATCCCGCACCTGCTCGTCCCCGAGCTGCTCGACGCGCTGACCGAGACGAAGGCCCGCCGGGTTCTCTCGCTGAACCTCGCGCCGCAGCCCGGAGAAACCGAGGGGTTCTCACCGCAGCGTCATTTGGAGGTTTTGGGACGACACGCCCCTAAACTCGCCCTGGACGTGGTGCTGGCCGACGAGGCCGCCGTGCCCGACCGCGAGTCATTGACCGACGCCGCCAAGGAGCGCTTCGGCGCCGCGGTCGAGCTGGCGCCCGTGGCCGGGTCCGACGGGACTCCGAGGCACGATCCGGAGCTGTTGGCCGCCGCGTACGACCGTATTTTTCGGATGCATGGAAGGATCGGCCCATGGCGATGACGGCAGCGGTGAAAGACGAGATCTCCCGGCTTCCCGTCACCCGGACCTGCTGCAGAAAGGCAGAGGTCTCGGCCATCCTGCGGTTCGCGGGTGGGCTCCACCTGGTGAGCGGACGCATCGTGATCGAGGCGGAACTCGACACCGCGATGGCGGCACGACGGCTGAAGCGGGACATTCTCGAGATCTTCGGACACAGTTCGGAACTGATCGTGATGGCGCCCGGCGGGCTCCGCCGGGGCTCGCGTTTCGTGGTCCGTGTCGTCGCGGGCGGTGACCAGCTGGCCCGTCAGACGGGTCTGGTGGACGGCCGCGGCCGCCCGATCAGGGGTCTTCCGCCGCAGGTGGTCTCGGGGGCCACCTGCGATGCCGAGGCCGCCTGGCGTGGCGCTTTCCTGGCGCACGGTTCGCTCACGGAGCCCGGCCGTTCCTCCTCCCTCGAAGTGACCTGCCCGGGTCCCGAGGCCGCGCTCGCCCTGGTCGGCGCCGCCCGCCGGCTCCAGATCGCGGGCAAGGCCCGCGAGGTACGCGGGGTGGACCGCGTCGTCGTACGGGACGGGGACGCGATCGGCGCGCTGCTCACCCGCATGGGGGCGCACGAGTCGGTGCTCGCCTGGGAGGAGCGGCGGATGCGGCGCGAGGTCCGCGCCACCGCCAACCGCCTGGCGAACTTCGACGACGCCAACCTCCGCCGCTCGGCACGCGCCGCCGTCGCCGCCGGGGCCCGCGTGCAGCGCGCCCTGGAGATCCTCGCCGACGAGGTGCCCGAGCACCTGGCCGCCGCCGGACGGCTGCGCATGGAGCACAAGCAGGCCTCCCTGGAGGAGCTGGGCGCCCTCGCCGACCCGCCGCTGACGAAGGACGCCGTGGCCGGCCGTATCCGCCGCCTGCTCGCGATGGCCGACAAGCGGGCCCAGGACCTGGGCATCCCGGGTACGGAGTCGAACATCACGGAGGAGATGGCGGACAACCTGGTCGGCTGACCTGGAAGCTGTCTTACGTGACGCTGGTGCCGGCGCCCCTGTGAGGGCGTCGGCACCAGCGTTTTTCCATGCCCGCGGCGTGCCGTCGCCGCGCCCTCAGCCCCGCCCTCGGCGTGCCCCCAGCCGCACCCTCCGCCCCGCCCGCGACGCGCCCCCAGCCGTACCCTCACCCCCGCCCTCGGCCGTTCGTGGGGACCTCTTGACGCGCCTTGACGCGTTCTTGACTTGACCATGAACTGCCATGACTCTGGCGTCTGTTCGCTTTTGCGGCACACAACTGCAAGGGGGGCTCATGAGACGAAGAGTGAGATCGGTCCTCGCCACCTCGGCACTCGTGCTCGGCGGTCTGGGAGGGGCGGGCCTCGCGCCCGTGGCCCAAGCGGAGAGCGGGTCCGGCGCACACCGGACCGACGCCGATGCGGTCAAGGTCTTCCGCGCCGAGATCACGAAGGAGCAGATCCCGCTGCTCCTCGCGGCCGGCCAGGACGGGCACGAACTCGGCGAGCAGACGCGCGGCAAGCAGAAGGCCGAGGTCGAGGTCTACCTCACCGACAAGCAGGCCGAGCAGCTTCAGAAGAAGGGCGTCGACCTCGCCGAGCACACGCTCTCCGCACGGGCGAAAGCCCGCGTCGAGGCCGCCGGCGACGGGGTGTTCCGCCCCTACAGCGGCGAGGGCAATCTCCAGGAGGAGATCGTCAGGACCGGCCAGGAGAACCCCGGTCTCACCAAGGTCGTCTCCATCGGCAAGACGGTCCAGGGCCAGGACATCCTCGCCCTCAAGCTCACCAAGGGCGCCCGCACGAGCCGGGACGGCGCCAAGCCGTCCGTGCTCTACATGTCCAACCAGCACGCCCGCGAGTGGATCACCCCCGAGATGACCCGCCGCCTCATGCACCACTACCTGGACAACTACTCCAAGGACCGGCGGATCAAGAAGATCGTCGACTCCACCGAACTGTGGTTCGTCCTCTCCGCCAACCCCGACGGCTACGACTACACGTTCAAGCCCGACGGCAACCGCCAGTGGCGCAAGAACCTGCGTGACGTCAACGGCGACGGCGCCATCACGACCGGCGACGGCGTCGACCTCAACCGCAACTTCGCCTACAAGTGGGGCTACGACGACGAGGGTTCGTCCCCGCGCCCCGCCAGCGAGACCTACCGCGGCGCGAGCCCCGCCTCCGAGCCCGAGACCCAGGCCCTCGACGCCTTCGAGAAGCGCATCGGCTTCAAGTACGCCATCAACTACCACTCGGCGGCCGAACTGCTGCTCTACGGAGTGGGCTGGCAGGTGGCCACGCCGACCCCGGACGACGTGCTCTACAAAGCACTTGCCGGCACGCCCGAGAACTCCGCGATCCCCGGCTACCACCCGCAGGTGTCCTCCGAGCTGTACACCACCAACGGCGAGGCCGACGGGCACGCGGGCAACGTCAACGGCATCAGCATGTTCACGCCCGAGATGAGCGAGTGCCAGACCGCGTCCGCGATCGACCCGAACGACCAGTGGCGCCCCGAGGACTGCGAGTCCGTCTTCACGTTCCCGGACGACGAGAAGCTGATCCAGGACGAGTTCACCAAGAACATCCCGTTCGCGCTCTCCGTCGCCGAGACCGCGGCGCACCCGGACCGGCCGTCCTCCTCGGTGGGCCTCGACGCCGCCGACTTCACCCCGGCCGCCTTCACCACCTCGTACGCGCGCGGCGCCGACCAGCAGGTCTCCGTGACCGCACGCAAGTCGGTGCGCGACAAGAAGCTCAACTACCGCATCGACGGAGGCCGTACGCACGACGAGGGCCTGCGCGCCTGGAAGGGCGGCGAGACCTACGGAGGCGACGACAACCTCTACTTCGACGCCTACCGCGCCAAGATCGAGGACGCGCGTCCGGGCGCCAAGGTCGAGGTCTGGTTCACCGGACGCACCGCGCAGGGCAAGCGCACCTCCAGCGAGCACTTCACGTACACCGTCGCCGAGCGCCCCAAGGCCGACACCCTCGTCGTCGCCGAGAACGACGCCGCCGGGCAGCAGAGCCAGACCTACGTGGACGCGCTGAAGGCCAATGGGCGCACGCCACTCGTGTGGAATGTCACCACCCAGGGCGCCCCGGACCCGCTCGGGGTGCTGGCCCACTTCAAGACCGTCGTCCACTACACGGGCGCCGACCGTCCGGGTCTCGCCACCCAGCTCGCCCTGCGTGACTTCCTCAACGAGGGCGGCAAGCTGATCGAGGCCGGTGAGCAGGCCGGCGGCTCCGTCGCCATCGGCGGCACCACCACGAACGACTTCAGCCAGTACTACCTGGGCGCGTACTCGCGTACGTCGACCCCTGGCGCCAACAAGTTCGCCGGTACCGGTGTACTCAGTGGCGCGGACGCGGCTCTCGGTGACGCCCCCGGCAACCCGCTGAACATCCCGGCCAACTACCAGGCCACCTCCGACGTGCTCGCCCCGGCCCAGTACCCGCAGTTCGCGAGCGCGGGCGCGGGACAGTACGAGGGTGCCGCCAACCCGTACAGCCCGTACGAAGGCAGTTACATGGCTGCCGCCGTACACACGGACGACGGCTGGAAGCGCCTCACCCGCACCATCGACCTCACCGGTGTCACCGCCGCCGAGCAGCCCTCCCTGAAGTTCCAGCTCCTGTGGGACACCGAGCCGGGCTACGACCACGCGGTACTGGAGGCGCACACGGTGGGCGCCGACGACTGGACGACGCTGCCCGACACCGGCGGCCGGACCACGCAGAAGGTCCCCGCCGAGTGCGAGGCCGGATTCCTGATCAGGGAGCACCCCGCGCTCAAGCGCTACCTGACCCCCGGCACCGCGGGCTGCCAGGCCAGCGGCACCTCCGGCGCCTGGAACAGCTTCACGGGCGCATCGGACGGCTGGAAGCCGGTGAGCTTCGACCTGAGTCCCTACGCGGGGAAGACGGTCGAGGTCTCGCTCAGCTACATCACCGACCCCGGCAGCGGCGGCCACGGCCTCCTCGCCGACAACGCGTCCGTGAACCTCGGTGCCACCGCGAAGGAGACCGAGGGCTTCGAGACGTCACTCGGTGCCTGGAAGGCCGCCGGACCGCCTCCGGGTAGCCCCGTCGTGACCAAGGACTGGACCCGCGCCGGAGAGCTCTTCCGGACCTACGGAGCGATCAGCACCGACGACACCGTGCTGTTCGGCTTCGGCCTCGAACACGTCAACACGGAGGCTCAGCGCACCGCGCTCGTGGGTAAGGCACTGGCGTCCCTGAGGAGCTGAGAGCAGAGCAGAAAAGCGGCTAAATCGCCTGCTCACTTTTCATGAAAACTGCCAGATGAGCGCGTTTCCCGGCGGCCCCTCCGTCTACTCGACGGTATGGGCCGCCGGCCCGCGCAAAGCGTGCACTCAATGTCACTTCGGGCCCTTCGGAGAGGTAGGGTCGGAGGCGGTCGGGGACAACCCATACAACTCGCCGGCGTCGAAACCCGGCGTACCCAACGAGGAGATCGGTTTCGTGACGATCCGCGTAGGAATCAACGGCTTCGGCCGCATCGGGCGTAACTACTTCCGCGCGCTGCTCGAGCAGGGTGCGAACATCGAGATCGTGGCTGTGAACGACCTCGGTGACACCGCGACCACCGCACACCTTCTGAAGTACGACACCATTCTGGGCCGCCTCAAGGCCGAGGTGACGCACACCGCCGACACCATCACCGTCGACGGCCACACCATCAAGGTCCTTTCCGAGCGCAATCCAGCCGACATTCCCTGGGGTGACCTCGGCGTCGACATCGTCGTCGAATCGACCGGCATCTTCACGAAGAAGGCGGACGCCGAGAAGCACATCGCCGGCGGCGCCAAGAAGGTCCTCATCTCGGCTCCGGCCAAGGACGAGGACATCACCATCGTCATGGGTGTCAACCAGGACCAGTACGACCCGGCCACTCACCACGTCATTTCGAACGCGTCCTGCACCACGAACTGTGTCGCGCCGATGGCGAAGGTCCTCGACGAGAACTTCGGCATCGTCAAGGGCCTGATGACCACGGTCCACGCGTACACGAACGACCAGCGCATTCTCGACTTCCCGCACTCGGACCTGCGCCGCGCCCGTGCCGCCGCCGAGAACATCATCCCGACCACCACCGGCGCCGCCAAGGCGACCGCCCTGGTCCTTCCGCAGCTCAAGGGCAAGCTCGACGGCATCGCGATGCGCGTCCCGGTACCCACCGGCTCCGCCACCGACCTCGTCGTCACCCTTGCGCGCGAGACCACCAAGGACGAGGTCAACGCCGCGTTCAAGAAGGCTTCCGAGGACGGTGACCTCAAGGGCTTCCTGTCCTACACCGAGGACCCGATCGTGTCGTCCGACATCGTCGGCGACCCGGCCTCCTGCACCTTCGACTCCTCCCTGACCATGGTCCAGGAGGGCAACTCGGTGAAGATCCTCGGCTGGTACGACAACGAGTGGGGCTACTCCAACCGTCTCGTCGACCTCACTGTCTTCGTCGGCGGCCAGCTCTAGATCCAGAGCAGGTTTCTCGATGTGAGCAACAGGGTCCGGACGCGCGACCGCGCGCCGTCCGGGCCCTGTTGCGTGTCCCCCACCCAAAGGAGTCCAGGAGTACCACCATGAAGACGATCGACGAGCTTCTCACCGAAGGGGTCGAAGGCAAGCGGGTCTTCGTCCGCGCCGACCTCAACGTGCCCCTCGCCGGGAGCGAAATCACCGACGACGGCCGTATCCGCGCCGTCCTGCCGACGATCGCGAAGCTCGCCGAGGCCGGCGCGCGCGTGGTCGTCGCCTCGCACCTCGGCCGCCCCAAGGGCGCGCCGGACCCGGCCTTCTCGCTGGCCCCGGCTGCCGCCCGCCTGGGTGAACTCCTGGGCGCGGACGTCGCGTTCGCCACCGACACGGTCGGCGCCTCCGCCAAGGAGACGGTCGCCAAACTCGCCGACGGCCAGGTCGCGGTGATCGAGAACCTGCGCTTCAACGCGGGCGAGACCAGCAAGGACGACGCCGAGCGCGGCGCCTTCGCCGACCAGCTCGCCGAGCTCGCCGACGTCTACGTGGGCGACGGCTTCGGCGCGGTCCACCGCAAGCACGCCTCGGTCTTCGACCTGCCCGCGCGCCTGCCGCACGCCGCCGGCTTCCTCATCGCCACCGAGGTCGCCGTCCTGAAGAAGCTCACGGCCGACGTGAAGCGCCCGTACGTGGTCGTCCTCGGCGGGGCCAAGGTCTCCGACAAGCTCGCCGTGATCGACCAGCTCCTCGGCAAGGCCGACCGCATCCTCATCGGCGGCGGCATGGCGTACACCTTCCTCAAGGCCAAGGGGTACGAGGTCGGCATCTCCCTCCTCCAGGAGGACCAGATCCCGGTCGTCACCGAGTACATGGAGCGCGCCGAGAAGAACGGCGTGGAGCTCGTGCTCCCCGTCGACATCCTGGCCTCGTCCGACTTCCCGGACCTGAAGACCAAGGCCCCGGCCGACTTCGTCACCGTCGACGCGGACAAGATCCCCGCCGACAAGGAGGGCCTGGACATCGGCCCGAAGACGCGTGAGCTGTACGCGTCGAAGATCGCCGACGCCGAGACCGTGTTCTGGAACGGCCCGGTCGGCGTCTTCGAGCACCCCGACTACGCGGGCGGCACCTCGGCGATCGCGCGGGCGCTGCTCAACTGCGACGGCTTCACCGTCGTGGGCGGCGGCGACTCGGCCGCCGCCGTGCGCACGCTCGGCTTCGACGAGAATGCTTTCGGCCACATCTCGACCGGCGGCGGCGCCTCCCTCGAATACCTCGAGGGCAAGACGCTCCCCGGCCTCGCCGCACTGGAGGACTGACCCCGATGACCACCCGCACGCCGCTGATGGCGGGCAACTGGAAGATGAACCTCAACCACCTCGAGGCCATCGCCCACGTCCAGAAGCTCGCCTTCGCCCTGGCCGACAAGGACTACGACGCCGTCGAGGTCGCCGTCCTGCCGCCCTTCACCGACCTGCGTTCCGTACAGACGCTGGTCGACGGCGACAAGCTGAAGATCAAGTACGGCGCCCAGGACATCTCGTCCCACGACTCCGGCGCCTACACCGGCGAGATCTCGGGCCCGATGCTCGCCAAGCTCAAGTGCACGTACGTGGCCGTCGGCCACTCCGAGCGCCGGCAGTACCACGACGAGACCGACGAGGTCTGCAACGCCAAGGTGAAGGCCGCCTTCAAGCACGGCCTGACCCCGATCCTGTGCGTCGGCGAGGAGCTGGAGGTCCGCGAGGCGGGCAACCACGTCACGCACACGCTGACGCAGGTCGAGGGCGGCCTCACGGACATCCCGGCCGAGCAGGCCGAGACGATCGTGATCGCGTACGAGCCCGTGTGGGCGATCGGCACCGGCAAGGTCTGCGGCGCCGACGACGCGCAGGAGGTCTGCGCGGCGATCCGCGCCAAGCTCGCCGAGCTGTACTCCCAGGACCTCGCCGACAAGGTCCGCATCCAGTACGGCGGCTCCGTGAAGGCCGGGAACGTCGCGGAGATCATGTCGAAGCCCGACATCGACGGCGCCCTGGTCGGCGGTGCCGCACTGGACGCCGAGGAGTTCGTCAAGATCATCCGCTTCCGCGACCAGTGAGTCGACCAGTGAGTCGATCAGTGAGTATGCGGTAGCGGCATAACGTCGTACCCTTGCGGGGGCCGGGGGGAAATCCACCGGCCCCCGTAATAGTCCGAAATTAGTCCGATGAGAATTGCCAGGAAGTAGGGACCAGCCGTGGTTTTGGGGTTCTCGATCGCCCTGATCGTCTTCAGTCTGCTGCTGATGCTCCTTGTGCTCATGCACAAGGGAAAGGGCGGCGGTCTCTCCGACATGTTCGGTGGCGGTATGCAGTCGTCCGTCGGCGGTTCCTCGGTCGCCGAGCGCAACCTCGACCGCATCACCATCGTGCTCGGTCTGTGCTGGTTCGTGTGCATCGTGGTGCTCGGCCTGCTCATGAAGGCCAATAACTGACCTCGTCGAACCCACCGTCAGACACGTAAGGCCCCATGTACGGTACGCGCCCGCGAGCGCGGCCTATCATGGGGCTTGCGTCTGGGTGGGGGGGGTTGTAACTCCAAACACTGGACGCGCGTTGGGCCTTACGTAGACTGAGGCGCCCGCGGCGGAGCGAGACGCCGACACGTTCCGCAGCACCATCACGCAGGGAGTTACGACCGTGGCAAGTGGCAACGCGATCCGTGGAAGTCGGGTCGGGGCGGGGCCGATGGGCGAGGCCGAGCGCGGCGAGTCCGCCCCGCGTCTGCGCATCTCCTTCTGGTGCTCGAACGGGCACGAGACGCAGCCGAGCTTCGCCTCCGACGCGCAGGTGCCGGAGACTTGGGACTGTCCGCGCTGCGGATTCCCCGCCGGACAGAACCGGGAGGACCCGCCCGCACCCCCGCGCACCGAGCCCTACAAGACGCATCTCGCGTATGTGCGCGAGCGGCGCAGCGACGCGGACGGCGAGGCGATCCTCGCGGAGGCGCTCGCCAAACTGCGGGGCGAGATCTAGGACTTGAGCACCGGCCGGACACTCTCGAGTGTCCGGCCGGACTCGTTAGCCCAAGGGGCCTGTCGTCACATTCCCGTCTGCCGGGCGGCGTCTGGCACGCACTCCCCCAGCTCTCGGCTTCGCTCGAGCCGGGGGACCCCCATGCGGCGTTGCCGAAAAGCCCTAGTAGCTCCGCTACGAGGGCTCTCCGGCGCCTTGCGATCGCACGCACCAGACGCCGCCCGGCCCGCCCTCCGGGCGGACGACGGGAATGTGACGACAGGCCCCGGCGGTCAGGACAGATGCCGTATACCGGCCCCTGATCAATTAAGTTGGTCGGGCCGGCGGGGCAGAGTGCGACGCGGGTGAGTGAGAGAAGAAGGCTGAAGTCCCAGATGAACGCAGAACGCCGTACCAGGCTGAACCGGATGCCCGAGTGGAAGGCGCTCGCCGAGCACCGGGAGGAACTCGGTGAGGTGTGGCTGCGCGAGCTGTTCGCCGCTCAGCCGGGGCGCGGCTCCGACTACACGCTCGATGTCGGCGACCTGCACATCGACTACTCGAAGCACCTGGTCACGGACGAGACGCTGCGCCTGCTGCGCGAGCTCGCCGGCGCGCGCGACGTCTTCGGCCTGCGGGACGAGATGTTCCGCGGCGACCGGATCAACGCGACCGAGGGCCGCGCGGTCCTGCACACGGCGCTGCGGGCCCCTCGGGGTGCCGTGGTCGAGGTCGACGGGGAGAACGTCGTCCCGGGTGTGCACGCGGTCCTGGACAAGATGGCGGCCTTCGCGGACCGGGTGCGTTCGGGGGAGTGGACGGGCCACACCGGCCGGCGTATCAGGAACGTTGTGAACGTCGGCATCGGCGGCTCCGATCTGGGCCCGGCCATGGCGTACGAGGCGCTGCGCTCGTTCACGGACCGCTCGCTGACGGTGCGTTTCGTGTCGAACGTCGACGGTGCGGATCTGCACGAGGCGATCCGTGACCTGGATCCGGCGGAGACGCTGTTCGTCATCGCGTCGAAGACGTTCACGACGATCGAGACGATCACCAACGCGACGTCCGCGCGGCACTGGCTGCTGAGGGGCCTCGGCGCAGGTCAGGACGCCGTCGCCAAGCACTTCGTGGCCCTGTCGACGAACGCCGAGAAGGTCGCGGACTTCGGCATCGACACGGCGAACATGTTCGAGTTCTGGGACTGGGTCGGCGGCCGCTACTCGTACGACTCGGCGATCGGCCTGTCGCTGATGATCGCGATCGGTCCGGACGCGTTCCGCGAGATGCTCGACGGTTTCCACCTGGTCGACGAGCACTTCCGGACCGCGCCCGCAGAGTCCAACGTACCTTTGCTCCTTGGCCTGTTGGGCGTCTGGTACGGCAACTTCCATGACGCCCAGTCGCACGCGGTGCTTCCGTACTCGCACTATCTGTCGAAGTTCACGGCGTACCTCCAGCAGCTCGACATGGAGTCCAACGGCAAGTCCGTGGACCGTGACGGTCAGCGGGTGGACTGGCAGACGGGCCCGGTCGTCTGGGGTACGCCGGGCACGAACGGTCAGCACGCCTACTATCAACTCATCCACCAGGGAACGAAGTTGATCCCGGCGGACTTCATCGGGTTCGCCGAGCCGGTCGACGAGCTGTCCGGTGAACTGGCCGCTCAGCACGACCTGTTGATGGCCAACTTCTTCGCGCAGACGCAGGCCCTCGCCTTCGGCAAGACGCCGGAAGAGGTCCGGGCCGAAGGAGTGCCGGAGGCGCTCGTCCCCCACAAGACGTTCCTCGGCAACCACCCCACGACAACGATCCTCGCGAAGAGCCTCACGCCGTCGGTGCTCGGCCAGCTCGTCGCGCTCTACGAGCACAAGGTGTTCGTGCAGGGCGCGATCTGGAACATCGACTCGTTCGACCAGTGGGGCGTCGAACTCGGCAAGGTCCTCGCCAAGCGCGTCGAGCCCGCCCTCACCGAGGGCGCCGACGTCCCCGGGCTCGACGGCTCCACCCAGGCCCTGGTCGCCAAGTACCGCCAGCTGCGCGGCCGTTAGGACTGATGGGCCGGTCGGCTTATTTGGGATGCGCCGCCGCCTCCCGGCGGGTGACACTGCTCCGGTCGTGTCACCTGCCGGGAGGACCTCATGGACCAGCTCATGTCCGCGCTCGCCGACCCCGAACGACTGAAGCTCTACGCGCGGATCGTGCTGGACGAGCTCCCGCCCCGTGAAGAGGACTCCCCGGCCGTCCGCAAGCACCTGGGGCGCCTCGTCTCCAGCGGGCTCGTGGAGCGCCGGGCGGACGGATCGCTGAGCGCGGACCCGACCGTGTTCCGGCGCGAGCGCCCGGCGGAGATCCACCCGGCCGTGCCCCGCCGCCTCACCGGATTCTTCGCCCGCGGACGCCTCACCGCGATCCCTGTCCGCTCCTCCGTGCGCCACGAACTCCTCGTCCACCTCACGGGAACGCTCTTCGACGCCGAGCGCACGTACACCGAGGGCGAGGTCAACGAGGCGTTCCACACCGTCCACGACGACTCCTCGGCGCTGCGCAGATACTGCGTCAGCGACGGTCTGCTCGTCCGGGAACGCGACGGGAGCAGCTACCGCAGAGCACACGGGTAAGTACCCGGGTAATACGGCTGAGGCCCCGCACCGAGCACGGTGCGGGGCCTCACTGCCGTACGGAGTACGGGACCGTCAGGCGACGGCCGGCGGGTACAGCTCCGGCGGGAGCTTGGAGGCCGCCGCCGAGTCGAGCAGCCACAGCGTGCGCGAGCGGCCGTACGCGCCCGCGGCCGGGGCCTGGATCTCGCCCGCGCCCGACAGCGCGATCGCGGCCGCGTTCGCCTTGTCCTCGCCCGCCGCGAGCAGCCACACCTCGCGCGCGGCCCGGATCGCCCGGAGCGTGAGCGAGATACGGGTGGGCGGCGGCTTCGGCGCGCCGTGCACACCGACCACCGTGCGCTCGGTCTCCCGGACCGCCGGCAGCTCGGGGAAGAGCGACGCGACATGCGTGTCCGGCCCGACGCCCAGCATCAGCACGTCGAACGTCGGCACCGGACCGTGGTCCTCCGGCGTCGCGGCGGCGGCCAGTTCCGCGGCGTACATCTGGGCTGCGGCGTCCACCTCGTACGGGCCGTCCGAGGGCGGCATCGGGTGCACCCGGTCCGGGTTCAGCGGCACCGAGTCGAGGAGCGCCTCGCGGGCCTGCGTGTAGTTCCGCTCCGGATCGCCGTCCGGCAGGAACCGCTCGTCGCCCCACCACAGGTCGAGCCGCGTCCAGTCGATCGCGTCCCGGGCGGGCGCGGCGGCGAGGGCGGCCAGCAGGCCGTTGCCATTGCGGCCGCCCGTCAGGACGACGGACGCAGAGCCGCGCGCCGCCTGGGCGTCGACGATCTTCGTGATGAGCCGGGCGGCCGCGGCCTGGGCCATCAGGTCCTTGTCGCGGTGGACCACCACCTGCGCCGTCGTGGTCATCACTCGGCGGCCGCCTTCGAAGTGGACTTCCTGGCCGCGGACTTGGCGGGCGCCTTCTTGGCCGCTGCCGCCGCTGCCTTAGCCGGAGCGGCATCCTCCTCGGCAGCGGCCACCGGCTCCTCGGCCGCCTGCGCCTCCGCGCCCGCCGCCTCGCCGAGCCGGTCGACGCCGAACCGCAGCGCCGCCGCGTACGTGTCGTCCGGGTCGAGGCGCCGCAGTTCCTCCGCGATCAGCTCGGACGTCTCGCGGCGCTTGAGTGCCACCGCGCGGTCCGGCTGCCCCTGCAGGGACAGCGTGGCCAGGGACCCGTCGGGCCGGTCGAGCACGACCGGGCCGCAGTCCGTGGCCATCCGTACCGCGGTGAGGCCGGGGCCGGGCGACATGGAGCGCTTGACCGGTACGTCGAGCCGGTCCGCGAGCCACATCGCGAGCAGCTCGCAGCTCGGGTTGAACTCCTCGCCCTCCACCTCGACCGAGGTGACCTTGCAGACGACCTGGTCGAGGGCGGCGGCGAGCATGGAGCGCCACGGGGTGATGCGCGTCCAGGACAGGTCCGTGTCACCGGGCGTGTAGGCGCCGGCGCGGGCCTCCAGCTCGGCGTTCGGGTTCTCCGCCGCGTACGAGTCCGTCACGCGGCGCTGGGCGAGCGCGCCCAGCGGGTCCTTGGCCGGGTCGACCGGCGCGTTCACCGGCCACCAGACCACGACCGGGGCGTCCGGCAGCAGCAGCGGCAGGACGACCGACTGGGCGTGGTCGACGACCTCGCCGTACAGCCGCAGGACGACCGTCTCGCCGGTGCCCGCGTCGGCGCCGACCCGGACCTCGGCGTCGAGCCGCGACTGCGTGCGGTCACGCGGCGAACGCGAGACGCGCTTGATGACCAGGAGCGTGCGCGAGGGGTGCTCGCGGGACGCGTCGTTCGCGGCCCGCAGGGCGTCGTACGCGTTCTCCTCGTCGGTGACGATGACGAGGGTCAGGACCATGCCGACGGCGGGGGTGCCGATGGCGCGGCGGCCCTGCACGAGCGCCTTGTTGATCTTGCTGGACGTGGTGTCCGTGAGGTCGATCTTCATGGCCGGCGCCAGCTCCGTCCGTCTCGTGCCAGCATCTCGTCCGCCTCGGACGGCCCCCACGTGCCGGCCGGGTACTGCGCCGGCTTGCCGTGCTTGTCCCAGTACTTCTCGATCGGGTCGAGGATGTTCCAGGACAGCTCGACCTCCTCCGTGCGCGGGAAGAGGTTCGAGTCGCCGAGCAGCACATCGAGGATCAGCCGCTCGTACGCCTCCGGGCTCGACTCCGTGAAGGACTCGCCGTAGGCGAAGTCCATCGACACGTCCCGGATCTCCATCGACGTGCCCGGCACCTTGGAGCCGAAGCGGACCGTGATGCCCTCGTCGGGCTGGACGCGGATGACGATCGCGTTCTGGCCCAGCTCCTCCGTCGCCGTGTGGTCGAAGGGGGAGTGGGGCGCGCGCTGGAAGACGACGGCGATCTCGGTGACGCGGCGGCCGAGGCGCTTGCCGGTGCGCAGATAGAACGGGACGCCCGCCCAGCGGCGGTTGTCGATGCCCAGCTTGATGGCCGCGTAGGTGTCGGTCTTCGACTTGGGGTCGATGCCGTCTTCCTGGAGGTAGCCGACGGCCTTGGCGCCGCCCTGCCATCCGGCCGCGTACTGGCCCCGGACCGTGTGCGCGCCGAGGTCCTTGGGCAGCCGGAC
The DNA here is from genome assembly GCF_040645335.1 of Streptomyces sp. NPDC046821. NCBI lineage: Bacteria > Bacillati > Actinomycetota > Actinomycetes > Kitasatosporales > Streptomycetaceae > Streptomyces > Streptomyces sp. NPDC046821. The sequence goes on along the minus strand of NZ_JBEYYB010000014.1, from coordinate 63,370 downwards.
GGCGCCGAGGACCTTGGCCTTCTCGGCGACGAGCGCGTCCGCGTCGAAGGAGGCGGGCTCCTCCATGGCGGTCAGCGCCAGCAGCTGGAGCAGGTGGTTCTGGATGACGTCACGGGCGGCGCCGATGCCGTCGTAGTAACCGGCCCGGCCGCCGATGCCGATGTCCTCGGCCATCGTGATCTGCACATGGTCGACGTACGACCGGTTCCAGATCGGCTCGAACATCGTGTTGGCGAAGCGGAGGGCCAGGATGTTCTGGACGGTCTCCTTGCCGAGGTAGTGGTCGATCCGGAACACCTGGTCCAGAGCGAACACCTCGTGCACGATCGCGTTCAGTTCCTTGGCCGACTCGAGGTCGTGGCCGAACGGCTTCTCGATGACCGCGCGGCGCCACGAACCCTCGGGCGCGTCCGCGAGACCGTGCTTCTTGAGCTGCTGCACGACCTCGGGGAAGAACTTCGGGGGCACGGACAGGTAGAAGGCGAAATTGCCGCCGGTCCCCTGCGCCTTGTCCAGCTCCTGCATCGTCGACTTCAGGCGCTCGAAGGCGTCGTCGTCGTCGAAGTTGCCCTGGACGAAGCGCATCCCCTGGACGAGCTGCTGCCAGACCTCCTCGCGGAACGGCGTACGCGCGTGCTCCTTGACCGCGTCGTGCACCTCCTGCGCGAAGTCCTCGTGCTCCCACTCGCGCCGGGCGAAGCCGACGAGAGAGAAGCCCGGCGGAAGCAGCCCGCGGTTGGCGAGGTCATAGACGGCGGGCATCAGCTTTTTACGGGACAAATCGCCCGTGACACCGAAGATGACCAGGCCCGACGGCCCCGCGATACGCGGGAGCCGTCGGTCTGCGGCGTCACGAAGCGGGTTCGCTCCATGAACTGGGGTCAAGATCTCAGCCCTCCGAAGGGGCGAGGCGCTGCAGCTCCGCCTCGGTCGACTTGAGCAGGTCGTTCCACGCCGTCTCGAACTTGTCGACGCCCTCGTCCTCCAGCACCTGCACGACGTCGTCGTACGAGATGCCGAGCTTCTCGACGGCCTCGATCTCCGCGCGGGAGCGGTCGTACGTGCCCGCGATGGTGTTCCCGGTGACCTCACCGTGATCGGCGGTCGCGTCGAGCGTGGCCTCCGGCATGGTGTTCACCGTGCCCGGCGCCACCAGGTCCACGACGTACAGCGTGTCCTTGTACGCCGGGTCCTTGACGCCGGTCGAGGCCCACAGCGGACGCTGCTTGTTGGCCTGCGCCTTGTCCAGCGCGGCCCAGCGGTCCGAGGAGAAGACCTCCTCGTACGCCTCGTAGGCGAGCCGGGCGTTGGCCAGCGCGGCCTTGCCCTTGAGGGCCTTGGCCTCGTCCGTGCCGAGGGCCTCCAGGCGCTTGTCGATCTCCGTGTCCACGCGGGACACGAAGAAGGACGCGACCGAGTAGATCTTGGACAGGTCCAGGCCGGCGGCCTTCGCCTTCTCCAGACCCGCCAGGTACGCGTCCATGACCTCGCGGTAGCGCTCCAGCGAGAAGATCAGCGTCACGTTCACGCTGATGCCCTTGCCGATGACCTCGGTGATCGCGGGCAGGCCCGCCTTCGTCGCCGGGATCTTGATGAGCGTGTTCGGCCGGTCCACCAGCCACGCGAGCTGCTTGGCCTCGGCGACCGTGGCCGCCGTCTCGTGGGCGAGCCGCGGGTCGACCTCGATCGACACCCGGCCGTCCTGGCCCTGCGTCGCGTCGAAGACCGGACGCAGGATGTCGGCGGCGTCCCGGACGTCCGCCGTCGTGATCATGCGGATGGCCTCTTCGACGGTGACCTTGCGGGCGGCGAGATCCGCGACCTGCTGCTCGTACCCGTCACCGCCGGCGATCGCCTTCTGGAAGATCGACGGGTTGGTCGTGACGCCCACGACGTGCTGCTGGTCGATCAGTTCGGCGAGATTGCCGGACGTGATCCGCTTGCGCGACAGGTCGTCCAGCCAGATCGCGACGCCCTCTTCGGAGAGGCGCTTCAGTGCGTCTGTCATGGAAATTCCATCTCCTACGTGTCGTATATGAGCGTCAGCGCTGCGCCGCGGCAAGGGATTCCCGGGCGGCGGCGGCCACGGCGTCACCCGTGAAGCCGAACTCCCGGAACAGGACCTTGCCGTCGGCCGAGGCACCGAAGTGCTCCAGCGAGACGATCCGGCCCGCGTCACCGACGAAACGGTGCCACGTCAGACCGATACCCGCCTCGACCGCGACCCGAGCCTTCACCGACGGAGTCAGGACCGAGTCCTTGTACTCCTGAGACTGCTCGTCGAACCACTCGACCGACGGCATCGACACGACCCGCGTCGGGATCCCCGCGGCCTGCAGCTGCTCCCGCGCCTCGACGGCGAGCTGCACCTCGGAACCCGTACCGATCAGGATCACCTGGGCGTCGCCGCCTTCGGCGTCGAACAGCACGTAACCGCCCTTGGCCGCGTCCTCGTTCGCCTCGTACGTCGGCACGCCCTGACGGGTCAGGACCAGACCGTGCGGAGCGCCCTTGCCGAAGACCTTCGTGTAGCGCTTGAGGATCTCGCGCCAGGCGATGGCCGTCTCGTTCGCGTCGGCGGGACGCACGACGTTCAGACCCGGGATCGCACGCAGCGACGCGAGGTGCTCGACCGGCTGGTGCGTGGGACCGTCCTCACCGAGACCGATGGAGTCGTGGGTCCACACGTACGTGACCGGCAGGTGCATCAGGGCCGACAGGCGGACCGAGTTGCGCATGTAGTCGGAGAACACCAGGAAGGTGCCGCCGTAGATCCGCGTGTTGCCGTGCAGCGCGATGCCGTTCATCTCGGCGGCCATCGAGTGCTCGCGGATACCGAAGTGGATCGTGCGGCCGTACGGGTCGGCCTCCGGCAGCGGGTTGCCCTCGGGCAGGAACGACGACGTCTTGTCGATCGTCGTGTTGTTCGAGCCCGCCAGGTCGGCTGAGCCGCCCCACAGCTCCGGGATGACCGAGCCGAGCGCCTGCAGGATCTTGCCCGAGGCGGCGCGGGTCGCGACACCCTTGCCCGTCTCGAACGTCGGCACGTGCGCCTCCCAGCCCTCGGGCAGGTCGGCGGCCGCGATCCGGTCGTACGTGGCGGCACGCTCGGGGTCGGCCGTGCGCCAGGCGGCGAACGTCTTCTCCCACTCGGCACGCGCCTCACGGCCGCGGTCCAGCGCCTCACGCGTGTGCGCGATGACCTCGTCGGCGACGTCGAACGACTTCTCCGGGTCGAAGCCGAGGACACGCTTGGTGGCCGCGACCTCGTCCTCGCCGAGCGCCGAGCCGTGCGCGGCCTCGGTGTTCTGCGCGTTCGGCGCGGGCCAGGCGATGATCGAGCGCATCGCGATGAACGACGGGCGCTCCGTCTCGGCCTTCGCGGCCTGGATCGCGGCGAACAGGGCCGCCGGGTCCAGGTCGCCGTCGGCCTTGGGCTCGACGCGCTGCACGTGCCAGCCGTAGGCCTCGTAGCGCTTGACGGTGTCCTCGGAGACCGCGGTCTCCGTGTCGCCCTCGATCGAGATGTGGTTGTCGTCCCACAGCAGGATCAGGTTCCCGAGCTTCTGGTGCCCGGCCATCGAGGACGCCTCGGCGGAGATGCCCTCCTGGAGGCAGCCGTCACCGGCGATCGCGAAGATGTGGTGGTCGAACGGAGAGGCACCGGCCGGCGCCTGCGGGTCGAACAGCCCGCGCTCGTAACGCGCGGCCATCGCCATGCCCACGGCGTTCGCGACACCCTGGCCCAGCGGCCCGGTCGTCGTCTCCACACCCGTGGTGTGCCCGTACTCGGGGTGCCCCGGAGTCTTGCTGCCCCAGGTGCGGAACGCCTTCAGGTCGTCCAGCTGCAGACCGAAACCGGCCAGGTACAGCTGGATGTAAAGGGTCAGTGACGAGTGTCCCGCGGACAGCACGAACCGGTCGCGCCCGACCCAGTCGGCGTCCGCCGGGTCGTGCCGCATCACCTTCTGGAAGAGGGTGTACGCGGCCGGGGCCAGGCTCATCGCCGTACCAGGATGGCCGTTACCGACCTTCTGTACGGCGTCCGCGGCCAGGACGCGAGCGGTGTCAACGGCCCGCTGGTCCAACTCGGTCCACTCGAGGTCTGTGGTGGTCGGCTTGGTGCTCACCCTGGGTCAGGGCTCCTCTCCACATGTCGAATGCCGGTGATGATGGGCTCACCGGCTGTTGTCGAGCCTACCCCTGTGAGTACGCGCATTTTTTCGACTCGATCCAGACTGCCGGGCCGGGCAGGAATCCGCCTCCCGACAGGCATCCGCGCCACTCGGCAAGCGAACGCGGGACCGCTCTTCCGGGCTACTCACCAACACGAACCGACCCCCGCGAAGAGCGTGGGTATAGGCAACGTCTACAGTGGCGTGGTACGCGCGAGCCTTTACCGGGACTTCACATAGAGGGTCTTCTCCGGTGCTCGCTGGAGTCTCTGTCAGGGGTGTGCGTGACGGCCGTTGAATCCCGTCCTGCGGGTGCGCTCAAAACGAGCGACAGTCGGGGTCACCGGCCGCTCGGTGCCCGTGTCAAGGCGTTCGTGGCTCTGACCAAGCCGCGGATCATCGAGCTGCTGCTCATCACCACGGTTCCGGTCATGTTCCTCGCGCAGCAGGGTGTGCCCGACCTGACGCTGGTGTTCCTCACCTGCCTCGGCGGCTACCTGTCCGCGGGCGGCGCCAACGCGCTGAACATGTACATCGACCGCGACATCGACGCGCTCATGGAGCGCACGTCGCAGCGACCACTGGTCACCGGAATGGTCAGCCCGCGCGAGTGCCTCGTCTTCGGCATCTCCCTCGCGGTCATCTCCACGCTGCTCTTCGGCCTCGCCGTGAACTGGCTGTCCGCCTGGCTGTCGCTCGGCGCGCTCCTCTTCTACGTGGTCGTCTACACGATGATCCTCAAGCGCCGGACGTCGCAGAACATCGTCTGGGGCGGCATCGCCGGCTGCCTGCCGGTCCTCATCGGCTGGTCCTCGGTCACGAACTCCATGTCGTGGGCGCCGGTCATCCTCTTCCTGGTGATGTTCTTCTGGACGCCGCCGCACTACTGGCCGCTGTCCATGAAGGTCAAGGACGACTACGCGCGCGTGGGCGTGCCGATGCTCCCGGTCGTCGCCTCCAACAAGGTGGTCGCCAAGCAGATCGTCATCTACAGCTGGGTGATGGTCGCCGTCTCCCTGCTCCTGACGCCGCTCGGCTACACCGGCTGGTTCTACACCGCGGTCGCCCTGCTGGCCGGCGGGTTCTGGCTGTGGGAGGCGCACGCGCTGCAGAACCGCGCGAAGGCCGAGGTGCAGGGCGCGAAGCTCAAGGAGATGCGCCTGTTCCACTGGTCCATCACCTACGTCTCGATCCTGTTCGTGGCAGTCGCGGTGGACCCCTTCCTGCGCTGACCCCCTCACGCTCCGCCGACGGGCGGGGTACGTGGCCAAGGCCACGTACCCCGCCCGTCGCCAGTTGATCTACCTCTCAGTAGCATCGAGTGCATGGCAGACACACAAGCGGTTGACGACCCCAAGCAGGCAGCCAAGGACGAGCGCAGGGCCGCCCGGCTCGCCCGTGAGATCGGCGCGTTCGCCAAGCGGCACGGCGGCGCCGGCGGGCAGCTCGCGTACATGGGGGAGCGCGGCACGCGGATCGCGCTCGTCGGTGACGACGGCGAGTGGGGCAACCTCGTGGCGCCCTCCGACACCGTCGCCCGCAAGGCCGTCGAGAAGGCCGGCATCACGCTGCACGACGACTTCGACGGCGAGTTCGCCGCCAAGGTGAAGACCGGACGCTACGAGTGGTCCCGCATGGCGGGCATCCAGGTCGGCGGCCCGCGCAACAAGTAGCTCCACGCCCGTTCAATGCGTCAGGTGTACGAGAGCAACACCTGGCGCCGGGTTCACCCGTTAGGACCGTGAAGAGGAACAGACACGGTCCATCCACGGGAGCCCGGATGATCGACACGCCGTCCCTCGTGGACCAGTACTGCCACGGGGTACTCCGGACGGAACTCGGCCTCGGCACCTTCGAGGCCCACCTCGGCCGGGGCGACCGCCCGCCCGCCCCCGGCACGACCTTCTTCGACACCCAGACCGGCTTCGCCGTACGCCGCTGGTGTCCCCCGCTGCTCGGGCTCGAACCGCACTGCCCGCCCGCCCGCTATCTCGCGCGCCGCCGCGAGCTGGGCGTCATGGAGGCGGGCCGCAGACTCCTGCGGGGCAGCGGCATCACCACGTACCTCGTCGACACGGGACTGCCGGGAGACCTCACCGGGCCCGACGAGATGGCCAAGGCCGGGGACGCGGACGCCCGCGAGATCGTGCGCCTCGAACCGCTCGCCGAACAGGTCGCCGACACTTCGGGGACCGTCGAGTCCTTCCTCGCCAATCTCGCGGAGGCCGTCCACGCCGCTGCCGCGCACGCCGTCGCCTTCACCTCGGTCGCGGGCGTCCGGCACGGCCTGGCGCTTGCGCCGCAGCCGCCGGGACCCGGCGAGGTACGAGGAGCGGCGGGGCGCTGGCTGGCCGACAGGCCGGTGGGCGGGCCTCTGACCGACCCGGTGCTCCTACGGCATCTGCTGTGGATCGCGGTCGCCTCGGGGCTGCCGCTGCAACTCCACGCGGGACTCGGCGAACCCGGCCTGCGCCTCGACCGCACCGACCCCGTCCTGCTCACGGACTTCGCCCGCGCCACGGCCGGACTCGGCACGGACCTGATCCTGCTGCACGGCTACCCGTACCACCGGCACGCGGCGCATCTCGCGGGGATCTTCCCGCACGTCTACGCGGACCTGGGGCCGGCGCTCGCCCGCACCGGGGCCCGCGCGGCGGCCGTACTGGAGGAGATCCTGGAGCTCGCCCCGTTCGGCAAGCTGCTGTTCTCGTCCGGCGCGCACGGGCTGCCCGAGCTGCACGTGGTGGGCGCGCGCCTGTTCACGGAGGCCCTGAGCAGGGTCCTCGGCGGCTGGGCGGCCCAGGGAGCGTGGTCACTTGCGGACGCGCAGCGCGTCGCCGGAATGGTGGCCGCGGGGAACGCGGGCCGCGTCTACGGGCTGACGGCCGACAGGTGCGGGTCGATCTGAGCCGGCACGTCCGCCGCCTCCACCGGACGCTCCCGCAGCGACAGCAGCACCCGCAGGACCGCGACCCACACCAGGGCCGAACCCAGCATGTGCAGGCCGACGAGGAGCTCGGGCAGGTCCGTGAAGTACTGGACGTAGCCGATGACGCCCTGCGAGAGCAGCACCAGGAAGAGGTCACGGGTGCGGTGCAGGGGGCCCTTCGGGGCGTCGACCGCCTTGAGGACGAACCACAGGGCGAACGTCAGCGTCACCACGATCCAGGCCAGGACCGCGTGCGCCTTGCTGACGGTCTCCCAGTCGAGCGGCATCCGCGGTACGTGGCTGGAGTCGCCGGCGTGCGGACCCGAACCGGTCACGACGGTGCCCACCATGATCAGCAGCGTGGTCGCCGTGACCAGGAACCACACCAGCTGACGGACCGCCTTGCCGACCAGCGGACGCGGCTCGCCGTCACCCTCGCGGGAGCGCACCCACATGACGGTGGCGACCGCGAGCAGCGCGGTCGACAGCAGGAAGTGCGCCGCGACCGTGTACGGGTTCAGGCCGACGAGGACGACGATGCCGCCCAGGATCGCGTTGCCCATGACCAGCCAGAACTGCGTCCAGCCGAGCCGGGTCAGGCCGCGCCGCCAGGGCTTCTGCGAGCGGGCGGCGACGATGGCCCAGCCGACCGCCGCGCACAGCACGTACGTCAGCATCCGGTTGCCGAACTCGATCGCGCTGTGGTAGCCCATCTCGCTCGTCGCCGTGAGGGACTGGTCGGTGCACTTGGGCCAGGTCGGGCAGCCGAGGCCCGAGCCCGTCAGGCGCACCGCACCGCCGGTCACCACGATGACGACCATCATGACGACGGCGGACAGAGCCGCCCGCTGGACGGTCCGCTGAGCGGGGGTCCAGCGTTCGGCGATGAAGGCGAGCGGGTTGCGCACGGCTTGGGCGGCGTCGGCCCGGGTCACGTTTGGCACGGGAGCCATCGTAGGACGCCCGCTTGTGCATACCTTCACGAGGGGGCCGATCCGGGACGATTGTGACGCCCGGCACGTCGGCCTCGCGGCGCCTGCTCCCGCTTACTCCCAGCGGAAGAAGCGCGCCGCCGCGCCAAGTCCCAGGACCGCCCAGACGGCCAGGATCCCCAGGTCGCCCCACGGCATGGCCGCCCCGTGCTGCAGGACGTCCCGCAGGCCGCCGGAGAGCGCCGAGATGGGGAGCAGGCCGAGCACGGCCTGCGCCGCCCCCGGGAACTTGTCGAGCGGCACGACGACTCCGCCGCCGACCAGCAGGAGCAGGAACACCAGGTTCGCGGCGGCCAGCGTGGCCTCGGCCTTGAGCGTGCCCGCCATCAGCAGCCCGAGCCCCGAGAAGGCGGCCGTGCCGAGGACCAGCAGGAGCAGTACGGCGAGCGGGTTGCCCTGCGGGCTCCAGCCGAGCGCGAAGGCGATCACTGTCAGGAGGACCACCTGGAGCACCTCGGTGACCAGGACCGACAGCGTCTTCGCGGTCATCAGCCCCCAGCGCGGCAGCGGCGACGACGCGAGCAGCTTGAGCACGCCGTAACGGCGCTCGAAGCCGGTCGCGATGGCCTGGCCGGTGAACGCCGTCGACATCACGGCGAGGGCGAGGATGCCCGGCGCCAGGAAGTCCACGGCCTTCCCGCTGCCCGTGTCGACGATGTCGACGGAGCTGAACAGGACGAGCAGCAGCGTCGGGATGATCACGGTGAGCAGCAGCTGCTCGCCGTTGCGCAGCAGCATCTTCGTCTCGAGGACGGCCTGCGCGCCGATCATGCGGGAGAGCGGCGCGGCTCCCGGCTTCGGCGTGAACGTACCGACCGCACTCATCCGCGCAGCTCCTTGCCGGTCATTTCCAGGCTGTGTCTTCCCGGGGGACAACCCCCGGACCCCCGGCCGGAAGCCGCTCGGGCCATCGTCGTCGGCCTCATCCGCGCAGCTCCTTGCCGGTCATTTCCAGGAATACGTCTTCGAGGGTGTGGCGCTCGACCGAGATCTTGTCCGGCATCACGCCGTGCTGCGCGCACCAGGACGTCACGGTCGCGAGCAGCTGAGGGTCGACCTGGCCGCTCACGCGGTACGAGCCCGGGGTGAGCTCGGCGGCCGCGGAGTCCGGCGGGAGGGCTTTGAGGAGCGAGGCGACGTCGAGTCCGGGGCGCCCGGAGAACCGCAGCGTGTTCTCGGCGCCGCCGCGGCACAGCTTCTCGGGGGAGCCCTGCGCGATGACCCGGCCCGCGTCGATGATCGCCACGTCGTCGGACAGCTGCTCGGCCTCGTCCATGTGGTGCGTCGTGAGGATGACGGAGACCCCGTCGGCCCGCAGATCGCGTACGAGGTCCCAGGTCGCGCGGCGGGCCTGGGGGTCGAGGCCGGCGGTGGGCTCGTCGAGGAAGACCAGCTCGGGCCGGCCCACGACGGCCATCGCGAGCGCGAGGCGCTGCTGCTGGCCGCCGGAGAGCCTGCGGTACGTGGTCCGGCCGCAGCTGCCGAGGCCGAGCCGCTCGATGAGGGCGTCCACGTCCAGGGGGTGCGCGTGGAGCTTCGCCTTGTGGCGCAGCATCTCGTCCGCGCGGGCGCCGGAGTAGACGCCTCCGGACTGGAGCATGACGCCGATCCGGGGCCGCAGTTCCTCGGCCTGGGCGACGGGGTCGAGGCCGAGGACCCGGACCGTTCCGGAGTCCGGCCTGCGGTAGCCCTCGCAGGTCTCGACGGTGGTGGTCTTGCCGGCGCCGTTGGGGCCGAGGACGGCGGTGATACCGGCCAGGGCCTCCAGGTCGAGGCCGTCGACCGCGGTCTTGGTTCCGTACCGCTTGACCAGACTCTGGATCCGGACGACGGGCTCGCTTCGCATGAGCGCCAAGTCTAAGGACGCGCCGGCACTCCTCGGCGCGCGGGGCCCCGGGGCGGTCAGGCCCGCCGTCGCCCCAGCCAGTCCTCCGCGTACGCGACGGCGTCGGCGAGCGGGAACAGCAGAGCGTCGGCGGCTCCCACCCGGCCGCGTACGACCTGGCCGTCGCGCGAGAAGTCCGCCCCCAGCTCCTCGAACCCGGCGATGTCGAGGTCGACGTCGGTCACCGTCTCCCAGCGGCGCCCCTCGGGAGTGAGGACCGCGCGGCCCGTCTCGGCCCTGGGGGACGGGATGCGGTACTCGGCGAGATGGAAGCTGGTGCAGCTCGCGAACGTCGCGCCGAGGAGGAGCACGCGCGCGTGCCGCGCTTCGAGGCGGGCCAGCGGGCTGCACTCGCCCAGCGCGCAGTCCAGGGCGTGACCGTCGGTGATCTCGGCGGCGAGTGGGCCGACGGCCGCGAACGAGGTCTGGGGGTGCGCGCTGCGCAGAGCTCCGGGCCAGCGGCGCACCGTCTCCGGTATGACGCCCATGCCGGAGGTCGGCGTGAGCGCAGGCTCGTACGCGGGCATGGACGCGCGGATCTCGGGCCACCACGCCTCGGGCACCGGCGGCCTGCTCCACTCGGCCGGGTCGGAATTGCTCGCGGTGTGGGTGGGGACGGTGAGCGTCCCTTCGGGGCCAAGCACGTCGAGCAGGCCCTGGACGGCGGCGACGGCGCCTCCGCAGACCCACCCGAGTGAGCTCAGCGAGGAGTGGAGGAGGAGCGTCTCACCCGGTCGGACGCCGAGTGTGCGGAGATCCGCGGTGAGTGTGCCGCGTGTGACAAGTGGGCCGGTGGGAGCGGGTGTGGGCATGGGCGGGAGTGTCCTCGCCGGAGCGCCCGGATGCCACCGAATTGATCGATCAAAGATCGTTTCCGCAGGTCACCTTAGGTAGACCTAAGTGACGTAGGGCACCGGAGATCGTCGCGGACCGCGCTTGTCAGGCTCTGAGGAATTACGCAACAATGGCGTTGTGAAATACGTTGGCGAGGCTCAGGAGGCTCCCCAGGGAGCCCCGCAGGAGGAGATCGCGACCGGTGAGCGCTCGACGCGCAACCGGGTCGCCCGCTCCATCCTGGACCACGGCCCGTCCACCGTCGCCGACCTGGCCGGCCGCCTCGGTCTCACCCAGGCCGCCGTGCGCCGCCACCTGGACGCGCTGGCCGCCGACGAGGTCGTCGAAGCACGCGAACAGAAGATCTACGGAGCCCGCACGCGCGGCCGTCCCGCCAAGGTGTTCGCCCTGACGGACTGCGGCCGGGACGCCTTCGACCAGTCCTACGACAAGCTCGCCGCCGACGCCCTGCGCTGGATCGCCGAGCGCGAGGGCGGCGGAGAAGCCGTCGTCGCCTTCGCCCGCGCCAGGATCGCCGAGCAGGCCGGCGCGTACCGCGAAGCCGTCGAGTCCGCCGCCCCCGAAGAGCGCACCGAAGCCCTGGCGAAGGCGCTGAGCGCCGACGGGTACGCTGCTACGGCGCGAAGCGCACCGGTCGGCGAGCAGCTGTGTCAGCACCACTGCCCGGTCGCGCACGTGGCCGAGCAGTTCCCGCAGCTGTGCGAGGCGGAGACCGAGATCTTCTCCCAGCTGCTCGGCACGCACGTGCAGCGGCTGGCCACCATCGCCCACGGCGACGGGGTGTGCACGACGTTCATCCCCAAGATCGCCCCCAATTCCGATACCAACGCATCCGCAAGCACGGCCGGGAGGAACCCCGCATGACGCTCCCCATCGAGGAGACTGCCCACCCTGAACTCGAGGGTCTGGGCAAGTACGAATACGGCTGGGCCGACTCCGACACCGCCGGTGCCTCTGCCAAGCGCGGCATCAACGAGGACGTCGTCCGCGACATCTCGGCCAAGAAGTCCGAGCCGGAGTGGATGACCAAGCTCCGCCTCAAGGGCCTGCGCCTCTTCGACAAGAAGCCCATGCCGAACTGGGGCTCGGACCTGTCCGGCATCGACTTCGACAACATCAAGTACTTCGTGCGGTCCACGGAGAAGCAGGCGACCTCCTGGGAGGAGCTGCCCGAGGACATCAAGAACACGTACGACAAGCTCGGCATCCCCGAGGCGGAGAAGCAGCGCCTCGTCGCCGGTGTCGCGGCCCAGTACGAGTCCGAGGTCGTCTACCACCAGATCCGTGAGGACCTGGAGGAGCAGGGCGTCATCTTCGTCGACACCGACACCGCGCTGAAGGAGCACGAGGAGCTCTTCAAGGAGTACTTCGGCACCGTCATCCCGGTCGGCGACAACAAGTTCGCGTCGCTGAACACGGCCGTGTGGTCCGGCGGATCGTTCATCTACGTGCCGAAGGGCGTGCACGTCGAGATCCCGCTCCAGGCCTACTTCCGTATCAACACGGAGAACATGGGCCAGTTCGAGCGGACGCTGATCATCGTCGACGAGGACGCCTACGTCCACTACGTCGAGGGCTGCACGGCGCCGATCTACCAGTCGGACTCCCTGCACTCCGCGGTCGTCGAGATCATCGTGAAGAAGGGCGCCCGCTGCCGTTACACGACCATCCAGAACTGGTCGAACAACGTCTACAACCTGGTCACCAAGCGCGCCGTGGCGTACGAGGGCGCGACCATGGAGTGGATCGACGGCAACATCGGCTCCAAGGTCACCATGAAGTACCCGGCCGTCTACCTGATGGGCGAGCACGCCAAGGGCGAGACGCTGTCCATCGCCTTCGCGGGCGAGGGCCAGCACCAGGACGCCGGCTCCAAGATGGTCCACATGGCGCCCAACACCTCCTCCAACATCGTGTCGAAGTCGGTGGCCCGTGGCGGCGGCCGCACCTCGTACCGAGGCCTGGTCGAGATCGGCGAGGGCGCGGCCGGATCGAAGTCGAACGTGCTGTGCGACGCGCTGCTCGTCGACACGATCTCCCGCTCCGACACGTACCCGTACGTCGACGTCCGTGAGGACGACGTGTCCATGGGCCACGAGGCGACCGTCTCCAAGGTCTCCGACGACCAGCTCTTCTACCTGATGAGCCGCGGTATGACGGAGTTCGAGGCGATGGCCATGATCGTGCGCGGCTTCGTCGAGCCGATCGCGAAGGAGCTGCCCATGGAGTACGCCCTCGAGCTCAACCGGCTGATCGAGCTGCAGATGGAGGGCGCGGTCGGTTAATCACCGGCCCGCGGTCCCCATCAAGCCACTTACGTAAGAAAGCGAGCACGACGACAGCCATGGCTGAGGCTCAGAACATCCCGGTGGGTTCCACCACCGCCGGATCCATCGCGGTGGCCGCCGAGTCCACCGTCGCCACGCGCATGAGCGCGCCCCCGTCCTTCGACGTCGCGGACTTCCCCGTCCCACACGGCCGTGAGGAGGAGTGGCGGTTCACGCCGCTCGAGCGGCTGCGCGGCCTGCACGACGGCACCGCGGTCGCCGAGGGCGGCCTCCGCGTCGAGGTGACCGCCCCCGCGGGTGTCACCCAGGAGACCGTCGGGCGCGACGACGCCCGCGTCGGCAAGGCCGGCAAGCCGGTGGACCGGGTCGCCGCCCAGGCCTTCACGTCCTTCGAGAAGGCCTCGGTCGTGTCCGTCCCCAAGGAGACGGTGCTCACCGAGCCCATCCGGATCGCCGTGCACGGCGAGGGCGGTACCGCCTTCGCGCACCAGGTCATCGAGCTCGGCGCGTTCGCCGAGGCCGTCGTGGTCATCGACCACACCGGCGACGCGGTCCTCGCGGCCAACGTCGACTACATCCTGGGCGACGGCGCCAAGCTCACCGTCGTCTCCGTCCAGGACTGGGACGAGAAGGCCGTCCACGTCGCGCAGCACAACGCGCTCGTCGGCCGCGACGCCTCCTTCAAGTCCGTCGTCGTCACCTTCGGCGGCGACGTCGTCCGCCTGCACCCGCGCGTCAATTACGCGGGCACCGGCGGCGAGGCCGAGCTGCTCGGCCTGTACTTCACCGACAAGGGCCAGCACCAGGAGCACCGCCTCCTCGTCGACCACGACGCCCCGCACTGCAAGTCGAACGTCGTGTACAAGGGCGCCCTCCAGGGCCAGGACGCGCACGCCGTGTGGATCGGTGACGTCCTCATCGAGGCCTCCGCCGAGGGCACCGACACGTACGAGATGAACCGCAACCTCGTGCTGACCGACGGCGCCCGTGTGGACTCGGTCCCGAACCTGGAGATCGAGACCGGCGAGATCGTCGGCGCCGGCCACGCCTCCGCGACCGGCCGCTTCGACGACGAGCAGCTCTTCTACCTGCGCTCGCGCGGTATCTCTGCCGAGGACGCCCGCCGCCTGGTGGTGCGCGGCTTCTTCGCCGAGCTGGTCCAGCAGATCGGTCTCCCGGACGTCCAGGAGCGCCTGCTGGCCAAGATCGAGGCCGAGCTGGAGGCTTCGGTCTGATGGCGGCCTTCGTACGCGCCTGTGGGCTGAGCGAGCTGGAGGAGGACACCCCGAAGCGGGTGGAACTCGACGGCACGCCGGTCTCGGTCGTCCGGACCGAGGGGGAGGTGTTCGCGATCAACGACATCTGCTCGCACGCGAACGTCTCGCTCTCCGAGGGCGAGGTGGAGGACTGCCAGATCGAGTGCTGGCTCCACGGCTCCGCGTTCGACCTCCGTACCGGTAAGCCGTCCGGCCTCCCCGCGACGCGCCCCGTCCCCGTTTACCCCGTAAAGATCGAAGGGGACGACGTGCTCGTCTCCCTCTCCCAGGAGTCCTGAGGCACCCATGGCAACGCTTGAAATCAAGGACCTGCACGTCACCGTCGAGGCCGACAACTCCACCAAGGAGATCCTCAAGGGCGTCGACCTGACCGTGAAGCAGGGCGAGACGCACGCCATCATGGGCCCGAACGGCTCCGGCAAGTCGACCCTCGCCTACTCCATCGCGGGTCACCCCAAGTACACGATCACCCAGGGCACCGTCACCCTCGACGGCGAGGACGTCCTCGAGATGTCCGTCGACGAGCGCGCCCGCGCCGGCATGTTCCTCGCCATGCAGTACCCGGTCGAGGTCCCCGGCGTCTCGGTCTCCAACTTCCTGCGCACCTCGGCCACCGCCATCCGCGGCGAGGCCCCCAAGCTGCGCACGTGGGTCAAGGAGGTCAAGTCCGCGATGGAGCAGCTCCAGATGGACCCCTCCTTCGCCGAGCGCAACGTGAACGAGGGCTTCTCCGGCGGTGAGAAGAAGCGCCACGAGATCCTCCAGATGGAGCTCCTCAAGCCGAAGATCGCGATCCTCGACGAGACCGACTCCGGCCTCGACGTCGACGCGCTGCGCCAGGTCTCCGAGGGCGTCAACCGCGTCCGCGAGACCGGTGAGGTCGGCACCCTGCTGATCACGCACTACACGCGCATCCTGCGCTACATCAAGCCCGACTTCGTGCACGTCTTCTCGGCCGGCCGCATCGTCGAGTCCGGCGGCCCGGAGCTGGCCGACAAGCTTGAGTCCGAGGGCTACGAGCAGTACACGAAGGGGGGCGCATCCGCGTGACACAGCTGCCGGGCCTCCTCGACACCGAGGCGATCCGCAAGGACTTCCCGATCCTCGACCGGGTGCTCCACGACGGCAAGAAGCTCGTGTACCTGGACAACGCGGCGACCTCGCAGACGCCGCGCCAGGTCATCGACGCGCTCAGTGAGTACTACGAGCAGCACAACGCCAACGTCCACCGGGGCGTGCACGTGCTCGCCGAGGAGGCCACGGCGCTGTACGAGGGTGCCCGTGACAAGGTCGCGGCCTTCATCAACGCGCCGAGCCGCGACGAGGTCATCTTCACGAAGAACGCCTCCGAGTCGCTCAACCTCGTGGCGAACATGCTGGGCTGGGCCGACGAGCCCTACCGCGTGGACCACGAGACCGAGATCGTCATCACGGAGATGGAGCACCACTCCAACATCGTGCCGTGGCAGCTGCTCTCGCAGCGCACCGGCGCGAAGCTGCGGTGGTTCGGGCTGACCGACGACGGCCGCCTCGACCTCTCCAACATCGACGAGGTCATCACGGAGAAGACGAAGATCGTCTCCTTCACGCTCGTCTCCAACATCATGGGCACCGTCAACCCGGTCGAGGCCATCGTGCGCCGCGCCCAGGAGGTCGGCGCCCTGGTCCTGCTCGACGCCTCGCAGGCCGCCCCGCACATGCCGCTCGACGTTCAGGCGCTGCAGGCCGACTTCGTGGCCTTCACCGGCCACAAGATGTGCGGCCCGACCGGCATCGGCGTCCTGTGGGGCCGCCAGGAGCTGCTCGAGGACCTGCCGCCCTTCCTGGGCGGCGGCGAGATGATCGAGACCGTCTCCATGCACTCGTCGACGTACGCGCCGGCGCCGCACAAGTTCGAGGCGGGTACGCCCCCGATCGCCCAGGCCGTCGGCCTCGGCGCGGCCGTGGACTACCTGAACTCGATCGGCATGGACAAGATCGCCCAGCACGAGCACGCGATCACCGAGTACGCGGTGAAGCGCCTGCTCGAGGTCCCGGACCTGCGGATCATCGGCCCCACCACGGCCGAGGACCGCGGCGCCGCGATCTCGTTCACGCTGGGTGACATCCACCCGCACGACGTGGGCCAGGTTCTCGACGAGCAGGGCATCGCGGTCCGGGTCGGCCACCACTGCGCCCGCCCCGTCTGCCTGCGCTACGGAATTCCTGCGACCACGCGAGCGTCGTTCTATCTGTACTCCACGCCCGGCGAGATCGACGCGCTGATCGACGGCCTGGAGCACGTACGGAACTTCTTCGGCTGAGGGGCTGGCTGAATCGTGAAGCTGGATTCGATGTACCAGGACGTCATCCTGGACCACTACAAGCACCCGCACGGGCGCGGTCTGCGCGATGGCGACGCCGAGGTGCACCACGTCAACCCGACGTGCGGTGACGAGATCACGCTGCGCGTCAAGTACGACGGCCGGACGATCAGTGACGTCAGCTACGAGGGCCAGGGCTGCTCCATCAGCCAGGCCTCGGCCTCCGTGCTGAACGAACTGCTCGTCGGCAAGGACCTGGCCGAGGCGCAGAGGATCCAGGAGACCTTCCTGGAGCTGATGCAGTCCAAGGGCAGGGTCGAGCCCGACGACGCGATGGAGGAGGTGCTGGAGGACGCGGTCGCGTTCGCCGGTGTCTCCAAGTACCCGGCACGAGTCAAGTGCGCCCTCCTGAGCTGGATGGCGTGGAAGGACGCGACGGCCCAGGCCTTCGCGGAGGAGGCGAAGACCGTATGACTGACAGCACGGCAGTGGAGATGAAGCCGGCCTCCGAGGAGGAGGTCCGTGAGGCCCTGTACGACGTCGTCGACCCCGAGCTGGGCATCGACGTCGTCAACCTGGGCCTGATCTACGGCATCCACATCGACGACGCCAACATCGCCACGATCGACATGACGCTCACGTCCGCGGCCTGCCCGCTGACCGACGTCATCGAGGACCAGGCGAAGTCGGCCACCGACGGCATCGTCAACGAGCTCCGGATCAACTGGGTCTGGATGCCGCCGTGGGGCCCGGACAAGATCACGGACGAGGGCCGCGAGCAGCTCCGCGCGCTCGGCTTCAACGTCTGACCCGTAGTACTCGAACGCATTACGGCCCCCTGTGCTCAGGCACAGGGGGCCGTAATGCGTTCAGTCGCTGATCGCTAGCTTCCGTTGCGGGCCGCGAGCTCCAGGGTGTGGGCCAGGCCCTCCCTGCGGATGCGCTGGTCTATGTAGAGCAGCGACGTGACGAGCGGCCCGAAGACCGCGCTCACCAGCTGCACCACGAGGTTGGCGATCATGGACAGCGCCATCACGAGGCCCAGGGTCGGCATCATCGTGCGGAGCACCTCGGCGGGGTCTGGGGACGTCCCGAACTGCGACGGCGTCGGGGTCGGCATCGCGAACTGCAGCGGGACGCGCACCGCCAGCGAGATGCCGAACACGATCACGCCGGCGAGCAGGATGATGCCGAACGTACGCCACCAGGCGCCCTTCACCAGGCGTGCCGAGCGGCGCAGCGCCAGAACCGGCCCGGCCTCCTCCAGTGTCGCGGCCGCCGGGGCGAACGCGAACAGGACGTAGATCCACAGGGCCAGCGGCACGACCACCAGCATGAGGAGGAACAGCAGGCCGATCGGTGCGGCGGAGTGGCCGAGCAGCGAGGCGAAGATCGCCACGAAGTAGGCGGCGACCAGGCCCGCCGGGACCGCCGCGATCAGGCCCATCAGCAGGCCGACGCCGAGCACCGAGGGCGTACGCGACCAGGCGTGCCGCCACACCGCGCCGAAGCGGGCCGGACGGCCGAGCACTGCCTCACGCAGCACCACCGTGCACGCGGACTGGATGAACGCCATGCCGACCATGAAAAGCACCATGACGACGGCCCACACCACGCCGAACGCGACTAGTACCGGCCGCACGCGGTCCCAGGAGAAGTGGGAGCCGTCGTGCACGAGCTGCCGTACGTCGTCCGAGACTGCCAGGAAGCCGAGGAAGAACGCGGCGACGGCGAGGACGCCGAGCACCAGGTAGACGAGGAGTACGGTGCCGAAGAGCGGCTTCGCGTGACGGCGCATCGTCTTGAACGCGCCGCCGAGTATCCGGTCGACGCCGAGCGGGGCGAGCGGGATCACGCCCGGCTGCGGCGGGGGCGGAGGCGGGGTCCAGCCGCCGCCCCACCCGTAACCGCCCGGCCCCGGCCCCGGGCCGTATCGGGGCCCCTGTCCTTGTCCCCACATGTCGCTCATCTTCGCCGTGCTCCCAGGAGTCGTTCGTCCCTGTGGCCCCCCACAGTGATCGCGACACCTTAGCCGACGCCTGTATGTACGCCCGTACACATCGATGCGTACACTCGTACACATGGGATACGTACTGCTTTCCGGCGCCATCGCGGCGGAGGTGGCCGCGACGACGGCGATGAAGTACAGCGAGGGTTTCAGCCGGCTCTGGCCCTCCGTGATCACCGTCACCGGCTATCTGATCGCCTTCGCGCTGCTCGCCCAGACCCTGAAGACCGTGCAGGTCGGCACGGCGTACGCGATCTGGGCCGGCGTCGGCACGGCCGTCATCGCCGGGATCGGGATTCTCTTCCTCGGGGAGGCGATGACCCTGGCGCGGATCGGGGGGATCGTTCTCGTCATCGGGGGCGTGGTGCTGCTCAATCTGGGCGGTGCGCACTGATGGCGCGGCGGTACGACCCCGAGCGGCGGCAGCGCATCATCGACGCCGCGATCCGGGTGGTGGGCGCCAAGGGCATCGCCGGGCTCAGCCACCGCAGCGTCGCCGCCGAGGCGGACGTGCCGCTCGGCTCGACGACGTACCACTTCCGCACGCTCGACGAGCTGCTGGTGGCCGCGCTGCGGCAGGCCAACGAGGGGTTCGCGAAGGCGGTCGCGGGCAGCGCCGTCTTCGAGGTGCCACGCTCCCGGCTCGCCGCGGGCCTCGCCGCGGTCCTCGGCGAATGGCTCGCCGGCGACCGCACGGGCGTCGAGCTGGAGTACGAGCTGTATCTCGCGGCCCTGCGCAGGCCCGCGCTGCGGTCGGTCGCCGCCGAGTGGGGCGACGACCTGGCTCACCAGCTCGCCCGCCGCACCGACCCGGTCACCGCACGGGCACTCGTCGCCCTGATGGACGGCATCTGCCTTCAGGTGTTGCTGACGGATGGGGTGTACGACGAGGGGTACGCGCGGGAGATGCTGGCGCGGGTCATCGACGGGGGGCCGGGGGCCGACCCGGGGCCGGGGGCGGCCTCCGGTGTCGACACGGGGCCGTGGGAGGCCTCCGGTGTTGACCCGGGACCGGCGGAGGCCTCCGGTGCTGATCCGGGGCCGGGGGAGGCCTCCGGTGTCGACCCGGGTGGCCGGCCTGGGGAGTCGGCCGCTTAGCGGCGTACGTCCCGCCCCAAACGCCCGCCCCGCCCGGCACCTGAGACACCGGGCGTACCGGTTCGCCCCCGCGGTGCCCCTGCGGTTAGGTTTCACTCATGTCTGACTCTCCCGCCCCCGCCACCGCTCAGCGCACCACCGGCGCCGTCGCCGCAGGTCTCGCCACGCTCACCGCCGACGGCACCGTCCTCGACACCTGGTTCCCCGCGCCGTCCCTCCAGGACGCGCCGGGCCCGGCCGGCACCGAGCGGCTCTCCGCGGAGCAGGCCGCCGAACTGCTCGGCGAAGGCGCCGCGAAGGCCATCGGCACCGACGCCCGCCGCGGCGTGGAGACCGTCGCCGTCCGCACGGTCATCGCCTCGCTCGACGACAAGCCGCTGGACGCGCACGACGCCTACCTGCGCCTCCACCTCCTCTCGCACCGCCTGGTGAAGCCGCACGGCCAGAACCTGGACGGCGTCTTCGGCCTCCTCGCCAACGTCGCGTGGACCTCGCTCGGCCCGGTCGCCGTCGACGACGTCGAGAAGGTCCGCCTCAACGCCCGCGCCGAGGGCCTGCACCTCGCCGTGACGTCCATCGACAAGTTCCCGCGGATGACGGACTACGTCGCCCCCAAGGGCGTGCGCATCGCCGACGCCGACCGCGTCCGCCTCGGCGCGCACCTGGCCGAGGGCACCACGGTCATGCACGAGGGCTTCGTCAACTTCAACGCCGGCACGCTCGGCACGTCGATGGTCGAGGGCCGCATCTCCGCGGGCGTCGTCGTGGGCGACGGCTCCGACATCGGCGGCGGCGCGTCCACCATGGGCACGCTGTCCGGCGGCGGCAACGTCCGCATCACGATCGGCGAGCGCTGCCTCGTCGGCGCGGAGGCGGGCGTCGGCATCGCCCTCGGCGACGAGTGCGTCGTCGAGGCCGGCCTCTACGTCACCGCCGGCACGCGCGTCACGATGCCCGACGGCGAGATCGTCAAGGCCCGCGACCTGTCCGGCGCCTCGAACATCCTCTTCCGCCGCAACTCGGTCACCGGCGCCGTCGAGGCCCGCCCGAACAACGCGGTCTGGGGCGGCCTCAACGAGATCCTGCACAGCCACAACTGACGTTCTCCGCTTGAACGTTGAGCGCCCTTCCCCGGCCCGTGTGGCCGGGGAAGGGCGCTTTCGCGTGTTCAGCTTGTGGCGGTCAGCGCCTCGAACGCCGTGAGCAGAGTGGCGGTCGTCTCCGGGGAGGCCGGGCGTAGCGGTGCGCGGACCGGGCCCGCCGGGAGGGCGAGGGCGTTGAGGATGGCCTTCGCCGTGACTGTGCCCGGGAGGTCCGACGCCATCATCAACTCGAGCAGGGGCGCGGCCAGTTGCTGACGCCGCGCCGCTTCCCCGGTGTCGCCCGCGTCGAACGAGGACAGGACGGCACGCAGGGCGGACGGCGCCACGTTCGCGACCGTCGAGACGTAGCCCGCGCCGCCCACCGCGTACAGGGGGAGCGCGTACTCCTCGCAGCCCGCGTAGAAGGCGAGGTCGGTCGCGCCGAGGACCTTCTGCGTGCCGAGCATGTCGTACGCGCAGTCCTTGACGGCCGTGATCCGGGGGTGGGAGGCGAGGCGGATCAGGGTGGCCGGTTCGATGCGGGTGCCGGTGCGGCCCGGGATGTCGTACAGCATCAGCGGCAGTCCGGACGCGTCCGCGATCTCGCGGAAGTGGGCCTCCAGGGCATCCTGCGGCGGGCGGCTGTAGTACGGGCTGACGACCAACAGGCCGTCCGCGCCCGCCTGTTCGGCGTCGGCGGCCAGCTTCATCGTGTGCCGGGTGTCGGCGGTGCCGACGCCCGCGACGACCGGGACCCGCTCCCCGACCGCCTCCTTCACCACCCGCACGAGCGTCGCCTTCTCGTCGTCCGACGTCGTGGGGGACTCGCCCGTCGTGCCGGACAGGACGAGGCCGTCGCAGCCGTCGGCGACCAGGCGGGCCGCCAGGCGCTGCGCGCCGTCCGTGTCCAGGGCGCCGTCGGCGGTGAACGGCGTGACCATCGCGCACAGGGCGCGGCCGAAGGGCGGCGGGTGCGGGGCGCTGGAGAGGCTCATACGGGGAGTGTCGGCGCCGTGACCGTACAGCTCCACTTAATTTTCCTACGAGGTGGGGGTAAGGCTTGCTAAGAGGTCGAGGCCGGGCGGAGCACCGGCGGGAGCACTCCTGTACTGCTCCGCCCGGCCGTGAGGCGCACTACGGGCGGAACCGCAGTACCTGCGGGTCGTGGTCGCTGATCTGGTCGCTGAACTCGCTGTTGATGTGCACGCTGTCGTACGCGAAGTCGGAGCGGCGTATCGACGGGCTGATCAGGATCTGGTCGAGGACCTGGCTGTTGCCCTGGTAGTCGTACGTGTAACGCTCGCCCTTCGGCAGGGACTTGATCGCCGACCACAGCACGTCGCCGTCCTCCAGGCGCTGCGCCGTCCCCGAGAACTCGAAGTCGTTGATGTCGCCGAGGGTGACCACGTCCGCGTTCTTCTGCGTCTTGAGGATGTCCTTCACGAAGCCGTTCACCGCGCTCGCCTGCGCGTGGCGCTGCGTCTCCGAGCTGCGCGCCGGCGGCTGGAACTGTGCCGTCAGAGCCTGGTCGCCGCCCTTGGACGCGAAGTGGTTGGCGATCACGAACACGGTCTTCCCGCGGAACACGAACTCGCCCGCGAGCGGCTTCCGGCTGCTCTTCCACGCCGCGTTCGCCGGGTCGACGCGCCCCGGGGACGCCGTCAGCGCCGCCTTGCCCTCCCTCGTACGGGTCACGCCCACCGGTGTCGTGGAGTCACCGCCCGCGCGGTCGGTGAACGAGACGCGCGCCGGGTTGTAGAGGAACACCTGGCGGATGTTGCCGCCGGGCTCGCCGCCGTCCTGGTCGTTGACCGGGTCGATGGAGCGCCAGTCGTACCGCGGTCCGCCCGCCGCCACGATCGCGTCGATCAGCTTGTTCACCGTGACGTCCGCGGCGACGGTGCCGTCGTCCTTCGCGCCGTTGTTGTCCTGGATCTCCTCCAGGGACACGACGTCGGGTGACCGCAGATGGTCGACGATCGCCGACGCGTGCGCGTCGAACGTGCCGTCGCCCGGGTCCAGGTTCTCGACGTTGTACGTGGCGACGGCCAGCTCGTTGCGCTCCTGCGCACGCGTCGTCTCCCGCGCCAGGCCCCCCTTCTCCAGCGTGCCGAGGTCCCGCGCGACCAGCGTGTAACCGCCGAACTGGCTGTAGTCCAGGGGCCCTTCGGTCCGCCCCGACAGGGTGTCCCCGACGTTCGCCGTGGGGAAGCCGGCGGCCGCGCCCAGGGACTGGATCTGGAGGCGACCCGTGTTCTGGGAGTCGTACGAGCCGTAGACGGTGCCGCCGCGCGGCGCCGGGTGCTCGTCCGGCTTGACCGTGACCCACAGCTCGACGTGGGTGTCCGTCGCCGTGACGACGCGTGACGATCCGATGCGTACGTTCATGCCCTCCAGGGACTCGTAGAAGTCGAGGGCGTACTGCGAGGGGCGGAGCGGCAGGGCGTTGACCGAGCCGTTCGCCGCCGGGTCGCCCGGAGGCGCGTAGGCCGCGGGGACGGAGGCCGCGTCGATGACCGTGGCGGGCGGCAGCGCGTTGCCCGAGGAGTCGACGGTGACGACCGGCTTGGTGATCTCGGTCAGGGACTGGTTGCCCGAGGACGCGCCGCCCGGGACGTACTCCGAGACCGTGCCGGAGACCCGTACCGCGTCGCCGACGGCGACCGTCGGGGCGGAGCTGGTGAAGACGAAGACGCCCTCGCTCGTGGCGGGGTCGTCGTCGGGTGCGGTGTCCTCGAACCAGAAGCCCTTGGTCGAGCCGTAGTTCCTGACGCCCGTGACCACGCCGGCCACGTCGGTGACCGGCTTCCCGGCCAGCGGGGACGTGCGGGTCGTGCCCTGGATGTCATGGATGTGCACCGCGTCCGCGTGCGCGGGCGAGACGAGGACGACGGCGGAGACGGTGGAGCAGACGGCGGCGACGGTCAGCGCGGCGAGGCGCGACGAGTGCTTGCTCGGCAAGGGGATCCCTCCGGGGACGTGCGTGAGGCGCCGGGACGAGGGTGGAACCAGCGGGGTGCGGCCATGCAGCTCCCCGCTTCACGTGAGCGGCGGTGCCGCTCCCGTTTCTACGCGCGTAAATGTCTTGGGTGGCAAGGGGAGTTGTCAAGGTTTCGCCGCCGTCCCCTTCGTGACGGGTACATGAACCGGGCGGCACACCGTCGAATCCGTCTAGGCTGAGCGGTCGCACCACACGTCCGGAGGAGAACAAGGCGATGTCAGACAGCTCCCCCCTGCCGCCGGCCAGGCTGCACCCCGAAGCGGAGCTCGCGCGGGACGCCCTCGCCACCCCGCTGATCTCGCGCGCGGTGCGGCTGGCCCGCTGGGCGGGACCCGGGACCCGGGTCGGCGCGGGCGGCGAACTCGTCGACGAACAGCTCCCCGCCGCCGCCGTCGAGATCGGCCTCGGCGCCGACGCCGACGGGGCCGCGTACGCGAGCGAGGCCTGGCGGATCGCCGTCGACACCGGACTCGTCGAGATCGTGGACGAGGAGGAGGGCACCGTCACCGCGGGCGAGGACCTCGGCGTCGTCACCTCCGGCGGCCCCCAGGACGTCCTCGGCCTGTGGCTCACCGCCCTCGACGCGGTCCTCGCCGACGCGAGCGTGCCCGACATCGAGGACATGGCCGAACTGGTCAGCGCCATGGAGGAGGGCGGCGAGGTCGACTTCTCGCAGCTCGACTGGGACCCCGAGGGGGAGGCCGAGTTCCTCGAAGGCGTCCTCGGCAACCTCTACCTCCTCACCGTCAGCGAGGGCGCGGGCGACGACCCCGTCCCGCTGCCCGCCCTCGCCGCGTCGATGATCGTGCCGGACGACATGGGTGAGCCCACGGACGACGTCCTGGAGCAGGTCTCCGACGCGATGATGAAGCTGGACGACCAGTTCCGGCTGCTCGCCCCGGTCGGGCTCGTCGAGTACCAGCCGGTGGACGAGGCGCTGATGGCGGAACTCGACGAAGCCGCCGAGGCCGGCACCGCCGACGCGTTCGACGACTCCGACGTCACGCGCTACGGCATGGTGCGGCTCACCCCGCTCGGCCTCTACGGCATCCGCGCCCGCATGATCGAGGCGGGCGTCGACGCGCCCGCCGTCGGCGACCTCACCGACAAGGGCGCCGACACGCTGCTCGACGGCACGTCGTCGTTCCCGCAGGCCGCCGCGCAGGCCGAGATCGAGCAGTGGCTCGCCCGGCGTGAACCGCTGGTCTCCGCACGGGAGTTGCTGACCGCGGCGCGCGGCGCGGACGCGGGCGCCCCGCTGCGGCGGCTGCGCTGCCAGCAGGCGCTGTCCCTGGTGGGCCGCGAGGCGGAACCCGCTCTGCGGGAGGTCCTCGACGACGCGGAACTCGGCGGTCTCGCCCGGGTGTGGCTCGCCGAGCACGGTGCGAGTGACATTCCGGCGCCGCCGGAGTCCCTGATCTTCTGGCTCACCGTCGACACGATCGCGGCCCAGCTCGACCTCGAAGGCAACTCCGAGGAACTGCAGGGCCTCGTCGAAGGGCTCGCGGCCCAGCACAGCGGGTTCTTCGCGGCGGCGTGGAAGGTGGACCACCCGGCGACGGCGGACGTCCTGGAGGCGATGGGCCGGCTGCACCCCGACAAGAAGGTCGCCAAGGAGGCCCGCAAGGCAGCCTTCAAGGCGAGGTCGGCACAGGCCGGATAGCCGCGCTGCGGTAGGGAGTTGAGAGGGGCGGGACGCGACGGCGTCCCGCCCCTCTCGCGTACATGTCTGTGTTTCTCGCGCCGGCCGACGACCGTGAACGCGTTCGCTCTCCGCGCGTCGTACGGAGTTCAGCCGCCGTTCAGGCGTTGCGGGGAGCGTGTGGCCGGTACGGCAACAGCACCACCCGCCCGCTGCACCGTCACAGCCACCCGGTCACAGGAGACAACACCATGTCGCTCACCCGCAGGGACTTCTCGAGACGCTCCGCCGCCACCGGCGCGGGCATCGCCCTGGCCGGCACCGTAGGCGCGCTCGCGACCGCACCCGGCGCGCTGGCCGCGGAAGGCGACTTCGAGGTCGCGGGCGCCGCGATCACAGAGGGCGACCCGTCCGGTCCCGGCTACGGCCCCCTCGTGGCCGACCCGAAGGGCCTCCTCGCGCTGCCCGCCGGATTCTCGTACCGCGTGATCACGCGCACCGGCGAGACGACCCTGGAGTCCGGCGAGTCCACCCCGTCCAACCACGACGGCACCGCCACCTTCGAAGGCCCGCGCGGCGCGACGCTGCTCGTCAACAACCACGAGATCGGCGGCCCCCGCACCAAGGCCAAGTACCCGGTGCCGCTCGCCGAGGGGCTCGTCTACGACCCGGCCGCCGCCGGTGGCTGCACGGTCGTCGAGGTCCGCCGGGACGGACAGGTCGCCGAGTGGGTCGGCATCGCCGGCACCGCGACCAACTGCGCGGGCGGGCGCACCCCTTGGGACACCTGGCTCACCTGCGAGGAGACCGAGGACAAGGCCGGCACCAACGGCATGACCAAGGACCACGGCTACGTCTTCGAGGTCGACCCCGCCGACCGCCGGGCCAACCGCGAGCCCCAGCCCATCAAGGCGCTGGGCCGGTACGCGCACGAGGCCGTCGTCATCGACCCCAAGCGCGGCCACGCGTACCTGACCGAGGACGCGGCCGGCCCCAACGGCCTGCTCTACCGCTGGACCCCGCCGAAGGGCTTCGAGCACGGCCGCGGCAAGCTCCGCACCCTCGCCGCCGACGCGGGCGTCCTCCAGGCCACCAAGTGCTTCGACTCCGGCGGCCGCTTCGTCGACGACCTGTCCCGCGCCACCGAGATCGGCACGGTCTACGGCGTGGACTGGGTCGACGTCACGGACCGCGACGCCAGGACCGTCTCCGTGCGCAAGCAGTTCGCCGAGGGCGAGGTCACCCGCGCCCGCAAGCTCGAAGGCATGTGGTGGGGCGACGGCGGCGCGTACATCGTCTCCTCGTTCGCCCGCTCGGAGAGCCCCGTCCAGCACGACGGCCAGGTCTGGTTCTACGACCCCAAGCGCCGCACCCTGACCCTCAAGGTCCTGCTGGGCGTGAACGCCGACCCGGCCAAGGACGGCGCGTTCGACGGCCCGGACAACATCACCGTCTCCCCGTACGGCGGCCTCGTCATCGCCGAGGACGGCAACGGCGTCCAGCACCTGTTCGGCGCGACCGACAGCGGCCGTACGTACCCGATCGCGCGCAACGAGCTGAACATCGGCACCGAACCGGAGCCGGAGTACAGCGAGTTCACCGGCGTCACGTTCTCGCCCGACGGCCGGACCCTCTACGCGAACATCCAGACCCCGGGCATCATGCTCGCCATCACGGGGCCGTGGAAGCGGCAGCGCAAGAGCTAGTACCCGCACCGCAGAGGCGGCTCCCTTCAGTGGGGAGCCGCCTCCGCCGTGTGCCGGTCACTCCGTCGTCAGCCGCTCGGCCAGTGCCTCCTCGTGGACCTCGATGAGCGCCGCGGGCTCCGGCTCCTGCCACCAGGCCCGCGGGGTCGCCCGCGCGGCGCACCATTCGAGGACCTCGGGAACGAGGGGGCGCGCGTACGGGGACTTGGCGAGGCAGCGGGACAGGAACGCGGCCCACTCCTGGTCGGGCACGCCGAGCAGGTCCGGTTCGTCGTGCAGCGTCTGTTGCAGGACCAGCCGACCGTTGCCCGCGCCGTGCGGATTGCGCCCGGTCGAGCAGAGGGCGAGCAGCGCGCCGAGTGCGAACACGTCGGCGGGCGGCCCCGGTTCGACGGCGCCGGTGATCTGCTCGGGCGCGAGGAAGCCGGGGGAGCCGAGGCGCCGGCCGGTGTCCGTCTGCGTACCGTCGCCCGGGGCCACGGCCTTCGGGAGGCCGAAGTCGATGACCTTGGGCCCGGCCGCCGTCACGATGACGTTCGCCGGCTTGAGGTCGCGGTGCGCGAGCCCCGTCGCGTGGATCGCCGCCAGAGCCCCGGCCAGCGTCGCGCCCAGGGCGGCGAGGTCGCCGGGTGCGGGAGGCCCGAGTACGGCCACGGCCTCGGACAGCGAGGGGCCCGTGCAGTGCTCGACCGCGAGCCAGGGGACCTCGGCGTCGGGGTCCGCGTCGAGGACGACGGCGGTGGACGGGCTCCGCACGTGACGCGCCGCCGCGGCCTCCCAGCGGAAACGCTCCCTGAACCACGGCTCGGCGGCGAGGTGCGCGTGCACCGTCTTGACCACGACGACGTGCCCCGTGGGGGAGAGCGCCAGATGCGTCGCCCCCACCGCCCCGTCGCCGAGTCTGGAGACGAGGCGGTATCCCGCGAGACGCACCATGAACGGCTTCCTCCTGGAACTGCTGCGAAGCGGTACCACCGGGCGCCCAAGACCCCGGTGACCGGCGCGAACGCCGGTGATCATTGCGACGTCAGGGCGGCACCGAAGGGTTCCCGGCACTCACGTCGATGTCCAACCTTTCACGTCCGCGTCGGCGGCGCGGGCCGCCCCTGACCTGTGCAGAGAGTTCCCGTGACACCTCACAGAGTGGTGACTTCGTGCACATCGTCACCGAAGTGTGAGGACGTAAGCGTGGTGTGAGTGGGGCGGCGGGGCGCATACTCGATGAATGACAAGGCCTCCCAGCACGCGCCGCCACCTTCCGGGCAGCCCCTTCAACGTTCCGGCCAAGCCCGCTCCGCCGGTAGAGCAGTTCGAGGTGGGCGACCGGGTTTCGCACGACCAGTACGGCCTCGGCCGGATCATCGGAGTCGAAGGTGAGGAGGCCGTGCTCATCGACTTCGCCGGGCAGACGGGCAGGTTCCTGACGCCGTTCTCCAAGCTGTCGAAGCTCTGACAGCGGCACTTCCACCCGCACGCTCATGAGGCGGCCGGTGGCACGGACTCCGTGCCACCGGCCGCCTCTGCCGTGTCCTGCCGTCGATCCCGGTGAGCCCTAGAGCGCCTGCGCCGCCGGCTTCACCATGCCGCGCACCGTCCGCGACTTCGCGAAGTCACCCATCGCGGTCATGTCCCACTCGCCGGAGTACTGGCGGATCAGCTTCGCCATCATGACGCCGGTCTGCGCCTCCGCGTGCGTGAGGTCGAAGCGGACCAGTTCCTCGCCGGTCGTCGCGTCGACGAGCCGGCAGTACGCCTTGGCCACCTCGGTGAACTTCTGGCCCGAGAACGAGTTCACCGTGAACACCAGGCCCGTGACCTCCGCCGGGATCCGGCCCAGGTCGACGACGATCACCTCGTCGTCCCCGCCGCCCTCGCCCGTGAGGTTGTCGCCGGAGTGCTTGATCGCGCCCTTCAGGATGGAGAGCTTGCCGAAGTAGCAGCTGTCCACGTGGTTGCGCTGGGGGCCGAAGGCGATGACCGACGCGTCCAGGTCGATGTCCTTGCCGCGGAACGCGGGCTCCCAGCCGAGACCCATCTTGACCTGGGCCAGCAGGGGGCGGCCGCCCTTGACGAGGGACACCGTCTGGTTCTTCTGGAGGCTGACGCGGCCCTTGTCCAGGTTGATCTTCCCGGAGGGGGCGGGCGGCGCGGGGGCGGCTGCCGCCGGGGCCGCGGTAGGCGGAGCCGGGGGCGCCAGGCGCGGGTCGACCGGGGGAGTGGTCGGGGGAGCCATGGCCTGAAGCGGCGGCGCGGGCTGCGCCTGCTGGGGTGCCGGTGCCGGTGCGGCAGCGGCGGGCGCGGGCTCGTCGACGCTCACGCCGAAGTCCGTGGCGATGCCCGCCAGGCCGTTCGCGTACCCCTGGCCCACCGCGCGGGCCTTCCAGGCGCCGTTGCGCCGGTAGATCTCGACGACGATCAGCGCCGTCTCGTTGCCGAGCCGCGGCGGGGTGAACGTCGCGAGCACGGAGCCGTCGTCGGCCCCCTTGATCGTGGCCGTGGGCTCGATGCCCTGGAAGGTCTGGCCGGCCGCGTCCGGACTCGCGGTGACGACGATCTTCTCGATGCCCGGCGGCACGGCGGCGGTGTCCACGACGATCGCGTCGGGTGCCGTGCCGTTGCCCGAGCGGTAGGTCACCCCGGGCCCGGTGGGCTGGTTGTAGAAGACGAAGTCGTCGTCGGAACGCACCTTGCCGTCTGCGGTGAGCAGCAGGCCCGAGACGTCGAGCCGCACCGGGGCGGCGACATCCACCGCCACGCGGGCGGTGGTCAGCGGGATGTTCGAGCCGGGGGTCATAGCGGTCATGCCGGGGTAACGAGCGATGCCGCTTTGCCGTTCCCTTACCTCCGGGCGACTTCGCACCGACGGCCCACAGCCGATGAGTTCCCGGCGGCGCGGCGGTCTACAGAGGTGTGCACCCGAGGTGCACGGTGACTTGAGATGCCGGTGCACGCCAGGTGCGCCGGGACGTGAGGAGACCCGTATGAGCGACACGACCGACCAGAACGGCCCCGGCATTGCGATGGTGGACTTCGGCCCCCAGACCCGGATCGTCGCGCGCCTCGCGGACGGGGTGGGCGGGGACCAGCTCGGCCGGCCCACGCCCTGCCCGGACTACGCGGTACGGCATCTGCTCGGGCACATCGTCGGCCTGACCGTCGCCTTCCGCGACGCCGCACGCAAGGACCTGGGCCCCACCACCGACACGAACCCGGAGGCGTCCCTGCCCGACATCACGGACGGCTGGCGCGACGACCTGACGAAGGCGCTCGACGAACTCGCCGAGGCGTGGCGCGACCCGCAGGCCTGGCAGGGGATGACGCGGGCCGGCGGGGTCGACCTGCCCGGCGGGGTGGCCGCACTCGTCGCCCTGGACGAACTCGTGATCCACGCGTGGGACCTCGCACGCGCGACGGGCCAGGAGTACGCGCCCGACGAGGCCGCCCTGCAAGCGGCCCACGCCTTCCTCGTCCAGTCGGCCACAGGCCCACGCCCCGACATCTTCGGCCCGGTGGTCCCGGTCCCGGACTCCGCCCCGCTCCTCGACCAGGCCGTGGGCCTGAGCGGCCGCAGCCCGGACTGGACGCCGGCTTCGTGACGCGCACGCGGGGAGGCGCCTAGCCTTGAGCGGCCGCAGGCCGGACTGGACGCCGGTTTCGTGACGCGCACGCGGGGAGGCGCCTGGCCCTGAGCGGCCGCAGCCCGCACTGGACGCCGGCTTCGTGACGCGCACGCGGGGAGGCGCCTAGCCTTGAGCGGCCGCAGGCCGGACTGGACTCCGGCTTCGTGACGCGCACGCAGCCGGGCGCCTAGCCCTTGATCGCCGCCTCCATCATCGCCTTCGCTATCGGCGCCGCGAGCCCGTTGCCGCTCACCTCCGAGCGCGCCGCGTTCGACTGCTCCACGACCACCGCCACGGCGACCTCCTTGCCGGTGGAGCCGGACTTCGCGTAGGAGGTGAACCAGGCGTACGGGCTCTCGCTGTTGTTCGCGCCGTGCTGGGCCGTGCCCGTCTTGCCGCCCACCGTGGCGCCCGAGATCTGCGCGTTCGTGCCGGTGCCCTGGCTCACGACGGTCTCCATGGCGGACCGGAGCTGCGAGGCCGTCGACGTGCTCATGATGCGCTTGTCGTCGCCGTCCTTGAAGCTCTGGATCGCGTTGCCGTCGGCGTCCGTGACCTGCGAGACCATGTGCGGCGCCGCCTGCTGTCCGCCGTTCGCGATCGTGGCCGAGACCATCGCCATCTGCAGCGGCGTCGCCGTCACGTCGAACTGGCCGATGCCCGACAGGCCCGTCTGGGCGTTGTCCATGCCCGACGGGTACACGCTCTTCGAGGCCCGGACCGGCATGTCCTGCTTGTCGTTGTTGAAGCCGAACTTCTCGGCCATCGCCCTGACCTTGTCCTGGCCCAGGTCGACGGCCATCTTGCCGAAGACGTTGTTGCAGGAGTACTGCAGCGCCGTACGGATCGTGGCGTTCTCACAGGGCGCGGACGCGCTCTCGTTCCGCAGGTCCGTGGACGTGCCGGGCAGCCGGTACGGGTTCGGGCTGGACGTCTTGACGTCCACCGACGAGTACAGCCCGTCCTCCAGCGCGGCCGCGGCCACGACCAGCTTGAACGTGGAGCCCGGCGGCAGCGCCTGCTTGATCGCGCGGTTCAGCGTCGGGTTGTCCTTGTCCTGCGACAGCGCCAGCCACGCCTTGCCGCTCGCCGCGTCCGAGCCGCTGATCGTCGACGGGTCGAAGGACGGCGTCGACACGAGGCCGAGGACCTTGCCCGTCTTCGGGTCGATCGCGACGGCCGCGCCCTTCTTGCCGCCGAGCGCGTCGTACGCGGCCTTCTGCACACCGGGGTCGATCGTCGTGACCACGTCACCCGGCTTGGTCGCCTCGCCGGTGATCGCGTCGAGCGGGTTCTTGAGCCGCGGGTCCGTGCCGTCGAGGATGCCCTGGTAGATGCCCTCCAGCTGCGTCTGCCCGTACACCTGCGAGCTGAAGCCCGTCACGGCCGAGTAGAGCTTGCCGTCCTTGTACGAGCGCTGGTACGCGAGGTCGGTGCCGCCGGACGTCTTCTTCGAGTCCGTGACCGCGCGTCCGCCCACGACGATGTCGCCCAGCGGATGCGCGTACTGCTTCAACGCGTTCCGCCGGTTGTTCTTGTTGTCCGCGAGGGCCTGGCCTTCGTAGAACTGCACCCACGTCGCCCGCACCAGCAGCGCGAGCACGAGGAGCAGACAGAAGACAGAGGCGCGTCTGATCGTCTTGTTCATCCCGACGAGAAGACGAGCGGCCGGGAGGGAGGCGTTCCGTTCCGGGCCGGTTTCTCGCGTTTCTCAGCGAATCCTCATCGAAGGGTCACGCCTCGTGAGTGGTCAGAGCCGCCGCGTCGCCAGGGTCAGCCGGTCGCGGGCCTCGAACAGCGCGTCCTTCACCTTCTGCTCGTGCTCGGGCGTCAGACGCGCCACCGGCACCGAGCAGCTGATCGCGTCGCGCGCCGGGGTGCGGTACGGGATCGCGACGCCGAAGCAGCGCAGACCCAGCGTGTTCTCCTCGCGGTCCGTCGCGAAGCCCTGCTCGCGCACCGTGTGCAGCTCCTCGATGAGCTGCTCGCGGTCGGTGATCGTGTGCGCGGTGAGCGCCGGGAGCGTCTCGGGGAGCAGTTCGCGGACCTGCTCGTCGGTGTGGGTGGCGAGGAGGGCCTTGCCGAGCGACGTGGAGTGCGCGGGCAGCCGGCGGCCGACGCGGGCGAAGGGGCGCAGGTAGTGCTGCGACTGGCGGGTGGCGAGATAGACGACGCTCGTGCCGTCGAGCCGCGCCAGGTGGATCGTCTCCGTGGTGGCGTCGGAGAGCCGGTCGAGAGTGGGCCGGGCTGCGGCCACGGCCTCGTCGCCGTCGATGTACGACGTGCCGACGAGCAGGGCCCGTACGCCGATCCCGTACCGCGTGCCCGTCCCGTCCGTCTCGACCCAGCCGAGCTCGACGAGCGTGCGAAGGAGCATGTACAGGCTGGACTTGGGGTAGCCGGTCGCCTCCTGGACGGCTGCCAGGGAGTGCATTCCGGGGCGGCCCGCGAAGAACTCGAGCAGTTCCACCGTCCGTACCGCGGACTTGACCTGCGCCCCGCCGCCAGTCTCGCCAGCCGACATCGCCCTTGACCCCTTCGTTCGACCGGAATTAGTGTCCTGACTCCGTAGCGTATTCATCATCAGGGACAGCGTTCAGCATATCGAACAGATGTTGTCCGGCGTCTGTTTCCGGTGAGTCGTGTGATGGGTCGTCAGATGGGCGACGCAGATCTGGGAGGAACCCGCGGTGGCAGCAGCACCAGTCTGGAGTGTCGACCCCCGAACCGGGAAGCAGCGCGAGCAGGTCGCGGTGGAGGCCACGCCGGGCGAGGTCGACCAGGCGGTCCGCGCCGCCCGCGCCGCCGCCGGTGCCCTCGCCGACCGCACCGTGCGCGCCGCCTTCCTGCGCAGCGCCGCCGACCTCCTCGACGCCTCCAAGGACCACCTCGTCGAGGCCGCCGACGCCGAGACCGCGCTCGGCCCCGTCCGCCTCACGGGTGAACTCGCCCGTACGTGCTACCAGCTGCGCGCCTTCGCGGACGTCGTCGACGAGGGCGAGTTCCTCGGCATTGTCATCGACCACCCCGACGACACGGCCACCCCGCCCATCCCCGACCTGCGCCGCTACAAGGTGCCGCTCGGCGTCGTCGCCGTCTACTCGGCGTCGAACTTCCCCTTCGCCTTCTCCGTCCCCGGCGGCGACACCGCGAGCGCGCTCGCCGCGGGCTGCCCGGTCGTCGTCAAGGCCCACCCCGACCACCCGGCCACCTCCGAGCTCGTCGCCTCGGTGATCCGCCGGGCCGCCGCCCAGCACGGCATCCCGGAGGGCGT
The DNA here is from genome assembly GCF_040645335.1 of Streptomyces sp. NPDC046821. NCBI lineage: Bacteria > Bacillati > Actinomycetota > Actinomycetes > Kitasatosporales > Streptomycetaceae > Streptomyces > Streptomyces sp. NPDC046821. Next base: position 29,235 of record NZ_JBEYYB010000014.1, on the reverse strand, counting down.
CCTCGGCCTGGTCCACGGCTTCGAGGCGGGCGTCGAGCTGGTGAAGCACCCGCTGGTCTCGGCCGCCGGATTCACCGGTTCCGTCCGCGGTGGGCGCGCGCTCTTCGACGCCGCCGCGTCCCGTCCGGTCCCGATCCCCTTCCACGGCGAACTCGGCTCCCTCAACCCCGTCGTCATCACGGCGGAGGCCGCGGCCGAGCGCGCCGAGCAGATCGGCGCCGGGCTCGCGGGCTCGATGACGCTCGGCGTCGGCCAGTTCTGCGTGAAGCCCGGCCTCGTGTTCGCCCCCACGGGCGCCGACGGTGACCGGCTCGTCGCCTCCCTCACCGACGCCGTCAGCGGCACCGGCGCGGGTGTCCTCCTCGACCGCCGGATGCGGGACAACTTCGTCGCGGGCGTCGCCGAGCGCGGCTCCCTCCCGGACGTGGACGCCCCCGTGACCCCGGGCGCGGGCAGCGAGTACACCGTCAGCCCCGGCTTCCTCACCGTCCCGGCCCAGCGCCTGGCCACCGAGGGCGGCGACCACGACCTCCTCCTGGAGGAGTGCTTCGGCCCGGTCACCGTCGTCGCCCGCTACGCCGAGGACGCCGAGGTCACGTCCGTACTGTCGCGGCTGCCCGGCAACCTGTCGGCCACCGTCCACCTCTCCGAGGACGAGGCCGCCGGCAAGGGGCGCGGCGCCGAGATCCTCGCCGAGCTCACCCCGCTCGCGGGCCGAGTCCTGGTCAACGGCTGGCCCACCGGCGTAGCGGTCGCCCCGGCGCAGCACCACGGCGGCCCGTACCCCGCGACGACGTCCACGTCGACGTCCGTGGGCGGCACCGCCGTCGAGCGCTGGCTGCGCCCGGTCGCGTACCAGAACACCCCCGAGGCGCTCCTGCCGCCGGAGCTGCGCGACGACAACCCGCTCGGCCTCCCGCGCCGCTACAAGGGCCGCCAGGAACTCTGAGCCTCCGGCGAGCACGCCCCCTCCACCTGGAAAACTGACGCGATGAACATCGAACTCCCCGAACTCCCGTTCCTGCTGCGCTCCTACGGTCCCGACGGGCAGTGGGCGTACGCGGACGGGGTGCTCACCGGCAAGGCCGGGCCCCGCCAGGACCGCTTCGTGCCGCCCGCCGGTACGGCCCTGGACCCGGCGTCCGACGCGCCCCGCCTGCTGGGGGCGCCGGAGGGCGACTTCCAGTTCATCGCCCGTGTCACGGTCGGCTTCACCGCCGACTTCGACGCCGGCGTGCTCTACCTGCACGTCGGCGAACGCGAGTGGGCCAAGCTCTGCCTGGAGCGCTCGCCCGCCGAGCCGACCGTGTGCACCGTCGTCACCCGGGGCCACTCGGACGACGCGAACGCGTTCGTCGTGGGCGGCGACACGGTGTGGCTGCGCATCAGCCGCACCGGCACCGCCTTCATGTTCCACGCCTCGCCCGACGGCGAGAAGTGGACGTTCGTCCGCGTCTTCTCGCTCGGCGACGAGACCTCGGCCCGCGCCGCCCTCATCGGTTTCATGACCCAGGCCCCGGCCGGAGACGGCTGCGTCGTCACCTACGACCACATCGAGCTCCGCCCGGAGGGACCGAAGGGGCAGCGGGACGGTTCCTGACGGCGCTCTGGGAATGACGGGCCCTCGCCGGACGTTGAATGACGTTCGCAGGGCACCCCCTGTGCCGTACGAATCTGGAGTTACCCCCATGCGCGTCGAGATCTGGTCCGACATCGCCTGTCCCTGGTGCTACGTCGGCAAGGCCCGTTTCGAGAAGGCGCTGGCCGCCTTCCCGCACCGGGACGCCGTCGAAGTGGTCCACCGCTCCTTCGAGCTGGACCCGACGCGCGCCAAGGGCGACAGCGGGGCCGTCATCCCGATGCTCGCGCAGAAGTACGGCATGACCGAGGACCAGGCGCGGGCCGCCGAGCGCAACCTTGGCGAGAACGCCGCTTCGGAAGGCCTCGACTACCTCACCGAGGGCCGCGACCACGGCAACACCTTCGACATGCACCGCCTCCTCCACCTCGCCAAGGAGCACGGCCGCCAGGACGAACTGATCGGCCTCCTGTACCGGGCGAACTTCGCCGAGGAGCGGTCCGTCTTCACCGACGCCGACGAGCACCTCGTGTCCCTCGCCGTCGAGGCCGGACTCGACGCCGACGAGGCGCGCGCCGTCCTCGCCGACCCCGACCGCTACGCCGACGACGTCCGCGCCGACGAGCGCGAGGCCGCCGAGCTCGGCGCGAACGGCGTGCCCTTCTTCGTCCTCGACCGCGCCTACGGCGTGTCCGGCGCCCAGCCCGCCGAGGTCTTCACCCAGGCGCTCGAACAGGCCTGGGGCAACCGCTCCCCGCTCCAGGTCATCGACGGCGGCGCCGGTGCGGAGGCCTGCGGCCCGGACGGATGCGCGGTCCCGCAGAACTGACCCGCGCCGGAGCAGCCCGTGGACCAGTACCTATAAGCATCGCTTAGGGGTACTGCGTACGGATGCGCAATGGACCGGTAGGTGGTGAGGCGGCACAGTGGGTCGCATGGACACTCTCGATCACGCGCTCGTGCGCGCCGAGTTCGCGCCCACCACGACCTATCTGAACACCGCGAGCACCGGGCTGCTCCCGGCCCGCACGGTGGCGGCCATGCAGGACGCGGTAGCCTCCGTCGCGGCCGGGCGGCCGGCCGACATGTTCGAGGACGTCGAGGCCGCCCGCGCCTCCTTCGCCCGGATCGCCGGCGTCCCGGCCGCCCGCGTGGCGGCCGGGGCCTCGGTCGCCGTCTACACCGGCGTCATCGCCGCCTCGCTCCCGGCCGGTGCCGAAGTCCTCACCGCAGAGGGCGACTTCAGCTCCACCGTGAACCCCTTCCACGTACGCGGCGACCTCAAAGTCCGCACCACACCCCTGGAGGGCATCGCCGACGCGGTGCGCCCCGGTACGGCACTGGTCGCCGTCAGCGCCGCCCAGTCCGCCGACGGACGCGTCGCCGACCTGCCCGCGATCCGTGAAGCCGCCCGCACCCATGGCGCCCGCACCTACATCGACGCCTCCCAGTCCGCAGGCTGGCTCCCCGTCGACGCGGACGCGCAGGACTTCACGACCGCCGTCGCGTTCAAGTGGCTCCTGTGCCCGCGCGGCGTCACCTTCATGACCGTCCCGGAGGACTTCGGCGGCCTCAGCCCGCTCTTCGCCGGCTGGGTCGCGGGGGAGCGGCCCTGGGACAGCTGCTACGGCCCCGTCGACGAACTCGCCCACTCCGCACGGCGGTTCGACGAGAGCCCGAGCCTCTTCTCGTACACGGGCGCACGCCACTCGCTCGCGCTCGTCGAGGAGCTGGGCGTCGACGCGATCCGCGCCCATGACCTTGCCCTGGCCGACCGCTTCCGCACGGGCCTCGCGACCCTCGGCCACACCCCGGTCCAGGCCCCCGGCTCACCCATTGTCTCCGTCCCCGGCCTAGGCGCCCGGCAACCGGAGCTGAGCCGCGCCGGCATCGAACTCTCCGACCGCGCGGGCAACCTGCGGGCGGCCTTCCACCTGTACAACACGCAGGCGGATGTGGACCGCCTGCTCGACCACCTGTCCTGACAGCAGTTGGGGCGGCCCCCTTGCGAGGACCGCCCCAACTGCCTCCTTATGAACGTCACTTCACCGGCGTGAAGTCCCGCGCCCCGATGCTGTGTCTTTCGGGGGACGACCCCCGAACCCCCAGCCGGGAACAGCGCTACTTCACCGGCGTGAAGTCCCGCGCCCCGATGAACTCGGGCCGCCGCACCGGAGCCGCGAACGGCTCCACCGCCTCGTTCTCCACGCTGTTGAACACGATGAAGACGTTCGAGCGCGGATACGGGGTGATGTTGTCCCCGGAGCCGTGCATGGCGTTGCAGTCGAACCATGTCGCCGAGCCCGCGCTGCCCGTGAAGAGCCGGATGCCGTGCCGGTCCGCGAACTTGGTCAGTGCCTCGTTCGACGGCGTCCCGGCGTCCTGCATCTGGAGGGACTGCTTGTAGTTGTCCTTCGGCGTCGCGCCCGCGCAGCCGAGGAACGTCTTGTGCGACCCCGGCATGATCATCAAGCCGCCGTTGGTGTCGTAGTTCCGGGTCAGCGCGATCGAGACGGACACGGTCCGCATGTTCGGCAGGCCGTCCTCGGCGTGCCAGGTCTCGAAGTCCGAGTGCCAGTAGAAGCCACTGGCGCCGAACCCCGGCTTGACGTTGATCCGCGACTGGTGGACGTACACGTCCGAGCCGAGGATCTGCCGGGCCCGGCCGACCACCCGCTCGTCGCGCACCAGCTTCGCGAACACGTCGCTGATCCGGTGCACCTCGAAGACGGAGCGCACGTCCTGCGACTTGGGCTCGACGACGGAACGCTCGTCGGCCTTGATCGCCGGGTCCGTCACCAGGCGCTCCAGCTCCGCCTGGTAGACGCCGATCTCGTCCTCGCCGATCAGCTCGGGGATCGCGAGGAAACCGTCCCGCTCGAACGACTGCAGGTCCGACTGGCGGATCGGACCCGAGGTGCCGGGCGCGGACCAGACCACCGGATCGACGCGGGGGGTCGCCACTTCGGACGCGCCCCGGGTCGGGTAGAGGTCGGCTGCCGACGCCTGCGTGTTCGTACCGGTCATGGCACTCAGACCCCCTCGGGCTCGGTCAGGAGCGGGTACACGCCGTTCTCGTCATGGTCCTCGCGGCCGGTCACCGGCGGGTTGAACACACAGACGCACCGGAAGTCGGTCTTGGGCCGCATGGTGTGGCGCTCGTGCCCGTCGAGCAGGTACATCGTGCCCGGCTCGATCCAGTGCTTCTCACCGGTTTCCTCATTGGTGAGTTCGGCCTCGCCCTCGACGCACAGCACGGCCTCGATGTGGTTCGCGTACCACATCCTCGTCTCGGTGCCCGCGTACAGGATGGTCTCGTGCAGCGAGAAACCCACCCTCTCCTTGGCGAGCACGATGCGCTTGCTCTCCCAGGTCCCCGACGCGGCCTTCACATGCCGGTCGGTGCCCTCGATCTCCTTGAACGAACGGACGATCACGGTGAGTTGCTGCCTTTCTGTTCCGGTGTGTTGCGTGTCAGGCGGTCTCGCGCACGGCCCTGGTGAGCGTGCGCAGCCCCTCTTCCAGCTCTTCGCGCGTGATCGTCAGCGCCGGCAGGAGCTTGACGACCTCGCCCTGGGGGCCGGAGGTCTCGACGAGCAGGCCGAGCTCGAAGGCCCGCTTGGCGACGGCGCCCGCCCGCTCGACGTCGTTGAACTCGAGGCCCCACACGAGACCCCGGCCCCGGACCTCCTTGACCGCGTCCGAGTGCTCCTCGTGCAGCGCCTTCAGGACCTGCTCGATCTGCTGGCCGCGGGCGAGCGTCTGCTTCTCCATCGCGGCGCCGTCGGTCCAGTACGCCTCGAGAGCGGCGGCGGCCGTGACGAACGCCGGGTTGTTCCCGCGGAACGTGCCGTTGTGCTCGCCCGGCTCCCACACGTCCAGCTCCGGCTTGAACAGGCACAGCGACATGGGCAGGCCGTAGCCGCTGATGGACTTCGACACGGTGACGATGTCCGGCGTGATGCCCGCCTCCTCGAAGGAGAAGAACGCGCCGGTGCGCCCGCAGCCCATCTGGATGTCGTCGACGATGAGCAGCATGTCCCAGCGCTCGCACACGTCGGCGAGCTTGCGCAGCCACTCGGCGCGGGCGACGTTGATGCCGCCCTCGCCCTGCACCGTCTCGACGATCACGGCGGCGGGCTGGTTGAGGCCGGAGCCCTGGTCCTCCAGGACGCGCTCGAACCAGATGAAGTCCGGGGTCTGCCCGTCGAGGTAGTTGTCGAACGGCATCGGGGTGCCGTGCACCAGCGGGATGCCGGCGCCGGCGCGCTTGAAGGCGTTGCCGGTCACGGCGAGCGAGCCGAGCGACATGCCGTGGAAGGCGTTCGTGAACGACACGATCGACTCGCGGCCCTTGACCTTACGGGCCAGCTTCAGCGCCGACTCGACGGCGTTGGTGCCCGTCGGGCCCGGGAACATGACCTTGTACGGCAGGTCGCGCGGGCGCAGGATGACGTTCTGGAGGGTCTCCAGGAAGGCGCGCTTCGCGGTGGTCGACATGTCGAGGCCGTGCGTGACGCCGTCCCGCTCGATGTAGTCGATCAGGGCGCGTTTCAACACCGGGTTGTTGTGCCCGTAGTTGAGCGATCCCGCGCCCGCGAAGAAGTCGAGGTACTCGTGGCCGTCCTCGTCGAACATGCGGCTGCCCTGCGCACGGTCGAAGACGGTGGGCCAACCGCGGCAGTAGCTGCGCACCTCCGACTCAAGGGTCTCGAAGACGCTCAGGTCCGGCGGGGTGATGCTCACAGCGAATCTCCTGGGAGATGGAAGTGGTGGTGCATGGGGGGAAAGCTCAGGGTGGTCAGGTCAGGGGCCCGATGCGGTGGAGCACCTCGGGCTCGTGGCCGTCGTCAGGGAAGAGGCCCGCGTCGAACAGCACGGTGTGCGCGACCTGCGCGCCGTGCCGCCGGGCGAACGAGGCGAACAGCCGCTGCGACGGGTTGTTGTCGGGCGAGACCGTCGTCTCCAGGGCGGTCGTGCCGCGCGCGGCGGCGACCTTCGCCCAGAGTCCGTCGAGCAGTGCCCCGGCCAGACCGCGCCCCCGGAACGCGTCGTCGACGGCCACCTGCCACACCACGAGGGTGCGCGGGTCATCGGGCCGGAGGTACCCGGTGATGAACCCGGCCACGGAGCCGGCGGCGTCCCGCGCCACGACGGACGTGGCGGCGAAGTCCCGGCACCACAGCAGATAGCTGTACGAGGAGTTGAGGTCGAGCACCTTCGAGTCACGGGCGATACGCCAGATAGCGGCGCCGTCGGCCACGGCCGGCCGGTCGAGCCGCAGGCTCTCGGGCATTTCCAGGAATTGCGCGGTCATGTGAATTCAACTTACCGAGCAATTTCCGGGATTGCATCGGCTGAGAGGGTTACGTGAACGCGTGCCCTGTGTTATCGCGCGGGTGGGGGCGCACACGCGAGATCCCGGCCGAATGCCCCGGTATGTGCCGGGCGAATTACGCAAATCTTCTTTACTGTGGAGTGCGTCACAGCCGCGCGACTCGTGCGCCATGCGTCCGAATTACGAGATTTCCCGTTGTTGAAATCTTAGTGTTTACGTACGGGGAAAGCGGGCAGAAGAATATGGGAAGCTGCTCCGAGAAAAGCGCGAGAATTAGCTCGGAAAATAAAATATGGCGTCCATCCCATTGAAGGGGTGGACGCCATATTTTGTGAAGACGTGATTCCGGGTTTACGCCCAGGCCGCCGTGACCGCGCGGCGCGCCGCCTCCAGGTCCACCGGCACGTCCGTCCCGTCCATCTCGGCCAGCGCACCGCCGAGCGCGGCCAGCGACGACTGCACGACACCCCGGGTGGCCTGCGGGCCGTAGTGGTTCACGCGGATCATCTCCTTCGCGAGCGCACCGCCCCCGGCCACCAGCGGCAGCGCCGGGTCCACCGCGAGCGCCCGCGCGACCAGCTCGGACGCGTCCACGCCCGCCGGGGAGCGCAGCGTCGTCGCCACCGGCGCCGCGTCCCGCGCCTCGTACACGTACGGCTCGATGCCGCCGCCCAGCGCGAGCGCGCCCGCCCGGGTGGCCGCGGCCGCCTGGGCGTGACGGGCCATCACCGCGTCCAGGCCCTCGGCCTCGATGCGCTCGACACACGCCTCCAGGGCGAGCATCTCCAGCTGCGCAGGCTGGAACAGCACCGCCTTGCGCCCGCCGTCGATCCAGCGGTGCTTCCAGTCCAGCAGCGACAGGTACGAGGCGCGCGGCGCCTGCGGGTTGGCCTCCATGCGCTCCCACGCCCGCGCGCTCACGGACACCGCGGAGACGCCCGCCGGGCCGCCCATCGCCTTCTGCGCGCCGATCACGCACAGGTCCACGCCCCACGCGTCGGGCAGGACCGGCTCGGCGCCGATCGACGCCACCGCGTCCAGGTAGAACAGCGCGCCGTGCTCACGCACCACCTCGCCGATCTCGGCGACCGGGTTCGTGTTGCCGGTCGCGGCCTCCGCGTGGACGAGCGAGACGAAGTCGATCTCCGGGTGCTCGGCGAACGCGTCACGCACCTGAGCGGCCGTCACCGCCGTGTGGAACGGCACCGCCAGGTCGTGCACCGTCGCACCGCAGTCCCGCAGCCAGTTGCCGAAGGTCTGCCCGTAGGGGCCCGTGACGATGTTCAGGGCCACCGTGCCGGGGCGGGCGGTGCCGCGGATCGCGCCCTCCAGGGGGAGCAGCGCCTCGCCCTGCATGATCACGACGTCCTGCGAGGTGCCGAGCAGCCCGGCCACCCGCCGCTCCACGGAGGCGAAGTGCTCGGCGCCGAAGGGGGGCAGGTCAAGGAAAGGGTGGGTCACGATCGCGCTCTCTTCGCTCTCTGGGCGCACGTCGTCCGTGATCTTCGGTCACGAGTTCGTACGGCGGGCTGCCGTTCCGAGCGTACCCACCGGCTCATAGGCTTCCGACATGAGTGAGCGCGCGGTGCTGCACGTGAAGGGGCGGGTCCTCGTCGGGCCCGCCGACGTCAGGGACGAGCTGTGGGTGGTGGACGGCCGCGTCACGTACGACCGGCCCGCCTCGGCCGGGCTCGACGTCACCACCGTCGACGGGTGGGTCCTGCCGGGCCTGGTCGACGCGCACTGCCACGTCGGCCTGGACACCCACGGCCCGGTCTCCGCCGACGTCGCCGAGAAGCAGGCCCTCACCGACCGCGAGGCCGGCACGCTCCTGATCCGCGACGCGGGCTCCCCGTCCGACACCCGCTGGGTCGACGACCGCGAGGACCTGCCGAAGATCATCAGGGCCGGACAGCACATCGCCCGCACCCGCCGCTACATCCGTAACTACGCCCACGAGGTCGAGCCGCCCGAGCTGGTCGCCTACGTGGCGCGCGAGGCGCAGCGCGGCGACGGCTGGGTGAAGCTCGTCGGCGACTGGATCGACCGGGAAGCGGGCGACCTCACCGCGTGCTGGCCCCGCAAGGAGGTGGAGGAGGCCATCGCCGAGGCGCACCGGCTCGGCGCCCGCGTCACCGCCCACTGCTTCGCCGAGGACTCCCTGCGCGACCTGGTCGAGGCGGGCATCGACTGCATCGAGCACGCGACGGGCCTCACCGAGGAGACCATCCCGCTCTTCGCGGAGCGCGGCGTCGCGATCGTCCCCACCCTCGTCAACATCGCCACGTTCCCGCAGATCGCCGCGGCCGGCGCGACCAAGTACCCCCGCTGGTCCGACCACCTGACCCGCCTCTACGACCGCCGCTACGACACCGTGCGCGCCGCGTACGACGCCGGGGTGCCGGTCTACGTGGGCACGGACGCGGGCGGTTCGCTGGCGCACGGCCTCGTGGCGGGCGAGGTCGCCGAGCTGCTCAAGGCCGGCATCCCCGCCGTGGACGCGCTCTCCGCGACGGCCTGGGGAGCCCGCGAATGGCTCGGCCGCCCGGGTCTCGAAGAGGGCGCCCCGGCCGACCTCGTGGTCTACGAGAGCGATCCCCGCGCCGACGTACGCGTCCTCGCGGCGCCGCGGCGGATCGTGCTGCGGGGGCGCGTCGTGGGCTGAAGCGGAACGGGCTGGAGAGCGCGTGTGCTGAACCTGGCCTGGGCGGACGCGGGTTGACGGAACGTGACGCGGTGGGGCGCCCGTTCGTTGCACACCACTCGTGTGCGCCCGGCGCGTTCGAGGCGCGTCCGTGGCACGGGTGACAAGCGAGAGACAACAGGGAACAACCGAGCCCCATTATTCGAATACAGGCTCGGAAACCTCACTTTGGAGTGAACTCACGTCAGGTTGCTGCCCGTTCACTCTGTGTGCGTAAAGATTCCTGCGTCGAGGCCGTCCGACCAACGCCCGGCGATGTCCCCCATGGCGGGGCAGGGCCAGACGGCTCCATTTCTCATGTGGGGGTCCCACCAGCATGTCCAGCACCACGTTCCGCACGCCCGCACGCCGTCTCGCGGCGTCGGCCGCCGCCACGGCCCTGGCTCTCGGCCCGGCGCTGCTCGCCACCGCCGGCACCGCGCACGCGACCGGCGGCGGCCGCGCCGGCAAGGCCGGCGCCGTCGTCCTCCGCGCCGGCCTGGACGTCTCGCTGCTCAACAAGACCGTGGACATCCCGCTCACGGCCTCGCTCAACGAGGTGCAGGCGCCTGCGAGCGCCGAGAAGACCGCGCTCACCGTCAAGCTCGACGGAGTCGACGGCGGGCAGCCCTTCAGCGTCCTGCGGGCCGACGTCGCCACCGCGAACGCCACCGTCGACGCGCACAAGGCCGAGGGCTACAGCAACCTCGCCCACGCCAAGGTGCACGTCCCCGGCCTGCCGCTGCTCTCCCTCATCGAGGTCGGGCAGGTCACGTCGAAGGCGGTCTGCGAGGTGGGCAAGCGGCCCGTCGCCGAGTCGAACGTCCTGGGCGGTGTCACGGTCCTCGGCAAGAAGGTGACCCTGTCCGCCGGGGGCACCACCGCCGTGAAGGTCCCGGGCGTCGGCGAGGTGACGCTCGACCTGTCGAAGACGAGCACCACGTCCCGTACGGCGGCGGCCTCCGCGCTTGAACTGAAGGTGTCCGTCAACCCGCTCAAGCTCAATGTGGCGGATGTGGAGGGCACGCTGACGCTGGCGGGTGCGACCTGCGAGACGCCCACGGCGGCGCCGAAGCCGGCGGAGAAGCCCCCGGCCGAGCCCGCCGACGACGTCAAGCCGCAGGGCGGCGCGGACAAGCCCATCGGCAAGCCCGCCAAGCCCGCCGCCCAGGCGGACCTGGCCGAGACCGGCGGGAACTCGGCGACGCCGTACATCGCGGGCGGCGCCTTCGTGCTGGTCGCCGCGGGAGGCGGAGCCATCGCCTACGCGCGCCGCGCACGGGCCTGACAGACACGGGTGCCGTCCGTAAGGGGATGGAGGGGCGGGGCCCGTAAGGGGGGAGCGGGTGGGTGGGAGTGGGGACTCCCATCCACCCGCCGCTAGTTACGCGTTCCTGTACTGAGCGCCTGGTCCAGGGCCTGGAGGAAGCGGCCCGTCGTCGCCCTGTCCCGCACCGCGAGGCGCAGCCACTCAGGCCCGAGGCCCGGAAACGTGTCGCCGCGGCGCACCGCGAACCCCCGCTCCCGCAACCGCGCCCGCAGCGCCACCGCGTCCGGCGCACGCATCAGCACGAACGGACCCTCCGCGGGGCCCGCCACCGACACGCCCTCCGGCGCGAACTCCGCGAGCCCGGCGACCAGATGGGCCCGGTCCGCCGCGATCCGCTCCGCCGCGTCCGACGCCTCCGCGAGGGCACGCGCAGACACACACGCCTCCGCCGCCGCAAGCGCCGGAGTCGACACCGGCCACAGCGGCTGGGCCCGTTCGAGGTCCGCGATCGTGTCCGGCTCCGCGAGCACGTAGCCGATCCGCAGCCCCGCGAGCCCCCACGTCTTCGTCAGGCTGCGCAGCACCACGAGCCCCGGCACGTCGGTGCGGCCCGCCAGGGCCTCCCGCTCGCCGGGCACCGCGTCCATGAACGCCTCGTCGACCACCAATGTCCGTCCGGGGCGGGCGAGTTGGGCGATGAGGCAGGCCGGGTGCAGGACCGACGTCGGGTTCGTCGGGTTGCCGATCACCACCAGGTCCGCGTCCTCGGGCACGGCCGCCGGATCGAGCCGGAAACCGTCCTCGGCACGCAGCAGGACCCGGTCCACCGAGTGCCCCGCGTCCCGCAGCGCCGCCTCCGGCTCCGTGAACTGCGGGTGCACGACCACCGGCTGACGGACCTTCAGGGCGCGGGCGAGGAGCACGAACGCCTCCGCCGCCCCCGCCGTGAGCAGCACCCGCTCCACGGGAAGCCCGTGCCGGCGGGCCACCGCCTCGCGGGCCGCCCGCCCGTCCGGATACGCGGCGAGCGCGCCGAGCGAACCCGCGATGTGCTCGCGCAGCCACACCGGAGGCGTGTCCGCGCGGACGTTCACCGCGAGATCGGTCAACCCGGCGCCCGCGCCGCGCACCTCCACGTCCCCGTGGTGGCGCAGATCGTGACCGTCGTCAGTGGGCATGTGAGTGCGAGTGCCCGTGCCCGTGCGAGTGGCCGTGACCGTGGTGGTGGCCGTCGTCGTCCGGGTGGAAGTGCGGCTGCTGCGGCATCCCCACCTTGTCCTCGAAGCCGGGCAGCGCGATCCGGTAGACGCAGGTGTCGCAGTTCATCCGCAGGTCACCGCGGACGGCCTCCTCGTAGCGCTCCATCACCAGGTCGATCAGCTCCGGCTCCGGGCCGATCACGTCGGCGGAGAGCACCTCGACGTCCGGGTTCGCCGCCGACCAGCCCTCGGTCTGCTGCCGCACGCGGTCCGGCAGGATGCCCGTGAACAGGAAGTACGGCAGGACGACTATGCGCCGCGCGCCGAGCTTCACGCACCGGTCGAGACCCGACGGCACGTCCGGCGCGGCCAGCGACACGAACGCCGTCTCCACGCCCGCGTAGCCGCGGCCCTCCCACAGCAGCCGCGCCGCCTTGTGCACCTCGGCGTTGGCGTCCGGGTCCGTCGAACCGCGGCCCACGAGCAGTACGGTCACGTCGGACCGGTCCTCCGGCGTCCGGGCCGAACCGCCGAGGGCCTCGTCCAGGCGCCGCTCCAGGACGGTGAGCAGCGACGGGTGCGGACCCAGCGGACGCCCGTACGTGTAGGAGATCCCCGGGTGCCGCTCCTTCTCGCGGGCGAGCGCCGCCGGGATGTCGCCCTTGGCGTGCCCGGCCGAGACGAGCATCAGCGGTACGGCGGCGAACTTGCGGACGCCACGGCCCACGAGGTCGCCGACCGCCTCGGCCAGCGGCGGCGGCGACAGTTCGATGAACCCGCCCGCCACGGGCAGGTCGGGACGGCGGCGGCCGAGCTCCTCGACGAAGGCGCGGAAGGCTTGTGCACCGGCCTCGTCGCGGGTGCCGTGGCCGGCGATGAGCAGTGCGGGAGGGGTGGGGGTGGTCACGAGGACTCCTTGAGGGTGGTGCTGGTGTTGTTGTCGCCGGCGTCGGGCACGGGGTGCTGCCAGCGGTAGCCGCGCGGGGTGACCATGCGGCCGGCGATGCGCCGGGTGGCCGTGTTGCCGACGGTCACGACGGTCATCATGTCGACCCAGGCCGGGTCGAGTTCGCCGAGCGTGGTGAGCCTGCTCGACTCGTCGGCGCGGGACGCGTTGCGCACCACGCCGACGGGCGTACCGGGCTCGCGGTGCCCGGCGAGGATGCCGAGGGCCTTGGGCAACTGCCAGTCACGGCCCCGGCTGCGCGGGTTGTAGAACGTGACGACGATGTCCGCCTCGGCGGCCGCCCGTACCCGCCGCTCGATGACCTCCCACGGCGTGTGCAGGTCGGACAGGCTGATCGACACGTGGTCGTGGCCGAGCGGTGCCCCGAGGATCGCGGCGGCGGCTAGCGCGGCCGTCACGCCCGGTACGCCGACCACGTCGATGTCGTCGGACGCCTCGGCCAGCGCGGGCGACGCCATCGCGTACACGCCCGCGTCACCGCTGCCGATCAGCGCGACGGCCTGGCCCTTGCGGGCCTCGGCGACCGCGGTGCGGGCCCGCTCCTCCTCGGCGCCGAGCCCGGACTCCAGGATCCGCGTCCCGGGCCGCAGCAGGTCCCTGATCTGGTCGACGTACTGGTCGAGGCCGACGAGGACGGACGCGGCGCGCAGCTCGTCGCGGGCGCGCGGGGTCACGAGGTCACGGGCGCCGGGGCCGAGCCCGACGACGGCGAGCCGGCCGCGCGGGGAGGTGCGCACGACCGCGCACGTGGCCATCGCAGGCTTCCCGTCGGCGCGCACCGACTTCCGCTTGGGGACGAGCAGTTCACCGCCGCCGGCCAGCGCGGCGGCCTCCGCCACGGACGGCGTGCCGACGGCTTCGAGGGGCGCGTCGGACGGGTTGGGCACGGTGATCGCGGCCAGCGTGTCGGCGTCGTACGTCACGACGGGCACGCCGAGCCGCTCGGCCGCGCCGACGATGCCCGGCTCGTCCGCCTTGGCGTCGACGGTCGCGAGGCGCGCCAGGGACGACGTCGAAAGACCGGCCTCCCGCAGCGTCTCCCGTACGAGCCCAAGCACCTCGTCCACAGGCGCGCCCTTGCTGGCGCCGACGCCCACGACGAGGGACGGCGGGCGCAGGACGACCTCGCGGACGGCGGGCTGCACGGCGCGGTCGGTGACACGAACCGTGTGCGCGGCCTCCAGGTCCGGTGCCACGTTCGCCGGGAGCGCGGGCAGCGGGTGGGGCGACTCGGCGTGCAGGGCGACCGGTTCGCCGTCGAGGATCGCGCGGGTGACCCCGGCGAGGTCGCCCTCGACGGGCAGCCCCAGCGTGTCGAGCCCGGCGATGTCCACCGCGTCCGTCGCGGTCGTCACCACCGGCTCACCGCCGAGGACGGCGGCCACGTCGCGGGCGAGCGCGTTCGCCCCGCCCTCGTGCCCGCCGAGCAGCGCCACCGCGTAGCGCCCGGCCTCGTCGACGCACACCACACCCGGGTCCACGTGCTTGTCCTTCAGCAGCGGTGCGACGAGCCGGACGACGGCGCCCGTCGCCAGGAAGCACACCACCTGCTCGCACTCCGTGAACGCGCGACGCACGGCGTCCCCGACGGGACCCTCGTACGCCCGCGTGCGCGACGGCCACGCCGACGCGAGCCGGTCGCGGGCCGCGGCACCGGCCGCCGTGGCGGAAATCAGGCCGATCACTCAACTACTCCTTCGTTCTGGGAAGTCCACGCAAGTGGCGAGGCGGCGCCCTCGGCGCCGGGCCGTTCGCCCCACACCAGGAACACCGGGTTGGCCGCGGCGTACCGCGAGACGCCGCCCGGCAGCGGCGCGAGCCGGGACGACTGGAGAAGCACCCCGTCGCACACGAACCCGGCGGCGACCAGCGTGTCCCGCACCGCGCCCACCCGGTCCACGGCCGCGACGGCCACCACCACCGCGCGCCGCGTACGCCGTGCGCACGCCGTCACGATCGCGGTCAGCTCACGCCCGCCCCCGCCGATGAACACGGCGTCGGGGTCGGCGAGATCGGACAGGACGGTGGGCGCAGCCCCGTGCACGACGCGTACGTCGACACCGTGGGCGGCGGCGTTCTCCCGGATCCGGGCCACGCCGTCCACCGTCTTCTCCACGGCGACGGTCGCCGCCCCGAACCGGGCGCACTCCACGGCCACCGAGCCGGACCCGGCCCCGATGTCCCACACCAGGTCGCCGGGGCGCGGCCCGAGCCGGGCGAGCGCGAGCGCCCGCACCTCGAACTTGGTGATCATCGAGTCGCGGTGCGTGAACTCGCTCTCGTCCAGCGCCCATCGGGCCGGCGGACGGCCGGGCCCCGCGAGCGTGCCCATCGGCGCGAGCACCCGCTCCTCGTCCAGGCACAGCACGACGCTCACCGCGTCGCCCCAGTCACGGGCGGCGGCCTCTGCGGGCGTGACCCGCTCGACGCTCTCGTGCTCGGGGTCGCCGAGCCGGGACGCGACGACGAGGACCCGCCGCGCGCCCCGGTGATGCAGCTCCGTGCCCAGCTCGGCCGGGCCCGCGCCGGGACCCGTCAGGACGGCCGTCTTGGGGTGCGCGCGGCACACGTGGATCGCGGTCCGCAGATCACGGCCGTGCGCGCTGACCACCGCCGCGTCGTCCCACGGCAGCCCCACCCGCGCGAACGCCGTCGCCACCGACGACACCCCGGGCCGCACATCGAGCGCCGACGGCCCGAACCGCTCGGCCAGCGCCCGTACGATCCCGAAGAACCCGGGGTCGCCGGAGGCGAGGACCACGACGTCCTGCCCTTTCTCCGTGTACCGCTCGACCGCGTCCAGCGCCGGGGCGAGCGGCCCGAGGACGACACGCTCGGCCCCCGGGCTCAGCAGCCCCTCCGCCAGGTCGAGATGACGCCGCCCGCCGACGACGAGACCCGCACCCGAGAGCGCCGGATCCGGGGCGAGGGCCGCCCCCGTCCCCGTACCGAAGACCGTGATCACGACTGGCCCCGCGCGGACTTCCCGGCCCGCAGCGCCGCCCGTGCCTCGGGGTCGGCCTTACGGAAACCGTGGAAGTGACCCGGGTGGTACAGATGCGAACGCGTGCCCTCGGCGTCCAGGGCCGGGCCGACCAGGAACAGCGTGTGCTTCCACAGCTTGTGCTCCTTCACGGTCTCCTCCAGGGTGCCGATCGTGCACTTCACGATCAGCTCCTCCGGCCAGGTCGCCTGGTACGCGACGACGACCGGCGTCGACGTGGGGTAGCCGCCCTCAAGCAGCTCACGCACCAGCTGGCCGCTGCGCGCCGCCGACAGGAACAGCGCCATCGTCGTACCGTGCCGGGCGAACTCCCGCACCTCCTCGCCGGGCGGCATCGGCGTCTTGCCGCCGCCGAGCCGGGTCAGGATCACGGACTGCGCGACCTCGGGGATCGTCAGCTCCCGCTGCGCCAGCGCCGCCACCGCCGAGAACGACGAGACACCCGGGATGACCTCCGTGGCGATACCGAGGGCCGCGCACCGGTCGACCTGCTCCTGCGTACCGCCCCACAGCGCCGGGTCCCCGGAGTGGATGCGCGCGACCCGCAGACCCTCGCGGTGCGCACGCTCGTACACGGCGACGACGTCCTCGAGCGACATCGTCGCCGAGTCCAGGATCTCGGCGCCCTCGCGCGCGTGGTCGAGGACCTCCTCCTGCACCAGGCTGGCCGCCCAGATGACGACATCGGCGTCCGCGATGGCGCGCGCGGCGCGGAACGTGAGCAGATCGGCGGCGCCGGGCCCGGCACCGACGAAGGTCACCTTGCCGGTGGTTGCGCCGGTGGTTGCTTCGGGCATGACTGGGGTCCTCTCGGGGATGGACGTCGTACGCGGTGGGGGAGCGGTAGGGGAGCTGTACGGGTAATTGGGAGCGGTGTCGGTATCGGACGGGTAACGGCCTGGCGCTCAGCCGCTCCCGGGAGTGCGCGGGCGGTACCGATCGGCTAGCAAAGGACCATGGCAGTCCTCGTCGCTTTCGGCTCGTTCGTGATGACACTCGTCGGCGGCTGGACCGCCCACCACGTCACCGACCGGCGCCACTTGGTGCTCGGCTTCGCCGGCGGCCTGATGCTCGGTGTGGTCGGCTTCGACCTCCTGCCGGAAGCCCTGAGCGGCGCCGGGAACGAGATCTACGGAGTACCCGCAGCGCTCCTCCTGTTCGTCGCGGGCTTCCTCGTCGCCCACGTCGTCGAGCGCCTGCTCGCCATGCGCCAGGCCCCGCACGGGGCGCAGGAAGGCGCGGAGCAGGTGCCGCAGGTCGGCCTCGGCGCGGCCTGCGCCATGGTCGGCCACAGCATCGCGGACGGCGTCGCGATCGGCGCCTCGTTCCAGGTCAGCAGCACGATGGGCCTGACCGTCGCGCTCGCCGTGATCACGCACGACTTCGCCGACGGCTTCAACACGTACACGATCACGCGCGCCTACGGGAACGACCGGCGCAAGGCCCTCGCGATGGTCGGCGCGGACGCGTTCGCCCCGGTGGTGGGCGCCGCGTCGACGCTGCTGTTCACCCTTCCGGCGGAAGCGCTCGCCTGCTACCTGGGGTTCTTCGGCGGCGTCCTGCTGTACATCGCGGCGGCGGAGATCCTGCCGGAGGCCAGCCACCACCACCCGGCGCGCTCCACGCTCCTGTGCACCGTCGCGGGCGCCGTCATCATGTGGGTGGTGATCGGCGCGGCGGGCGGCTAGCGCCGGGCCCGCCGCCCGTCGGCTCACAGTTTCCCGCCCCGTCCGCCGTCGCGCCGCGCGGGCGCGATCAGCGTCGACAGGTACGGCAGCGCGTCGTCGGCGCCCAGTTCCGACGCGGGCCGGATCGACTCCTCGGGCAGCCCGAGCGCGGACCCCCACACGGCGTCCCCGGTCCGCCCGGTCTCCGCCAGCGCCGCCGCGACCTCGCCCGCGAGCCGCCCGAACTTGTACGCCACGACGGTGCCGGGCCCGGCGAGCGCTTCCTTCAGCACTGCGGAACCGGCGGTCACGGGCACGAGCGTCAGCGGCTCGGTCCCCTCGGTGAGCACGGCGCCGGACCGGGCGGCGAGATCCTGCATGGCGGTGATCCCGGGAACGGTCCGGACGACGGTCCCCGCAACCAGCTCTCCCACGGTCTGCGCGAGATACGTGAACGTGGAGTACACGTTCGGATCACCGATCGTGGCGAACGCGACGGTCCCGTGCTCCCGCAGCAACGCGGCGACCCGCTCACCGGCCGCGTCCCAGGCGGCCTCGCGCCGGGCCCGGTCGGTCCGCTCGTTGAGCGCGAACACGACGCGTACGACCTTGTCGGCGGGCACGTAGTGCAGCACGGTCGCTTCGGCGCGGCCCGGCTCGCCGACATCTGTTCCATCGGGTGCAGCCATGACGGGTACGACGACGACCGCCGCGTCACGCAGGGCGTTCACGCCCTTCACGGTCACGAGCTCGGGGTCACCGGGACCCACGCCGACGCCGGTCAGCCGGTACGTGGTGCTGGTCATGACGAGGTGACTCCTTCGATTGCCCGCGCGACGATGCGCCGCGCCGCCGAGGGCACGGCGGCCCAGTGCACATGCAGGTACGAGGCGTGCACCCCGCCCTGCACAAATCCTTCGACGCGCCGCCCGGGGCGCGTGACGCCCCACGCGGGCGTGGCCCCGGCCCCGGGTTCGAGAACGGTGCGATGAAACTCGTGCCCGCGCACGCGCGTCCCGTTGGCGGCAACCACGTTGTCGGCCACGGCGACGGCTTCCCGATACCCGAGCGTCAGCCGCTCCGACATCCGAGCGTCGGCGTCCAGCACGCCACACATGGGTTCTCCGTCGAGTGACCGCGCCAGATAAAGCAGCCCGGCACATTCGGCGACGACGGGGGCACCGGAGAGGGCGAGCGCGCGCACGGCTTTGCGGAGGGGCTCGTTGGCGGAGAGCTGAGGGGCGTAGATCTCGGGGAATCCCCCTCCGATGACCAACGCCCGTGTCCCAGCCGGGAGTTGCTCATCGCGGAGGGGGTCGAACGTGACGACGTCAGCACCGGCGGCGGAGAGCAGTTCGGAGTGCTCGGCGTAGGAAAAGGTGAAGGCGGGGCCTCCGGCGAGGGCGATGACGGGGCGCTCCGCTTGCGCACGCGGCTTGTCCCGCACTTCCGGTGTGTCCGGCCAATCCAGCCCGTCAGGCGTTGCACCCGGCCTGTCCGGCGCCCCTTCCAGCCCGTCCCGCGTCGCACCCAGTTCGTCCGTTACACCATCCAGCCCGTCCGGCGTTTGAGGACCGGGGTCCGGGGCGGAGCCCCGGTTTCGGGAAGGGGCGGGCTTGGGGAAGAGACCGCCCACAGCCTCAGCCGCATCCCAAGCCGCACCCGCCAACGAAGGCGCACTCCGAGCGACTGCATACAGCGCGTCCAGATCACACCCCGCCCGCACAAGCTCACCCATCGCGGCAACAGCCGAAACCGCCTCAGCCCCCCGCTCCGCGACCGGCACAAGCCCCAAGTGTCGCGAGGGAGTGACCACTTCGCCGCCCCGCCGCAACACCCCGAACACAGGCACCCCGGCCTCGTCCAACGCCCCCCGCAAAACCTCCTCATGCCGCGCCGACCCCACCTTGTTCAGGATCACCCCGGCAACCCGCACTCCAGGATCGAACGACGAAAACCCATGCACGAGCGCAGCAACAGACCGAGCCTGCGACGACGCATCGACGACCAGCACCACAGGCGCCCGCAAAAGCTTCGCGACATGCGCGGTGGAAGCCAACTCCCCATACCCCGACGCCCCGTCGAAAAGCCCCATCACACCCTCGACAACGGCAAGGTCACACCCCCGAGCCCCATGCGCGAAGAGCGGAGCGACCAGCTCCTCCCCGCACAGAAACGCGTCAAGGTTGCGCCCCGGGCGCCCCGTCGCGAGCGCGTGGTACCCGGGATCGATGTAGTCGGGCCCGACCTTGTGCGGCGACACAGCGAGCCCACGCCCGGCGAACGCCGCCATCAGACCCGTGGCCACGGTCGTCTTGCCGCTGCCCGACGAGGGTGCGGCGATGACGAGCCGAGGCACCGACGTACTCACCACTCGATGCCCCTCTGGCCCTTCTGGCCGGCGTCCATGGGGTGCTTGACCTTGGACATGTCGGTCACCAGATCAGCGAAATCGACCAGCTTCTCCGGCGCATTACGCCCGGTGATCACGACATGCTGGGTACCGGGCCGATTCCGCAGGACGTCCACGACCTCATCCGTATCGATCCACCCCCAGTGCATCGGATAGGCGAACTCGTCCAGCACATAAAGCCGATACGTCTCGGCAGCAAGGTCACGCTTGACCTGCTCCCACCCCTCGCGGGCCTTCTCCTCGTTGTCCATCTGGGCGTCACGCTGGACCCAGGACCAGCCCTCGCCCATCTTGTGCCAGTCGACGGTCCCGCCCTCGCCGCTCGCGCCGAGCACGCGCAGCGCGTTCTCCTCGCCGACCTTCC
This sequence comes from Streptomyces sp. NPDC046821, assembly GCF_040645335.1. Classification (NCBI taxonomy): domain Bacteria; kingdom Bacillati; phylum Actinomycetota; class Actinomycetes; order Kitasatosporales; family Streptomycetaceae; genus Streptomyces; species Streptomyces sp. NPDC046821. The sequence continues at coordinate 8,751 of NZ_JBEYYB010000014.1, read as the reverse complement.
ACTTCGCCGACTTGACGAACTGGAACACCCCGATCGGCCACCCCTGGTTCCAGGCGCGCAGGGCGAGCCCGAAGGCCGCCGTCGACTTGCCCTTGCCGATGCCGGTGTGGACGACGACGAGCGGCCGGTTGCGCCGCTGCCGCGTAGTGAGCCCGTCGTCCGGCACGACACTCGGCTGTCCCTGAGGCATTACGCGACCTTCCTGCTCTGCGAATGCTGCTGACTCTGTACGTCCTTCACGAGCCCGGCGATGGAGTCGGCCCGCAACTCGTCGAGCGTGACCGCGGTCCCGCCCAGCTCACCGGCCAGCTTCCCCGCGAGCCCGAGCCGCACGGGCCCCGACTCGCAGTCGACGACCACCGACGCGACGCCCTCGGCGGCGAGCAGCCGCGCCGCGCGCCCCGCGAGAGCGACCGGCTCGGGCCCGCCCGTCGCGCGCCCGTCGGTCACCACGACGACGAGCGCCCGCCGCGCCGGATCCCGCAGCCGCTCGACGCGCAGCACGTCGTGCGCCTTCAGCAGCCCGGCGGACAACGGCGTACGCCCGCCCGTGGGCAGCGACTCAAGACGGACGGCAGCGGCGTCCACCGACGACGTCGGCGGCAGCGCGACATCGGCGGAGGCGCCCCGGAAGGTCACCAACCCCACCTTGTCCCGCCGCTGATAGGCATCAAGGAGCAGCGACAGGACGGCTCCCTTCACGGCACTCATCCGCTGCCGCGCCGCCATCGACCCGGAGGCGTCGACCACGAACAGGACGAGGTTCCCCTCGCGGCCTTCCCGGGTCGCCTGCCGCAGGTCGTCACGGCGCACGACGAGCCCAGGGCCCGACCGCCCGCGCGCCCGCTGGTGCGGCGCCGCGGCCTGCACGGTCGCGGCCAGGTGCAGCTTGGTGAGCGCGCCCCGGGGACGCCGCGCACCCGTCGTACGCCCGTGCTCCGTACGCGCCCGCGAGCGCCGCCCGGCCGCGCCCTCACCGAGACCCGGCACGCTCAGCATCTTTGTCCGGAACGGCTCGGAGGCCCGAGTGGCGGCCTGCTCGCCACCGCCCGCAGGAGCCTTGGAGCCCTCGGAGGTCTCGGAGGGCTCGCCCTGCGCGGGAACGTCAGCCGTCCCCTCGGACGCCTCCCCCTCGGGCCCGTCCTGCTGCGGCGGCTGCCCGCCACCACCGGGCCCGCCCCCGTCATCGTCACCGCCACCGTCGTCGTCCGGGTCAGGATCAGAGTCCTGCCCCCCGAACTCCTCCAGCGTCTCGTCGAGCTTCTCCTCGTCGAGCCCCGGCGCGTCGAACGGGTTGCGCCGCCGGCGATGCGGCAGCGCAAGCAGCGCGGCCTGCCGCACATCCTCCGCGAGCACATCCTCACGCCCCGCCCACGCGGCAAGCGCCGTAGCCGTACGCGCCATCACGATGTCCGCGCGCATCCCGTCGACCTCGAACGCGGCGCACGTGGCCGCGATCTGCCGCAGCGCACCGTCCCCGAGCCGCACCGACGGAAGCAGTTCCCGGGCAGCTACGATCCGCGCCCGGACCGCGGACTCCTCCTGCGCCCACTTCCCCGCGAACCCCTCGGGATCGTCGTCGTAGGCGAGACGCCGCTTGACGACCTCGACGCGCTGGTCGGGCTCGCGCGACGCGGCCACCTCGACGGTGAGGCCGAACCGGTCGAGCAACTGCGGCCGCAGCTCGCCCTCTTCGGGGTTCATCGTGCCGACGAGCAGGAAGCGCGCCGCGTGCCGCACGGACACGCCCTCGCGCTCCACGTACGAGGCACCCATCGCGGCCGCGTCGAGCAGCAGGTCCACCAGGTGGTCGTGCAGCAGGTTCACTTCGTCGACGTACAGGATCCCGCGGTGCGCGTCCGCGAGCAGGCCCGGCTCGAACGCCTTCACGCCCTCGGCGAGCGCCCGCTCGATGTCGAGGGCGCCGACGAGCCGGTCCTCGGACGCACCGACGGGCAGCTCGACCATGCGGGCAGGGCGCGCGACGCCACCTCCCGCCTCGTGCGGCCCGTCCGGGCACGCCGGGTCGGGGGAGCCGGGAGCGCACGAGAACCGGCACCCGGGAACGACGTCCACGGAGGGCATGAGCGAGGACAGGGCGCGTACGGCCGTCGACTTGGCCGTGCCCTTCTCGCCGCGCACGAGCACACCGCCGACGGCCGGGGACACGGCGTTCAGCAGCAGCGCCAGCCGCAGGTCGTCCTGCCCGACGAGCGCGGTGAACGGATACGGGGTACTCACTGGTCGTCGCCCTCCAAGTCGCCCTCAAGTTCCAGATATGTGGCCCGCAGGCGCTCCAGGGTCTGCTCGTCCGGCTCGGCCCACAGCCCGCGCTCGGCCGCTTCGAGCAGCCGTTCCGTGATGCCGCGCAGGGCCCACGGGTTGGACTTCTTCATGAAGTCCTGGTTCTCGCCGTCGAAGACGTACTCGGCCGACAACTTCTCGTACATCCAGTCGTCGACGACGCCGGCCGTCGCGTCGTACCCGAAGAGGTAGTCGACGGTGGCCGCCATCTCGAAGGCGCCCTTGTAGCCGTGACGGCGCATCGCGGCCATCCAGCGCGGGTTGACCACCCGCGCGCGGAACACGCGGTGCGTCTCCTCGCCGAGCGTGCGGGTCTTGACCTGGTCGGGCACGGCGGAGTCACCGACGTACGCCTCGGGGGAGGACCCGGTCAGGTGCCGCACCATGGCGACCATGCCGCCGTGGTACTGGAAGTAGTCGTCGGCGTCGACGAGGTCGTGCTCACGGGTGTCGACGTTCTTCGCCGCCACGTTGATCCGCCGGAACGCCGTCTCCATGTCGCCCCGCGCGGCCCGCCCGTCGAGCCCGCGCCCGTACGCGTAACCGCCCCACACCGCGTACACCTCGGCGAGGTCCGCGTCGGACTGCCAGTTGCGGGCGTCGATGAGCGGTAGCAGGCCGGCGCCGTACGCGCCCGGCTTCGAGCCGAAGATGCGGGCCGTGGCCCGCCGCCGGTCGCCGTGCTCGCCGGTGTCCTCGTCGACGTGGGCCCGTACGTAGTTCTGCTCGGGGCTCTCGTCCAGCGCGGCCACCGCCTGCACGGCGTCGTCGATCAGGCCCACGACGTGCGGGAACGCGTCACGGAAGAAGCCGGAGATACGGACCGTCACATCGATGCGCGGGCGGCCGAGTTCGGCCACGGGCACGATCTCGAAGCCCGTCACGCGGCGCGACGCGTCGTCCCACACGGGGCGGCAGCCGAGCAGTGCCAGGATCTCCGCGATGTCGTCGCCCTGCGTCCGCATCGCCGACGTGCCCCACACCGTCAGCCCCACCGACCGCGGGTACTCACCTGTGTCGGCCAGATAGCGCGCCACCAGCGAGTCGGCGAGCGCCTGCCCGACGTCCCACGAGAGCCGCGACGGAATCGCCTTCGGGTCGACGGAGTAGAAGTTCCGGCCCGTCGGCAGCACGTTGACCAGACCGCGCGTCGGCGACCCGGACGGACCCGCCGGGACATAACCCCCGTCGAGCGCCCGCAGGATGTGCCCGATCTCGTCCGTGGTCCGCGCGAGCCGCGGCACGACCTCACGGCACGCGAACTCCAACACCGCGACTGCGTCCGGGAGTTCGGCCTGCACGACCTCCGTTACGAGGGCCGGGACGGCGGCCGCGTCCCAGCCACGCTCCTCCATGCCCTCCGCGAGACGCCGGCACAGCTGCTCGAGGAGGTCGATCGCGTCGGCGGCGCTGCGCGCGGGACCGGACACGAGGTCCGTCAGCGCGTCCTGCACCTTCACCGGCGCGCCCGGCTCACCGAGCAGCTCCTTCTCGACGAGCCCGAAGTGCTCGGCCAGGCAGGCCCGCAGACCGGGCAGCGCGTTCGCCGCGCCGCCCCACACCTGCGAGGCGCGCAGCACCGCGAGCACCAGGTTCACGCGCGGCTCACCGACCGGCCCGCCGCCCAGGATGTGCAGACCGTCACGGATCTGCACGTCCTTGATCTCGCACAGATAGCCGTCGATGTGCATCACGAACTCGTCGAAGTCGCCGTCGTCCGGCTGCTCGTCGACGTGCAGGTCGTGGTGGAGCTCGGCGGCCTTCACCAGCGTCCAGATCTGGGCCCGCACGGCCGGAGCCTTCGTCGGGTCCAGGTCCGACACGAGCGCGTACTCGTCGAGCAGCTGCTCCAGCTTCGCGAGGTCGCCGTACGTGTCGGCGCGTGCCATCGGCGGCACCAGGTGGTCGACGACCGTGGCGTGCCCGCGCCGCTTGGCCTGCGTGCCCTCGCCCGGGTCGTTCACGATGAATGGATAGATCAGCGGCAGCTCACCGAGCACCGCGTCGGGCGCGCAACTCCCGCTCAGGCCGAGGCCCTTGCCCGGCAGCCACTCCATGGTGCCGTGCTTGCCCATGTGGATGATGGCGTCCGCGCCGAAGCTGTTGTCCAGCCAGCGGTACGCGGCCATGTAGTGGTGCGACGGCGGCATGTCCGGGTCGTGGTAGATCGCGATCGGGTTCTCGCCGAAGCCGCGTGGCGGCTGGATCATCACGACGACGTTCCCGAACTGGAGCGACGCGAGCACGATGTCGTCGCCGTCGACGTACAGGGAGCCCGGCGGCTCGCCCCACGCCTCCAGCATCCCGTCGCGCAGCTCGGGGGCCAGCTTGTCGAACCATGCCTGGTAGTCCGCCAGAGGCACCCGCGCCGGGGCCGCCGCCAGCTGGTCCTCCGTCAGCCACTCGACGTCGTGCCCGCCCGCCTCGATGAGCCGGTGGATCAGCTCGTCCCCGTTGTCCGGGTAACCGTCGACGCCGTACCCGGCGGCGCGCAGTGCGTCGAGCACGCGCACGGCCGACGCGGGAGTGTCCAGGCCCACCGCGTTCCCGACGCGCGAGTGCTTCGTCGGGTACGCCGTGAAGACGACGGCGAGCTTCTTCTCACCGTTGGGCTTGTGGCCGAGGCGCGCGTGCCGCACCGCGATACCGGCGACGCGCGCCGCCCGCTCGGGATCGGCTACGTACACGGGGACGCCGTCCGGGCCCTCCTCCTTGAAGGAGAACGGCACCGTGACGATCCGCCCGTCGAACTCGGGGATCGCGACCTGCATCGCCGCGTCCATCGGCGACAGCGCCGCGTCGGAGGCCTCCCAGGTCGCCCGCGACGACGTCAGGCAGAGGCCCTGCAGTACGGGGATGTCGAGGTCGGCGAGCGCGCCGATGTCCCACGCCTCCTCGTCACCGCCGGCCGACGCCTGCGACGCGTGCGCGCCGCCCGCCGCGAGCACGGTGGCCACGAGGGTGTCCGCCCGGCCGAGGAGTTCGTACAGCCCGGCGTCGGCGCCGCGCAGCGAACCGCAGTACACCGGAAGGGCGTTGACCCCGCGTGCCTCGATCGCGTCGCACAGCGTGTCCACGAACGCCGTGTTCCCCGACAGCTCGTGCGCCCGGTAGAAGAGCACGCCGACCGTCGGCCGCCCCTCGACGTGCGCACGGCTGCCGTGCACCCCGAACTCGGGCATCTTGCGCGGCTCGGCGCTGTGCCGCTCCTGCGCGCCGCCCGCCCGGCCGTGCCCGTTAAGCAGCACGTCCTGCACGAGGAAACGGGCCAGCTCCACGAGGTTGTCGGGCCCGCCCTCGACGAGATACCGCAGCGCCTCCGCCACCGCGCCCGCGTGCACGGTCGACTCGGCCATCAGCTCCGCGTCCGGCACGCTCTCGCCGCCGAGCAGCACCGTCGGCACACCCGACGCCCGCAGCGCCGCGAGCCCGTCCTCCCAGGCCCGCTTCCCGCCGAGCAGCCGGACGACGGCGATGTCCACGCCGTCGAGCAGCCCCGGCAGTTCGCTCTCCACGTCGACCCGCGTCGGATTCCCGATCCGGTACGGGGCGCCGGACGCCCGCGCCGCCAGCAGATCGGTGTCCGCGGTCGACAACAACAACACAGTGCTCATGCGGGCGCTCCCGGTGGAATGAAAGGCAGTCCGGACGGAGCGCCCGACTCGATGAGCCGCCAGAGCGCGTCCGTATCCGCGTGTTCTTCGATCAGGTCGCCGAGCCGGTCGAGCTGCTCCTCGCGCAGCGCGCCGAACGACGTGCCGGGCGCCGGCACGAAGCGGCGGCCCGCGTCGGCCGCCACCTCCCGCAGGAACGCACGGCGGAAGGCGTCCGACTCAAGGGAGCCGTGCCAGTGCGTGCCCCAGACGGCGCCGACCCGGCAGCCGTCCAGGAAGGCCTCTCCGCCGGTGACGTCGGCGACGCCGTGATGGATCTCGTACCCCTCGACGGGCTCGCCGAGGGCCGTGCCGACGGGCCGGGCGAGGGTCTTCTCGCGCGCGAACCGCACCCGTACGGGGAGCAGTCCGAGGCCGTCCACGGTCCCCGCGCGCGACTCGACGTCGTCCTCGATGCGCTCGCCGAGCAGCTGGAAACCGCCGCAGATGCCGAGGACCGGCCGGCCCTCCGCGGCCCGGCGCGCGAGGGCGTCGGCGAGGCCGCGCTCGCGCAGCCACTGAAGTGCCTTGACCGTGCCGCGTGTTCCGGGCACGACGACCAGGTCCGCGTCGACGAGCTCCTCGGGCCGGTCCACGAACCGCACGACGACACCCGGCTCGGCGGCCAGCGCGTCCACGTCCGTGAAGTTCGACATCAGCGGGACAGCGCACACGGCGACCCGCAGCACGTCCTCGCCGACCGGCGCCGTCGTCTGGGACTCCCGCACGGCCCCGCGCAGCGAGACCCGGAGCCCGTCCTCCTCGTCGATGCCGAGGCCGTGCTGATAGGGCAGCACCCCGTACGTCGCCCGGCCCGTGAGGTCCTTGAGCATGTCGAGCCCGGGTTCGAGGAGGGACACGTCCCCGCGGAACTTGTTGACCAGGAACCCGGCGAGCAGCGACTGGTCCTCGGCGCTCAGCAGGGCCGTCGTACCGAAGAACGACGCGAAGACGCCGCCCCGGTCGATGTCGCCCACGACCAGGACCGGCAGCCGGGCGGCCCGCGCGATCCCCATGTTGACGATGTCGGTCCGGCGCAGATTGATCTCGGCGGGAGAGCCCGCCCCTTCACAGATCACGGCGTCATAGCTGCCCCGGAGTTCCTCCAGGCATCCCACCACGGTGTCGAGCAGCGCGGCCTGCCGTCCCCCGTGGTAGCCGCGCGCGCTCAACTCGCCCACCGGCTTGCCCATGAGCACGACCTGACTGCTCCGGTCGCTCCCCGGCTTGAGGAGTACGGGGTTCATCAGGGCGCTCGGCTCCACCCGCGCGGCCTGTGCCTGCATCGCCTGCGCCCGCCCGATCTCCGCGCCCTCGCGCGTCACGAACGAGTTCAGGGACATGTTCTGCCCCTTGAACGGCGCGACCTTCACGCCCTGCCGCACCAGCCACCGGCAGATCCCCGCGGTGACCACGCTCTTCCCGGCATCGGACGTGGTCCCGGCCACCAGCAGCCCGCCACCACTCACGACTTCCCCCTCCGCAACACGGCCCGCCCGGCGACACACACGCCGAGCGCCAGCCAACCGACCCGCCGCGAAAGGCGCGCGGCCCGCTCCACATCGGCGATCTCCGCATCCCGGCCGGACGCGTTCAGCACGGGCCGGTGCTCGATGCGGCCGCCGTACGACAACGTCCCGCCGAGCCGCACGCCGAGCGCCCCCGCGAACGAGGCCTCCACGACACCGGCGTTGGGGCTCGGGTGCAGCCGCGCGTCACGCCGCCACGCCGCGAGCGCACCGCCGGGCCTGCCGCCCGCGACGGCCGCGAGTACGCCGGTGAGGCGCGCGCCGGGCCACCCGGCCACGTCGTCGAGGCGCGCGGACGCCCACCCGTAGCGGCGGTAGCGGGCCGACTTGTGCCCGACCATCGCGTCCAGCGTGTTCACCGCACGGAAGGCGACGAGCCCGGGGACGCCGGCCACGGCACCCCACACGAGGGCGCCCACGACGGCGTCAGAAGTGTTCTCGGCGACGGACTCGACGACGGCGCGCGCGATCCCGTCCGCGTCGAGGGCCTGCGGGTCACGCCCGCACAGGTGCGGCAGCCGCGCACGGGCCGCGTCCACGTCCCCGGCGGCGAGCGCGCCCCCGATGGCGCGGGCCTCACGCCCGAGCGACGTACCGCCCACAACGGCCCACGTGGCGGCGGCCGTCAGCGCGACGGAGGCGGCGGGGGAGCGGCGTACGGCACGCGCGGCGAGGCCGGCCGCGGCGGCGGCGCCCCCGGCGCACACGACAGTGTGCAGCGCGCCCCACCCGCGGTGGTCGCGCCACAGCACGCGCTCGACAACGCCCGCGGCCCGCCCGAACGCGGCGACCGGATGCCCGCGGTGGGGATCGCCGAACAGGAGGTCACCGAGCAGCCCGGCGGTGGCGCCGTACGCGAAGACTCGCGCGGCTCGCACGGTTCAGCCTGCCGCGACGGCGGAGGGAACTCTCGTACTGGTCCTGGGCGGGAGCACCCGCAACTGACAGCCCCGCATGGCGATATGTCCTCACTCAGGGTGTCCACGCCCTGGTTGGAAGAGACCGGCAACGAGAGTTCCTGGCTTCCGGGGTCTCAGGGACCTCGGTGACAGTGGCGGGACCGCGCCGGATTCACACCGGCTTCCTCTCCTGCTGCCGTAGATGGCCTGGGAAGTCCACCACGCGCCGCGAACCCCGTCAACCTGCCGCTGACCTGCGACGGGAGAGTGTGCTGAGGCCCACACGAGCGGGTGAACACGAAGGCGGGGTGGGGGGGGGGGGGGCGGGCCCGCCCCCCCCCAACGGGCGCACCCCGAAAGCCGGGA